>CBFGWV010000116.1:0-13751 GCA_965652545.1 uncultured Candidatus Competibacteraceae bacterium | reverse complement strand
TCGAGACTGCCATGAACCTTCGAAAGTCTGCGGCACGCGTCGCAGCCCTCTTGCTCGCTGCTTTGCCTCTGACGCTCTCCGCGGAGACGAAGACCGTCACGGTGACCGATATCGCCAGCCGTCAGGTGGACGTGAAGGTTCCGGTGCAAAGGGTCATCCTGGGCGAGGGGCGGCAGATCTATCTCGTGGCCGTGCTCGATACGGACAATCCTTTCAAGCGTGTCGTCGGCTGGCGGGAGGATCTCAGTCAGGCCGATCCTGACAACTACTCGATTTATCTAGAGAAATTTCCGCATATGGCGGAGATCCCAACCTTCGGCGGCTTCAAGGACGGCTCCTTCGACGTGGAGCAGGCGGTTGCGCTTGCGCCGGACGTGGTGATCATGAACATCGAGTCCAAGCAGGCGACCGAAGACGCCCGCTACATCCAGAAGCTCGCCGCCGCCGGCATCCCCGTGGTGTATGTCGATTTTCGGGAGCGGCCCTTCACCAATACCGGGCCGAGCATGCGCCTCTTCGGCACGCTGTTTGGAGAGGAAGAACGGGCCGAGGCGTTCAGCGCTTGGCGCGATGCTGAAATAAGGCGGGTCACCGATGTCATCGCAAAGGCCGCCCCCGAGCGTCCGGCCGTGTTCATCGATCGCGCCGGCGGCTATTCGGATGATTGCTGCATGAGTTTCGGTGACGACAACTTCGGCAAGTTCGTGGAGATGGCCGGCGGGGAGAACATTGCCAAGGACATCATTCCCGGTACCTTCGGCACGCTCAACCCCGAGCAGATCATTGCCTCCAACCCTGACCACATTATTGTCACCGGCGGCTCATGGGAGGCATACGTGCCTGGTGGCAATTGGGTGGGTGTCGGCCCAGGCCAGGATACGGCGGAGGCCCTGCGCAAGCTCGAGGCCCTGACCGAACGGCCGGCCATGACCGGCGTGAAGGCCGTCGAGACAGGCCAGATGCATGCCATTTGGCACCAGTTCTACAACAGCCCCTATCAGTTCGTGGCCATCCAGCAGATGGCGAAGTGGCTGCATCCCGATCTATTCGGCGATCTCGACCCCGAGGCCACGTTCCGCGAACTGCACGATCGGTTCCTGCCGATCCGCTATCGGCCCGGTCACTGGGTTTCGCTGACCGATGAGTGAGCCGGCAGCCCTCGCCGTGCCCCGCACGGGCGTGGAGCGCGGACGCTACCGCGCCCTGGTCTGGCGACGCCAACTGATTCTCATCGCACTGGGCATGGCGCTTGTCCTGAGCCTGTGTGTCGATCTCGCTCTTGGTCCGGCCCGTTACAGCCTCGGCGAGGTGGTGCGGGCATTGTTTGCGCCCGACAGCGTGAGCCAGCAGGTGCGCGTGGTGTTGTGGGAAATCCGCATGCCGGTGGCGCTCATGGCTGTGGTGGTCGGCGCGGCACTGAGCGTGGCCGGCGCGCAGATGCAGACCATTCTCAACAACCCCTTGGCGAGCCCTTTCACACTGGGCATCTCGGCCGCGGCGAGCTTCGGCGCGGCGCTTGCACTGGCCTTCGGCGTGGTGATCATCCCGGCGGCAATTGAGTATGTGGTGCCGCTCAATGCCTTCGTCATGGCCATGCTGGCGGCGCTACTGATCCATATGCTGAGCGCCAAGCGTGGCGTGACCGTCGAGACTATCGTGCTGCTCGGCATCGCATTGGTGTTTACGTTCAACGCACTGCTGTCGCTCGTCCAGTACATGTCGTCCTCACAGGCGCTGGCAGCGGTGGTCTTCTGGACCATGGGGAGCCTGACCAAGGCCACCTGGCCGAAGCTTGCGGTTACCGCGTTTGTTCTCGCCGTTACCTTACCCTTGTTCGCACGGCGCGCCTGGGCGCTGACGGCGCTTCGACTGGGTGAGAACAAAGCGGCGAGCTTCGGCGTCAAGGTCACACGACTGCGGCTGGAGACAATGATCCTGGTGAGCCTGCTAGCCGCCATCCCCGTGGCCTTTGTCGGCACCATCGGCTTCATCGGCCTGGTGGGGCCGCACATCGCACGTATGCTGATCGGCGAGGATCAGCGCTTCTTCCTGCCTGCTTCCGCGCTGGCTGGGGCGCTCATCCTCTCTGCCAGCTCCGTGGTGAGCAAGTCACTCATTCCGGGCACTATTTTCCCGATCGGCGTGGTGACGTCGCTCGTGGGAATTCCCTTCTTCATCGCCCTCATTCTCTCCAACGCGAGACGCTCATGGTAGCCATCCGGCTGGACGACCTCGGCGCGTGTTATGGCAAGAAGCTGCAGGTCCAAGGCGTGACGACGCCCGCCTTCAAGGGTGGCGAGGTGGTGGCATTGATCGGCCCCAACGCCGCCGGCAAATCGACGCTCTTCAGGCGCATAGCCGGGCTGCTGCAAGGACCGGGGTACGTGCATGTCGAGGGCGCGAGAGCGCAGAGAAACGCCATCTGCTATATGCCGCAGGATACCGCCGCAAACGCGGTGCTCACCGTCTACGAGTCGATCCTGCTCGCCCGCAAACAGGGCTCGTCCTGGTCCGTCAGCGACGACGATCTCAAGCGCATCGACGAAACCATGACCGCGCTCGGCATATCGGACATCGCCTTCAAGAACATCGGCGAGCTCTCCGGTGGCCAACGGCAACTCGCCAGCCTGGCACAAACGCTGGTGCGCGAGCCGGATGTGCTGCTGATGGACGAACCCACCTCGGCCCTCGACCTGTCGCGGCAGGTCGAAGTGCTCTCCTACACGCAGAGCCTTGCCCGCGCACGAGGCATGGTGGTACTGATTGCCTTGCATGACCTCAACCACGCGCTGCGCTTCTGCGATCAGACCATGGTCATTGCCAACGGCAAGCTGATTGCTTGCGGCCCGTCACCCGAGGTCATCACCCCCGCTTTGTTGCACGATGTCTATCACGTCGAAGCGCGCATAGAGCCGTGCTCACGCGGGATCGGCCAAGTCATCGTTGACGGGGTGGCGGCGAAGGGTAAGACGATTGCCCACCCCGTCGCTGAAGCCGGCGCCTGAATGGACGCAGGCTGAACTCGTCAGTTCGACAGCCCCACATAGTTGTCTGCCAACGTCGCCCGCGCCGAGCTCGACGAGAACAAACCCGCCGAGATATACACCGACATGTAGAAGATCGTCCGTGACGACGGTGGCGTGGTGATCTGAGCCTTCGCCAACTATGTCCACGGCCTGGCCGATGCCGTGCAAGTGGGCGATACCGGTCAGCCGCGAGCAGGTCTGGCGCCATCATACTGAGGCGAAGAAAGCGACTCGGTTGACAGTCCGACAAGTCCTAGCCGACTGTTAGCCTGTTGTGGCCATGACAAGGTACACTGACACTTACTGACATCTGGAGGCAGAAAAATGGGCAAAGTTGAGACCATTGAAAACGAAGTTCGGCATTTATCAAAAGAGGAACTTGCCGCATTCCGTGAATGGTTCATGAATTTTGATGGTGATGCATGGGATCGTCAAATTGAGGCCGATGCCATGACGGGTAAGCTTGACACTTTTGCAGCAAAAGCACTTGCAGATCATCAACGCGGGGGGAGTCGAGAACTATGAGGCATTTCGCCTCGTCTGAATTCTGGACCGGTTTGGAAGCGCTCCCCTCTCAGATTCAAGAATTAGCGCGTAAGAACTACGAACTACTCAAGAAGAACCCTCAACATCCCTCGCTTCACTTCAAGAAAGTGGGACAATATCGTTCCGTTCGAGTTGGGCGCCAATATCGAGCGCTTGGTGTCGAAGTCCCAGACGGCGTCTTGTGGTTCTGGATCGGATCACACGCCGAATATGACAAACTGCTTGGATAACACAGTATTCACCTGCTATGGGCTCAAGCCGACTCCGCCTAATCAACTGTAGGAGGCAGAGAAGTGGCTTTCGTATATGCTTCGCCAAAGCCGTTCAAGCAACCATCTATTACGTCAACACCCCACCACAGTAAGCCTCGTCAGTCTGGGTGGGTGTGGATCGGACCGTCGGCAGCATGGATGCTGCCGTCGAGCGCACACGGATGTGTTCACAGCGGGTCCGATCCACACCCACCCGGACTGAATAGGCGTGGGATGGGCGCCAAACCCCGCCGGTGGCTGGCGCAAGCCGCGCTTGCGCTACCGGTTGAAAACCGGTGATCCCAGGGAAAGCACAACGCGCTTGGCGTGCAGTCGAATGGGCGAAAGGCAACCATGCCACCGCCAATGCCGTCAGTACGGCAACCCCACGTAGTTCTCCGCCAGGGTCGTCCGCGCCGCCTCCGAAGACAACACATAATCCATCTCGGCGTAATGGATACGATCCTCGAACAGCGGGTCTTCGCTGGCGTTGTGCAACAAAGCCGTCATCCAAGCCGAGAACCGCTGCGCCTTCCACACCCGCGCCAACGCACGCTGCGAGTAATGATCCAGCCCGCTGCTCGAACCTTGCTTGTAAAACTCGACCAAGCCCTCGACCAGGTAATGCACATCGCTGGCCGCGAGGTTGAGGCCTTTCGCGCCCGTGGGCGGCACGATATGGGCCGCATCGCCGGCCAGGAACAACTGCCCATGGCGCATCGGCTCGGTCACGAACGAACGCATCTGCGTGATGCTCTTGTCGATGACCTCGCCATGCTCCAAAGCCTCACCCCCCAAGCGCAGATCCAACTCATCCCACACCCGCTGGTCGGGCCAAGCCTCCAAGTCTTCGTCCGGGCGACACTGAATGTAATTGCGCGCCAGGCTCGTCGAGCGCATCGAAAACAAGGCAAAGCCGCGCCGGCTGCGCGCGTAGATCAACTCATCGGCCGCCGGTCGACAGCGCGCGAGGATGCCCAGCCAGGCGTAGGGATAAATGCGCTCATAGGTCTTGAGCACCGTCCGCGGTATGACCGTGCGACACACGCCGTGATAACCGTCGCAACCGACGATGACATCGCAGTGCAGGCGATGCGACACCCCCTGGTGTGTATACGTGACATACGGGTGATGGCCGAGCACATCGTGAGGCATCGCCGCGGACACCTCGAACAGCACCTGCCCGCCGCGCGCCTCGCGGGCGTGGTTGAGGTCCTTGGTAACCTCAGTCTGGCCGTAGATGGTCACTACCTTGCCGCCGGTGAGACCGCTCAAGTCCACATGCCGGCGCACCCCGTCGAGGGCGAGTTCGATACCGTGGTGCACCAGCCCTTCGCGCTCGCAGCGCGCGCTCACTCCGGCCTCGCGCAGCAGGTCCACCGTGCCCTGCTCCAGCACGCCGGCGCGGATGCGGCCTTCCACATAGGCGCGCGAGCGGCGCTCCAAAACCACCGAATCGATGCCGTGGATATCCAGCAGTTGCGACAACAGCAGGCCGGCGGGGCCGGCACCGACGATTGCAACCTGGGTTTTGTTCATGGCGGGCCTCACGAGAGCAGCCGCGGCAGGATGAGCACGAGCCCCGGCAGGCTGAGCAACAAGCCGACGCGCACAATCTCCGCGGCAAAGAACGGCATGACGCCGCGGAAAATCTCTGACATGGGCACATCACGCGAAATGGCGCTGATGATGAAGACGTTCAGCCCCACCGGCGGCGTGATCAACCCGAGCTCCACCACCACCAGCGCGAGAATGCCGAACCACAGCTTGAGGCTTGCCGGGTCCATGCCGTAGGCCGCCGAGGTGGCCGTCACGTAGTCGCCGCCGTTGAGCTCCAGCAACACCGGCCAGAAGAACGGCACGATAACCAGGATCATCGACAAAGACTCCATGAAGCAGCCCAGCACGATGAGGATCACCAGCATGCCGATGAGCACCAGCCAGGGGTCGATGCCGCTGCTGCCGGCCCAAGTGGCCAGCGCCGCGGGCAGGCCGGCACGGGTGAAGAAGGTTTTGAGGACCTCGGCGCCGAAGAGGATGAAATAAATCATCCCGCTGGTCACCGCCGTCTGCAGCAGGGAGGCCTTGAGCCCGCTCCAGGTCAACCCACCACCCCAGCGGCGCAGTATCAAGCCGTAGGCCCCGATGACGAACACCCCCACCGCGGCGGCCGGTGTCGGCGTGAACAAGCCGGCACCGAGGCCGGCGATCAGCCCACCGAAGATGACCAGCACCGGGATCAGGCGCACATAGGCCTGGCGGCGCTCGGCCGGTGGCATGGGGATGTCCGCCGGGGCAATGGCCGGATTCAGCCGCACCTGGATGGCGATGACGGCGATGAAGAACATCACCGCGACCAGACCGGGCAGCACCGCCGCCTGGAACATCTGCAGAATCGAGCCCTCGACGATGATGGCGTAGATCACCAGGGCGATCGACGGGGGGATGAGAATCCCCAGCGTACCGCCGGCCGCCAGCGCGCCGGTGGCCAGGCGCGGGGCATAGTTGAGGCGTTGCAGCTCGGGCAAGGCCACCCGCCCCATGGTCGAGGCGGTGGCCAGGGACGAGCCGCACACCGCGCCGAAACCCGCACAGGCGGCAATCGCCGCCATGGCGACACCGCCGCGCACCCGCCCCACCAAAGCACGCAAGCCCTGGAACAGGTCGCGGCTGAGGTTCGCGTGGGCGGCGAGAAAGCCCATGAGCACGAACAGCGGCACCACCGAGAGGTCGTAGTTGGCCACGGTGCCCCAAAGCAAGGTCTTGAATTGCTTCAGGTACGGCTCGAACCGCAGGTAGGGCACCACCAGACTGAGGACGTAGTTGCCGCCGATACCCACGGCCACCATGGCCATGCCGATGGGCATGCGCAGCCCCAGCAGCAGGAACAACGATGCCAGGCCGAGGATGCCGACCAGCTCGCGCTCACCCATGGCGCACCACCCCGACAGCCTGTGCGGCGGCGACGGCCGCCCACAACAGCATGGAGACCACCCCGGGCAGGTAGAACGGCCACTCGCGCCAACCCAACACACGCGAGAGCACGTTGTCGCTGCGGGTTTCCAGCAGGCCCATGGTCATCCAGTAGGCGAGAAACAAGGCCATGAGCACGGTGACGCCCAGCCACAGCGCGTCCAGTGCCCGGGCCAGACCCGGCGGCATGGTCCGCTCGAGCAGTTCGACCCGAATGTGACCGCCACGCAGTTGGCAATACGGGAGGAACATCAACGCCACGCTGCTGACCAGCAAGCGCACCAGGTCCTCGTAGCCCGGCAGGGCGGTGACGTGCACACCGGCCAGGCGGGTGAGGCGATCGACCATGAAGGCGCCGACATTGAGGCTGGTGACCAGGACAATGAGCAGGGCGCCGAATCCACCGGTCAGCGCCCAGCCGGCGGCGACCCGTTCGATCATTGCGGGCATTGCGTCGCGGACCTCGTCTTTTCGGGAGTCGGAGGCAGAGGCGCCCACCGGCGTGGCGCCCCCGCGGAACACGGCGCGTTTACTGCACGCTGTGGCCGGCGATGCCGGCGCGCGCCGCGTCCACCAGAGCGGCGCCATCCAGGCCGGCGGCGTTGGCCTCGTCGATCCAGCGCTGCACCACGGTTTCACCGGCGGCATCGAACGCGGCCTTGGCCTCAGCGGACAAGGTGATGATCTCGCCGCCCGAATCGGTCTGCATCGCCTTGCCGGGCGCTTCGATCGCATCCCAGACGCGCCCGGCCTCTTCGGCCAGTGTGGCACCGGCGTTGGCGTCGATGATCGCCTTGAGGTCATCGGGCAAGGCGTCGTAGCGTTCCTTGTTCATCGCGAACATGAACACCGCGGTGCCGAAACGCGCAGCCCCCGGGCCTTCCACCGAATACGCCGTCAGCTCATGCAGCCCCAGCGGTGCCATGACCTCGAACGGTACCAGGGCACCGTCCACCGCACCTTTGGACAAGGCCTCGGGCAACGAGGGCACCGGCATGCCGACGGGCTCGGCGCCCCAGGCTTCAATCATCCAGCCACCGGTGCGCGAGGGGGTGCGCAGTTTCATGCCGGCCACGTCGGCCAGGGCGTTTACCGGTGTATCGCGCAGGTGCATGGCGTTGCCGGCATGGACATGGATGAGCAACGGCTTGATGTCCGTGAAGTCATCGGCGATCAGTGCAAAGTTGTCCTGGATGGCCAGGTTGGTCGCCAGAGCCGAGCCTTCATGGACGGTCGGCAGCTCGAACACCTCCGAGCGGGGGAACACCCCCGGTGTGTAGCCGGTGACCGTCCACACCACATCCACCGCCCCGTCGCGCACCTGGCGGTACAGCTCGGGCGGCTTTCCGCCCATGGTCATCGAGGGGAATATTTCCACGGCAATACGGCCACCGGATTGCTCCTGCAAACGCTGGGCCCAGGGCTCGATGAGCTGGGTGTGGGCCGGGGACTTGGCGCTTAGGAAATGATGAACCGTGAGGGTGACCTCCTGGGCCTGGGCCGGGGCGGTCAGCGCCGTCAAGGCCACGACCGGGACACATAACCATCGCAAGGCATTCATGACTTGAGGCTCTCCTTTGGAAACGCGTCGTCGGGCGACGTCTTGGATGTGGGCCCCACGAGTATGATGCGTCCGTGCGGTTATTGAAAAATGACTAATAGACGGTATTACATACCCACGGAGTTATTGCTGATCGCGGGCGACAACCGCCCGGATGGTCTGCATCAAAAATAGCGTACCCGGGCCCGGTGGGGTGTCGGCCCGCAGCGTCAAGCCGACCGGTCCTTTGGTGTCGGCGGTGTCCACCGGCAGGGCGACCAGTGCACCCTCGGCAAGGTCGTCGGCCACCACGCCGCGCGAGATGATCCAGATGGCATCGGAGATGCGCGCGTACTTGCGGCCGAAGGCCATGGAGACGGATTGGATCTGGTCGGGAATCGCACCCACACCGTGGGCGATCAGCAGTCGATCGACCACCGGTCGAATGATCGAGTCTTCGGTGGGCATGAGCACGGTGAAGTCACGGATGCGCCCCAGGTCGAACAGTGCATCGTCCAGCAGCGGGTGCCCGCGGCGCACGACGAACACCACCGGCTCGGAGTACAGATGCTCGAACGCCAGCCCGGTCATCAGCTCCGGCTCGGCCAGGCGGCCGACGACCAGATCGAGCTCGCCGACCCGCAACTGCGACAGCAATACCGTATTCATGCCGGTCACGATCTTGACGTTGCTCTCCAAGCCGTCGGCACGCGCCGCCTGCACGGCCTCGGGCATGATACGCGCGGCCACGGTGGGCAACGCGCCAATGGCAATAGTGAACTGCCCCTTGGCGCGGGCCTGGGTGATGGAGTCCACCCCCTGGCGCAAGGCCGTGACGCTGGCCCCCGCATAACGCAGGAAGACCTCGCCGAAGCGGGTGAGCTGGATACCGCGTTTGCTGCGATCGAACAGACGCACCGACAGCACTTCTTCGAGCTCGCGCAGCGTCTTGGAGGCGGCCGGCTGGGTGATATTCAGCAGGGCGGCGGCCTTCACCACGCTTTTCTGCCGGGCGACCTCGAGGAAACAGAGCAGGTGTCGGTATTTGATGCGTTGATCCAGGCCGCGCATGGGGGTCCTTTGAGGGTTTTAAGTTTTAAGTTTTAGGTTTTAAGTCTGGCTCTTATGGATTCCGGTCAGGTCGGCCACAAAGCCCCTCTCCCCTGGCGGGAGAGGGGAGCCTCCGTGCTCGGTATTTGGCGGCTGGGTATTCCACAGCGGTGTTTGGTTATAGTTTCGTCCACAAATGTAATTTTACATAACCAATCATTTCTCCGACATTCTCGCCATACCTGTCCATAGCGGGAAAGCTCATGCAGGCGATTCGAGCACGCAACGCGACGTTCCATATCAGCGATCAGGGTGAGCGGGGGGCACCGGCGGTGGTGTTCGTCAACTCGTTGGGCACTGACCTGCGGATCTGGGACGCGGTGGTGGACGATCTGTCGCCGACCTGCCGCTGTATCCGCTACGACGCGCGCGGCCAGGGGCTGTCGGACACGGCTGCGGGGGCGTTCGGCATCGACGATCACGTCGCCGATCTTGCGGCGATCCTCGATGGCTTGGGCTGCCGGCCGGTGGCGCTGGTCGGCTTGTCGGTGGGTGGCCAGATCGCCCTGCGCTGGGCCGCCAAACGGCCGATCGGGCTGAAGGCCTTGGTGTTGTGCGACACGGCCCCGCGCATCGGCACGGCCGAGGCCTGGAACACCCGTATCGCCGCGGTGGCGGGCGGCGGCATGATGGCCATCGCCGATGCGGTGCTCGAGCGCTGGTTCCCGCCGTCGTTCGCCAGCCATGAGCCGGACCGCTTGGCGCTGATGCGCAACATGCTGCTGCGCACCTCGCCTAGCGGCTACACCGCCACCTGTGCGGCGATTCGCGATGCCGACCTCACCGCTCACACCACGGTGATCGACGTCCCCACGCTGTGCCTGGCCGGCAGCGAAGACCAGGCGACACCGCCGGCGCTGGTCCAGGCCATGGCCGCAGACATTCCAGGCGCCCGTTTCGTCGCGGTGCCCGGTGCCGGCCACCTGCCCTGCGTCGATGCACCGCAGGCGGTATCGCAACACATAGGCGCACTGCTGCAGGAGGTGGGGCTTGGCTGAGTCGGACGGGGACAACGATCGCTACACCACGGGCATGAAGACCCGCCGCGCCGTGCTGGGTGACGCCCACGTGGACCAGGCCGAGGCGCGCAAGAGCGTCTTCGACGGCGATTTTCAGCGCTTCATCACCGAGGGCGCCTGGGGCTCGGTGTGGAGCCGTGAGGGCCTGACCCCGCGCGAACGCTCGATGCTGACCATCGCGTTGCTTGCCGCACTGGGGCATCACGAAGAGCTGGCCATGCACGTGCGCGCCTCGCGCAATACCGGGACCACGCGTGACGATGTGCGCGAGGTGCTGTTGCACGTGGCCGTGTACGCCGGGGTACCGGCCGCCAATACGGCGATCAAGCTGGCCCGCCAGACCTTCGACGAGTTGGACGGCGACACCCAGGAGACGACGTCATGACATTCGATGCGCGCGACTGGAGCAGCCATCCGCCGCTGGTGCACCCAGCCTACAAATCGACGCTGCTGCGCGGGCCGTCCAAACCGCTGCTGCCGCTGGCGCACACGATCGCGGAGCGCAGCGGACCGGCTTTTGGCGCCGACTGCGTCGTCGACGGCGATGCCGACCTCACCCGCAACGGCGCCAGCGGTGGGGAGCCCCTGGGCGAACGCATCATCGTCACCGGGCGGGTGCTCGACCAGCGCGGCCGGCCACAGCCGAACACCGTGGTCGAGATCTGGCAGGCCAACGCGGCCGGCCGCTATATCCACACGCGCGACCGGCACGACGCACCGCTGGACCCGAACTTCTTCGGCGCCGGCCGTTGCGTCACCGACGCCCAGGGGGTGTACCGCTTCCGCACCATCAAACCCGGCGCCTACCCCTGGGGCAATCACTACAACGCCTGGCGTCCGCAGCATATCCACTTGTCA
This sequence comes from uncultured Candidatus Competibacteraceae bacterium, assembly GCA_965652545.1. Classification (GTDB taxonomy): domain Bacteria; phylum Pseudomonadota; class Gammaproteobacteria; order Competibacterales; family Competibacteraceae; genus CBFGWV01. Next base: position 2,428 of record CBFGWV010000116.1, on the reverse strand, counting down.
CTGTTCGGCCCGGCCTGGGCCAGCCGCCTGGTAACCCAGATGTACTTCCCCGGCGACCCGCTGCTGCCGCTGGACCCGATCTTCAACGCCGTGCCGGAACGGGCACGCGAGCGGCTGATATCTCGCTTTGACATCGAGGTCACCGAGCCGGGCATCGCCTTGGGCTATGTCTTTGACATCGTCTTGCGCGGCCCGCGCGACACCCCCATGGAGGGCTGATCCATGAGCCTGCCGCAGACACCCTCGCAAACCGTCGGGCCGTTCTTCGCCTATGGCCTGACCGCCGTGCAGTACGGTTACCCGTTCACCGCGCTGGCCACGCCGCGCGTGCGTACCGGGGACGACCCCGGGCCACGCATCCGCCTGGCCGGACGGGTGATCGACGACACCGGCGCGCCGATCGACGATGCGATGATCGAGATCTGGCAGGCGGACTCCTCGGGGCGCTACGCGGAGCCGGCGGCCTTCGCTGCCGACAGCGATGCCTTTCAGGGATTCGCCCGCGCCGGCACGGGCACCGATGCGTTGCTGCGCTTTGTCTTCGACACCGTCAAACCCGCTGCCACCGCACCCGGGCTTGCCCCCCACATCGACGTGCTGGTGTTCATGCGCGGGCTGCTATCGCATGTCTACACCCGCGTTTACTTCGACGACGAGGCCGCCGCCAATGCCGCCGACCCGGTGCTGACCTCCGTGCCCGCCGAACGCCGCGCCACCCTCATCGCACGACGAGAGGTCGACGACGAAGGCGTCGTCTATCGCTGGGATATCCACATGCAAGGGGAGCGCGAAACGGTATTCTTCGACGTCTGAGGCACGGACTGGAGAGGTACCCCATGGCGATCGGCCCATTCGACTCCATCCTGCTGGGCGGCTTGTTCGCCGCGCCCGAAGTGACGGACACGTTCTCCGACAGCGCCGTCCTACACGCCATGCTGCGTGTCGAAGCCGCCCTGGCTCAGGCCCAGGGGGCGCTCGGCATCATCCCCCCCGACGCCGCCGCGGCCATCGCGACGGCAGCCGAAACCCTCACGCCAGAGCCCGCCGGCCTGGCCGCCGCAACCGCGCGCGACGGCATCCCTGTGCCCGCCCTGGTCAAGGCCCTGCGCCAGGCCGTCGGGGCGCCACACCAACGCTTCGTGCACTGGGGCGCCACCAGCCAGGACATCATGGACACCGGCCTTGTCCTGCAACTGCGCGATACGCTCGCGGTGCTCGACGCCCGCTTGCAGACCATCATCGACACCTTGGCCGGGTGCGCCCGGCGTCACCGCGACACCCCCATCGCGGCGCGCACCCGCTCGCAACAGGCCACGCTGACGACGCTGGGGTTGAAGATCGCCGGCTGGCTGGCACCGTTGTTGCGTCACCGTGACCGCCTGGGCGAACTCAGACCGCGCCTGCTTGCCGTTCAACTCGGTGGGGCCGTGGGCAGCTTATCGGTCTACGGCCCGTATGGCCCTGCCCTCATGGACGCCCTCGCCGGCCGCCTGGGTTTGCACGCCCCGCCCCTGCCCTGGCACAACCAACGCGACAACGTGGCCGAACTCGGCGGCTGGCTGAGTCTCGTCAGCGGCAGCCTGGGCAAGATCGGCGCCGACCTCATCCTGCTCGGCCAGTCCGAAATCGGCGAAGTCCATGCCGGCACTGGCGGCGGCTCCTCCACCATGCCCAACAAGGCCAACCCGGTCAGCGCCGAAACCCTGGTCGCCCTGGCCCGCCACAACGGTGCACTGCTTGGCAGCCTGCACCAGACCCTGCTTCATACCCACGAACGCGACGGCGCCGCCTGGAGCCAGGAATGGCTGGTTCTGCCGCAAATGCTCGCCGCCACCGGCGCCGCACTGGGCCATGCCGAGGTGCTGTGCACATCGCTGGACGCCGACCACCAGCGCATACAGGCCAACATTGAATCGTCCAACGGCCTTATCCTGGCCGAAGCCGCCGCCTTCGCCCTCGCCGCCCACATGCCCCTAGCCGACGCCCAGGCGCAGGTCAAGACCGCTTGTGCCAGTGTCCGCGCCGATGCCCATTTGATCGACATCCTCCGCAGGGACTGCGACCTGCCCATCGACTGGGACGCCCTGCACGACCCGAAGCGGCAAACCGGGGCGGCGGGGCTGCTGGTCGATCGGGTGTTGGCGATGTTAAACGGCGGGCGGGGCGGCAACCCGCCCGGCTGAGGCGATCACAGCATCGTTCAAGCCGGTGGCAAGCCCGCCATCCGGCACCTGTAGGAGCGCTCCCCTGAGCGCGATCGGCCCGGGCCGCTATTGAACCTCGATGGGTGCGGTGGTGTATCGGGCAATCGCCCTGAGGGCAGGGCTCCTACGGGTGCTGGTTGCGAGGACAGTGGCATCTTCAGTCGCCGGTCCGGTGCCAAGCCCGCATCTGGCACCCGTAGGAGCGCTCCCCTGAGCGCGATCGG
>CBFGWV010000115.1:0-13755 GCA_965652545.1 uncultured Candidatus Competibacteraceae bacterium | reverse complement strand
GCTTGAGGCCGCGGAAGGCTCTGCCGCCCGGCCGCGGCGTGTGTCGGAAGGCCTGCTGGGTTCCCCTCCTGGGATCGCCGAGTTGTACTCGGCAGCCGACCACAGGTCGGCCGATCTGCAACCGGCTTCCCATGAGGAAGGCGCTGGTTCGGGCGCCACGGCTTCGCCCCCGGCCGGCTTTCAGCCGGCTGCCGAGTACAACTCGGCGATCCCAGGCGCTAGCCCCACCCGTCTCGACACCCTGCTGGCCCACTGGCGCGAGCGTCTGGCGGGGTTGCCGACGCTGGAGCTGCCTACCGACCGTCCACGGCCGCCGGTGCAGAGTGCCGAGGGCGCGCGCCATGATTTCGCGCTGGAAGAAGGGCTGTCAGAGGCCGTTGCGCACTTGGCGGCAGAATTGGGTGCCACCCGCTTCCACGTGCTGCTGGCCGCGTTTGCCGTGCTGCTGTCGCGCTACAGCGGCCAGACCGATTTCGCCATCGGCATTCCGGTGGCCGGTCGCGAGCGGCCACAGACCCAGGAGCTGATCGGCTGTTTCGTCAACACAGTCGTGCTGCGCCTGGACCTCTCCGGGCGACCCGATTTCCGCACTCTGGTGCAGCGGGTTCGTGCCCGGGCGCTGGAGGCCCAGGCGCATCAGGACCTGCCGTTCGAGAAGCTGGTCGAGGGCTTGGCGCTGCCGCGCGATCTCAGCCGCCATGCGTTGTTCCAGGTGATGTTCAGCCATCAGGCCGCCACACTGGATGCGCCGCGGATTCCGGGGTTGGACGTCCGCCCGCTGGAGATCGACACCGGTGTGGCGCAGTTCGACCTGTCGCTGTACCTGGACGAGCGCAGCGACGGGCTTGCGGGCGGTTTCGTCTACCGCACCGACTTGTACGACTCCGGCAGCATCGTGCGCCTGGAAGGGCATTTCCGGCGGCTGCTCGCCGCGGCGCTGGACGACCCGCGGCGACACGTCGACGCCCTGCCGTTGATGACCGGTCTGGAACTCGAACGCCTGGTCTACTGGAACGATACCCGGGTTGACTTCGACGGGCCGTTGCGATTGATCGACCTCATCGATGCCCAGGCCGCCCGCACGCCCGAGGCGATTGCCGTCGTGTACGAGGACGAGCGGCTGAGCTATGCCGATTTGCTCGCCCGCGCCGATGCCTTGGCCGGTGCCCTGGCTGCTGCCGGGGTCGAGCCGGGCCAGCCGGTGGGTGTGTGTCTGGAGCGTTCGCTGGAGCTGGTCGTCACCCTGGTGGCCATCCTGCGCACCGGGGCGGCCTTCATGCCGTTGGACCCGGAGCAGCCCCACGCCCGGCTGGCCCGGATGCTGGCCACGGCCAAGGCCGACCGGGTGGTGACGAGCCCGGCCCTGGCCCCGCGTCTACCCGAGGGTACCCGCTGGCACGATGTCGCCGAGCGTGGTGAGCCGTTGACCGGATCGCCGCCGCTGGGCCCCGGCGATCCGGCGTACGTGCTGTTCACCTCCGGCTCCACCGGCACCCCCAAGGGCGCGATCAACAGCCAGCGCGGCATCGTCAACCGCCTGGCGTGGATGCAGCAGCACTACACCCTCGGGCCGCGCGATCGGGTCTTGCAGAAGACGCCGTATACCTTCGATGTGTCCGTATGGGAGTTCTTCTGGCCGCTGATCGCCGGCGCGCGTCTGGTCGTCGCCCGGCCCGGCGCCCATCGCGACCCTGGTCAACTCGCCGCCGCCATCGCCCGCCACGGCATCACCGTGCTGCATTTCGTGCCCTCGATGCTCGAGGCCTTCCTCCCGACGGCGGACCCGGTGGCCTGTGCCGGCTTGAAACGGGTGTTCGTCAGCGGCGAGGCGCTCTCGGCCGATCTGGAGCGGCGCTTCTTCGCCTGCGGCTTCTCGGCTTCGCTGCACAACCTTTACGGACCCACCGAAGCGGCCATTGACGTTACCGCCTGGGACAGCCTGCCGCCGGGAGGACGGCGTAGCCCGCCCATCGGCTATCCCATGCCCAACTGCCGGCTGCACATTCTGGACACCCACGGCCAGCCGGTACCGGTGGGCGTGCCCGGCGAGCTCTATCTGGGCGGTAGCCAGATCGGGCTGGGCTACCTCAACCAGCCGGGATTGACGGCCGAGCGCTTCCTGCCCGACCCCTTTGGGGGCGATCACGGAGCACGCTTGTACCGCAGTGGCGATCGAGCGCGCTGGCTGCCTGACGGGTCGGTGGAGTTCCTCGGCCGGCTGGATTTCCAGATCAAGCTGCGCGGCCAGCGCATCGAACTGGGGGAGATCGACGCGGTGCTGACCGCGCACCCGCGGGTGCGCTCGGCGGCGACGGCCGTGCACGGTGACGACCCGGCCGCCGCACGGCTGGTGGCCTATGTGGTGCCCGAGGCTGGCGCGGACGAGGTGAAAGCCGACCTGCGCCGCCACCTGGAGGCGCAGTTGCCCGGCTATATGGTGCCCGACACCCTGATGCTGCTCGATGCGTTACCACTGACGGTCAGCGGCAAGCTCGACCGCCGTCGTCTGCCTATGCCCGAGCCGATCACCCGGCACGTCGACCGCCCATTGCGAGAGGACGAGCGGTTCATCGCACAGACTTGGGGCGCCGTGCTCGGCCGTGAATCGGTGGCTCCGGATGAAAACTTCTTCGAAGCCGGCGGGACTTCGCTGCTACTGGTGCAGGTCCATACCCGGCTCAAGCGGCGTTATCCGGACCTGCCCCTGGTCGATCTCTTCCGCTTTCCCACCATCGAACGCCTCGCTGGGCATCTGAACCCGCATGAACTGCCCGGTCTGCCACCGCCGTCGGAGCGTCGTGCCCTGCCGCCAGCCGATGGCATCGCCATCATCGGCATGGCCTGCCGTTTCCCCGGTGCGGCCGATGTCGAGGCCTTCTGGGAGCTGCTCACCCAGGGGCGCGAGGCCATCGACCCGCTGGGGGAGGACGACTTGCGCGCCGCCGGGGTGCCCGAGGCGCTCATCGCCGATCCCCGCTATGTCCGGGCGACCTCAACCCCCGACGACATCGACGTGTTCGATGCCGGCTTTTTCGCCTACAGCCCGGCCGAGGCCGCGGCGCTGGACCCGCAGGGCCGCTTGTTCCTGGAGTGCGCTTGGCAGGCGCTGGAGGCGGCCGGGCAGGACCCGGCGCGAGCCGGCGGGCGGATCGGCGTGTTCGCCGGTTCGGGGCTGAACACCTATGCCTTGTCGCAACTGGTGGACCCGGGCGGGTGGGCGGCCATGCAACGCGACCCGGCAGGCGCCTTCCAGACCTTGTTCGCCAACGACAAGGACTACCTGGCCAGCCGGGTGGCCTACAAACTGGGGCTGACCGGGCCGGCGGTGGCCGTGCAGACGGCGTGCTCCACCTCGTTGGTGGCGGTGCATCTGGCCGCCCGCGCGCTGATCGGCGGCGAGTGCCGGGTGGCGCTGGCCGGTGGCGCGTCCATCAGCGTGCCCGCGCGCGCCGGCTATCTGTACCAAGAGGGCGGCATCGCCTCCGCCGACGGCCATTGCCGCGCCTTTGACGCCGAGGCCGGCGGCACCGTGCCCGGCAGCGGCGTCGGGGTGGTGGTATTGAAACGCCTGGCCGATGCCCTGGCCGATGGCGACCCGGTGCGCGGGGTGATCCGCGGCACGGCCATCAACAACGACGGCAGCGCCAAAGTCGGCTTCACCGCCCCGGGGGTCGACGGCCAGGCGGCGGTCATCGCCATGGCTCAGGACGCCGCCGGCGTGCGCCCGGCCGAGATCGGCTACATCGAGGCCCACGGTACCGCCACGCCCCTGGGCGATCTGGTGGAGATCGGCGGACTGACCCGCGCCTTCGCCCGCCCTGGTGTCGGGCCTGCGCCCGACCGCGGCAGCATTGCGCTGGGCTCGGTCAAGTCCAACGTCGGCCATCTCGATGCCGCCGCCGGCGTCGCCGGGCTGATCAAGGCCACCTTGGCGGTGGAGCGCGGGCTGATCCCGCCCAGCCTGCATTTCAAGCGGCCAGGCGAGCGGCTGGGTTTGGAGCAGTCGCCGTTTGTCGTCAACGGCGAACTGCGTGCCTGGTCCGGCACCGGCGTGCGCCGTGCCGGCGTGAGCGCCTTCGGTATCGGCGGCACCAATGCCCATGTCGTCATCGAGCAGCCCCCGGCAACCTCCCCTGGGATCAACGAGCGGGCGCTGACAGCCTCCCCCAGGATCAACGGGCGGACGCCGGCCGCCTCCCCTGGGATCGCCGAGTTGTACTCGGCAGCCGGGCGTGGCCCGGCCGTCCTGCAAACGGTTTCCCATGGTGAAGGCGGTGGTTTGGGCACTGCGGCTTCGCTCCCGGCCGGCTTCCAGCCGGCTGCCGAGTACAACTCGGCGATCCCAGGGGGCGGCCAGAACCTGATTCGCCACACGCAGCTGTTACCGCTATCGGCAAACTCGCAGAACGCCCTGGATGCCAGTGGCGAGCGCCTGGCGGACTGGCTGGATGCCCACCCCGAGGCCGATCTGAGCGGCGTGGCGTACACCCTTCAGGCCGGTCGGCGTGCCTTCGCCCACCGCCGCATCGTCCTCGCCGCCACGTCGGCGGAGGCGGCCGAGGCCCTGCGCAAGCCGGCCGTCGCGACCGCGCTCACCGCCACCAGCCCGCCACCGGTCGCGTTTCTGTTCACCGGCCAGGGCAGTCAGTATCCCGGTATGGGCGCGGGCTTGGCCGAGGGCCTGCCGGTGTACCGCCAGGCGGTGGAGCGCGGCCTCGCGGCGCTGCCCGCGGAGCTGGCCACGAGCCTGCGCCAACTCGTCCTGGCACCGGCCGGTGGCGACGGCCGCAAGGCCTCGCTGCTGCGCCGCACCGACCTGGCCCAGCCCGCGCTCTTTCTGGTCGAATACGCCCTGGCCAGCCAGTTCATCGCCTGGGGCGTACGGCCGGCGGCCTTGCTTGGCCACAGCCTGGGCGAATGGGTGGCCGCCACCCTGGCCGGTGTCTTCCGGCTGGAGGACGCGCTGGGCCTGGTGGCCTTGCGTGGCCGGCTGATGCAGGCGCGGCCGCCGGGCGCGATGCTGGCCGTCGAGGCCGCGGCCGACGACTTGACGCCCATGCTCGATGGCCGCATCGCCATTGCCGCCGTCAACGCCCCGACACTCACCGTCGTATCCGGTGACGAGGCGGATATCCAGGCCCTCGCGGACCGCTTGCCGGGGCGGGGTATCGCCTGCCAGCGGCTGCACACCTCGCACGCCTTCCACTCGCCGTCGATGGCCGGGGTGGCGGCACCCTTGGCTGCGGCGGTGGCGGCTGTGCAGCGGCACCCGCCCACGATCCCGCTGCTGTCCAATCTCACCGGTGGCTGGTTGAGCGACGACCAGGCCATGGACCCGGATTACTGGGCACGGCAACTGCGCGAGCCGGTGCGCTTTGCCGATGGCCTGGCAACACTGCTGGAGGGCGCCGACCACGTGCTGGTCGAGATCGGCCCGGGTCGCAGCCTGCTGTCGCTGGCCCGCCAACACCCCGCCTGCGGGGCGGGGCGGGCGTTACTGCGCAGCCTGCCCGGCGCGGTGGATGCCGGCGAGCCCGAGCGCTGTGTGGTCGAAGCCGCCGGTGGTCTGTGGCTGGCCGGTGTCGATCTGGACTGGCGTGCGTTCCACGCACCGGCGCGCCCGGTCAAAGCCATCCTGCCGGGGCACCCCTTGCAGCGACAGCGCCATTGGCTGACACCGCGTACCGCCGCTGTCGCCGGTGATGAGCCGACGATCCTGCGCCCCGGCTGGGTGCGTCTGGACGATGCACCGCCGGCGCCGGATCTGCGCGCCGAGCGCTGGCGCCTGATCGCCATCGATGGCGCCTTGGCCGACGCCGTCCGCGCCGCCGGTGGCGAGGTGGTGGACACCGGGCTGGCCGACGCGGTGTTGATGCGTATCCCCGACGGGGACGCGGCCGAGGCGGTGATCCCCGATCTCGCCGCCGTTCTGGCCGAGACGCATCCCCGGCGCCTGTGCCTGCTCACGCAAGGTGCCTGCGATGTGCTGGGTGACGAACCGTTAGGTCTGTCCGGCGCGGTGGCCGGTGCGGCAGCGCTGGTGGCCGCCCAGGAGTACCCGGGTCTGACGGTACGCAGCCTGGATCTGGATGCCGCGGCCGACGAGGCCCCCGCCGCGGCTGTTCTGGCCGCGCTATGCGCCGCGGCTGCACCGCGCCATCTGGCGCTACGCCGCGGCGGCTTGTGGCGGCCGGAGCATCGCCCCATCGAACCGGCGGTCGGCGAGTTGCCCGCTGGCGCGGTGGTGCTGATCACCGGCGGCTTCGGCAAGCTCGGCAAGGCCATCGCCGGGCGCCTCGCCACCCGCGGTGCGCGGCTGGTGCTCTGTGGCCGCCACGAGGCGGGCGACGGTGACCCGGCGATCCAGGCACTGCGCGCGGCGGGGGCCGAGGTCATGACCGCCGGCTGCGATGTCGGCGACCCGGCCGCCCTGGCCGCCGTCATCGCCGAGGTGCGCCAGCGCTTCGGCCGTCTGGATGTCGTCGTCCACGCCGCCGGTGTGGCCGGCGAGGCCGCTCAGGTGGCCATGGCGGAGACCGACGGCGGCACCGTCGGCCGCTTGTTCCGCGCCAAGCTGGACGGCACCCGCGCGCTGGCCGAGGCCCTGGGCGATGCCGCGGATGTGACCGTCCTGTTGTGCTCGTCCCTGGCCACGGTGCTCGGCGGCCTGGGCTTCGCCGCCTATGCCGGCGCCAACGCCGCCATGGACACCCTGGCCCTGCGCCTGTCCCGCAACGGCGGCCCGCGCTGGCTTGCGGTCGACTGGGACGGCTGGCGCTTTAGCGATGACGCGCCGCACGGGCTGGCCCCGGCCACCGGCGCGGCCCTGGCCGAGCGCCTGCTGGCCAGCGGGCTGCGCGGGCGTGTCCTGGTCACCGCCACCGCCTTAGGTCCACGCCTGGCGCGCTGGGTCGAGGGTATCGCCGACACGCCGCCGGATGCGCCGCCACCCCCGCCGGACGGTGCGCGCGCGCCCGGTTTCATCGCCCCACGCAGCGGCTTGGAGGAGGTTATCGCCGAGGTCTGGCGCGAGGCGCTCGGCCTGCCGGAGATCGGCGTCGATGACGACTTCTTCGCCCTCGGCGGCCACAGCCTCCTGGCCGTGCGCATGCTCGCCCGCCTGCAAGAGATCGCCGGCGTACCCCTGAGCCTGCGCGTGCTGTTGGAGGCCCCAACCGTGGCCCGTCAGGCCCGCATGGTGGACGCCCTGCGCTGGCAGGCCCAGGGCCGCGAGGCGGAAGGGGCCGAGCAGGCGATCAGCGATGACGAGGAGGACGGGGAGATCTGACGCCGCCTGACCGGATCCCCGTCAGGCGGCTCGGTCGACAGTCATGTGGATATGGCGACCAACCGCCGCAAGCATGGTTACGAGCCGGTCGATGGTCATTTTCTCCAGCCGCCCACGAAGCGCGTCGTTCAGACGCGTCCGAGGCACACCGAAATGTTTGGCCGCCTCGGTCTGGTTCCAGTTTTCTTCTGTCATGACGCGGCGGATCTCAACCACCAGTTCCGCGCGCAGCTTCATGTTCTCGGCGTCTGGCACACCCATGTCTTGGAAGAGATTGCCGCTGGAGCGCTCCATGTCGGTCATTCGATTACCCTTGCGGAGTTCAGCAAACCGCTGCTTCGCCAGATCGATATCGTGTTTCGGCGTCTTCTGGCTCTTCTTTTCAAACACATGAAGAACGTAAACCGTATCCCTGAATTGGGCGGTGTATATGACGCGATAGCTGCTACCCGCACGTATCCGAATCTCGCGTACACCCTGGCCGATGGTTTTCATCGGCTTCCAATCCATGGGGTCCAGCCCATTTTGCACCATCATCAACTGGGTACCGATGGCGAGCTTCGCCGCCGTCGGCAAACCCTGAGTCGACTTCCTGCTGTCGCCAAGCCAGATCACATCCTTCATGGTTGGTTTGTATCAAATTTGATACGGAGCCGCAACCTGTTAGCACACATCGTATTTGTCAGAGCTGGATTGCCGTCCGTTCCGGCGCCGCGCGCGCTGCACCTAGCCCCCACGCAAACCAGCTACTGAAACTCCTCCGCCCGCAAGGCGAACGGAACGCCGCTCGTGCTCACCGCCACCCGGGCGGCAATGACGCGCGAGACGGTGCTCAGCACGCTGAAGTGGTCCGCCCCGCGTACGCGGATACAGTTGAGCATCGGGTTGTCCGTCCTGCGGCAGAGCCGGTCGAGTTCGTCGATGTTGCTGGGCTGCTCCACGCCTTCGATCACATAGGTGGGCGCTGCGATGCCGCCCAGCCAATGGATGGGCGAGCGCAGCTCGAGCTCCTGCGGATCGTAGCGGCTGAAGTCGACCGGGATCAGCGAGGGTGGGTAGCTGTCCAGTTCAGCGACCGGGCCGAAGGCGAAAACCGCCCGGAAGCGGTCGTCCGTCTCGGCCGTGAGCAAGGCCAGCGTGCCGCCGGTGCTGTGCCCGCCCAGGTAGATATGGGCGGCGTCGACATACGGTTGGCGGGCCAGGTGGTCGGCAGCGGCGAGCACGTCATCGACCTCGCCGAAGTAGAACTCCTTGCCACCGTCATCGACGTTGCCGCCGCGCAGCGTGGGAAACATCATGACGACGCCGGCCTTGCGGAAGGCGCCGGCGGACTGGTCGTTGGCCTCCGGTCCCGGGGTCCAGAAATCGCCCAGCGAATTGGAATCGCCACCGGTGAGCCAGATGATCGCCGGGTGCTTCTGGCCGTCGTTGGGGGCGGATGACAGGTAGGCCGGCAGCAGGCGCTGGTCCCGGTTGAGATAGTCGCTGCGCACGAACAGCTCGGCGGGCGGCTCGGGCAGGGGCAGCGGTTGGTCGGTACTCTGGCTGATCTGCGTCCGGAAGCCGCTGCGGGCCTGTGCCAGTGTCTGAGCCAGCGGCGGCGCGGCAGACGACTCGACCGTGGGCCGTGGAGCCGCGTTCGCCGCCTGGAGACGCGCCGCCTCCTGACGCTCGATGGCCTCGTAGGACGCCCGGTCGATACAGTCATAACGCCGGTTGATCGCGTAGCCTTTCTCCATGGCATCGTTACGCGCCTCGACCGTGCGCAGCGGCTCACCGGCACACGCACCCACATACGCCGGGTCGGGCGCGTTGGACTCGAACAGCGGAAAACCGAACAGCAATGCGGCGATCAACACGCCGAGCATGAACATCGCCAGGGCGGCAAAGCGGGGCATTTGGGCAGGTCTCATCGTGGCGTGCGTTTTTTGCAGCGAGTTTACCGTCTTGGCCAGTTGATCGGCAGCCGTTTCAGGCGTGCTTCGAGCCGGTGTTGATTCCCCATCAGAAACATCATGTCTTGCCGTACCCGGTTACCGGATGATCATCCTGCATCAGCAATCGACTGAACGCCGGGTGCACGAACAGCTTTTCGCGCCCAACTTTGATCTCGCGGAGTACACCGAGGGATTCCAGTGTTTTCAGGTATGTCGACGCGGTCTGTCGCTTGGCGATGCCGGCGTTCACCAGGTTGTGAATGCGGCAATAGGGTTGGGTGAAGACAGTGTCCACCAGCTCCCGGCTGTAGATCTTGGGTGCATTCGCACGCAGGTATTCCGCTTTTCCAGGGCGGCCCGGGCTGTATGTTGATGGAATCGACATGCCAGCAATATATGTCGATGTTTTCAAGTTTTATCGACATATCCGGCGGCGGATCGATCGCCCTGTTGCTGCGTGAGCTGGGTGCTGTATGTGCGGCGCTTTGCGCCGGGAGGGCATCCGCGGCGGCGTGTGCACTTGCACCGCGGAGGACTAAGCTTGCAGGCTTCGCGCATCACGCCCGGCAGGCAGGCGCCGCGCGGGGGAGGCGGTGTCCGTGCCGATGACATGGAGGGGAGCGGGAAGTGATTGAACTCTTGGATGAGCTGCGCCAGCGCGGCATTCGGCTGCGGGTCGAGGACGGGCGGCTGAAGTTCTCGGCACCCAAGGGGGCGTTGACGGACGATCTGCGAGCACGCATCGCCGCAGAGCGTACGGCGTTGATCGCGCTGCTGGGGCAGACGGCTGCGGCGCCGGCGGCGGTTGAATCGCCCGTGCGCGATGCCGCCGGCCCCGCGCCGCTGAGCCACGCCCAGCAGCGGCTGTGGGTGGTGGCGCACATCGATGGCCTCGGCGCCGCTTACGCCATCCCCGGGGCGGCGTGCATCGACGGGCCGCTGGACGCCGCTGCGTTGGCGTGCGCACTGGCGGTGGTGATGCGGCGCCAAGCGAGCCTGCGCACCGCCTTGCGCCTGGTCGACGGGCAGCCCCGCCAAGTCGTCGAGCCGAACCCGCCATTGCCCTGGGCCATCGAGGACCTGACCGACGAGCCTGACCCCGAGGCCGCCGCCCGTGCGCGCCTGGATGCTTTGGCGGCCTTGCCGTTCGACTTGGCGGTGGCGCCGCTGTACCGCGCGCGGCTGTTGCGCCTGGGACCGCAGCGGCATGTGTTCGGTATCGTCCTGCATCACGCGATCGCCGATGGCTGGTCGATCTCGCTGCTGCTGCGTGAGCTGGGTAGCGCCTATGCCGCGTTATGCGTCGGCGAGGCGGCGAATGACACACCGGTGTCACCCGGTTACGCGGCGCTTGCCGCGTTTGAACGCGGGCCGGCGGGTCAGGCGCGTATCGACCGGCAATTGGACTATTGGCGGCAGAAACTCGCCGACGCCCCGACGCTGTTGGAGCTGCCGGCGGACCGGCCGCGGCCGCCGCTGCAATCGTTCGCGGGCGCCAGCGTGTCGGCGGTGTTGCCCGCCGGCACCGTGACCGCGCTGGCCGCCGTAGCCCAGGCCGAGGGCGCCACGTTGTTCATGGGTTTGTTCGCCGTGTTTGCGGTGTTGATCGCCCGCTACACCGGCGAGGCGGATGTCGTCGTCGGCACGCCGCTGGCCGGGCGCGACCGGGCGCAGACGCAGGGCTTGATCGGCTTGTTCGTGAACACCTTGCCGCTGCGCTGCGATCTGTCCGGCGAGCCGGATTTCCGCACGGTGCTGGCGCGGGTGCGGCGCACGGTGCTGGAGGCCTTCGACCACCAGGATGTGCCCTTCGAGCGCCTCGTGGAGACCATGCAGCTAGCGCGCGATGCGCGTTACCCGCCGTTGTGCCAGGTGTTGTTTGCCTTACAGAGTGCGTTGGACGAGCGGCTGGAACTGGCCGGCGCCACGCTCACACCGTTGCGCCTGGAGACGGGCACCAGCAAGGTGGATCTGTTTCTCGCCGCCGAACCGCGCGCGGATGGCTCGCTGGGGTTGGAGGCGGAGTATTGCAGCGCGCTGTTCGAGCCCGCGCGCATGGCACGCTTGCTTGGTCACTTCATCCAGCTTGCCACGGCCGCCGCGCAAGCCCCGGCGACACCGGTCGCCAGCCTGGCCTTGATGAGCGCGTCCGAGCGGGACGCGCTGCTGCTGGGCCGAAACCCGGCCACCTTGCCGCTGGCACCACCGCTGACCCTGCCCGCCCGTGTGGCGGCGGTTACGGCAAGGCAGCCGGAGGCCGTTGCGGTCTCGTTCGATCAGTCAGCGCTGACGTACCTACAACTGGCCGACGCGTCGCAGCGGCTGGCCGCGGCTCTGGCGGATGCCGGCGTCGCGGCGGGTGAGGTCGTCGGCGTGTACATGCCGCGCGGCTTGCACTTGCCGGTGGCCTTGCTCGGCATCCTGTGTGCCGGTGCCGCGTATCTGCCGCTGGCGCTGGATCTGCCGGTGGCGCGTCGGCGCGACATGCTCGTCGATGCCGGGGTGCGTGTCGTCGTGACGGACCGGGCGTCGGCCGCAGAACTGGCCGATGAGGGGGTGGAGACGATCGCCGTCGATGCACTGCCGCCCGCGTCCGGCGCGTTGCCGGTGTGGCCGGACGATCCGGACGCCCTGGCCTATGTGATGTACACCTCCGGGTCGACCGGCGGGCCCAAGGGGGTGTGCGTCACCCATCGCAATGTCCTGCGCCTGGTCGACGGCATGGCCTATGACGGCCCGCCGCCGCGCGCCGCCCTGCAGCTTGCGCCGCTGGCTTTCGATGCCAGCACGCTGGAAATCTGGACCGCCTTGACCAGCGGCGCCCGGCTGGTGATCGCGCCGCCGGAGCCGGTCGAGCCGGCCAGCCTCGCGGCGGTCATCCAGCACCAGGGCATCGACCTGCTGTGGCTGACCGCCGGCTTGTTCCAGCGTCTGGCCGACAGCCTGACCGATACCCTGGCCGGCGTGCGCTATGTCCTCACCGGTGGCGATGTCGTCCCGGTGGCGGCCGCCCAGGCCGTGCTCGACCGCATGGCGGCGGGCGGTCACCACGACCATCGCCTGGGCAATGGCTATGGCCCCACCGAATGCACGACCTTCACCGCCGTGCACTGGATGCGCCCGGGTGAGCGACTCGGGGCGTCGATACCCATTGGCCGACCCATCGGCCACACCCGCGTGTACGTGGTGGACGGCAAAGGCCAGCCGGTGCCCGAGGGCGTACCCGGCGAGCTGTGGGTGGGCGGCCCCGGTGTGGCGCGGGGGTACCTGCGCCGTCCGGCGCTGACGGCCGAACGCTTTGTGCCCGACCCCTTCGGCGGTGACGGGCGGGTGTACCGCACCGGCGATCGGGTGGCCTGGCGCAGCGATGGCACGCTGGCGTTCCTGGGGCGGCTGGACCGGCAGATGAAGCTGCGCGGTTTTCGCATCGAGCCGGGCGAGATCGAACAGGCGCTGCTCGACCAGCCCGGGATTGCGGCGGCCGTGGTCGTGCTGCGCGATGCCGATTCGGGGGCGAAGCAGCTCGTGGCCTACGTGGTGGCCGATTCGGCGGGCGAGGCGCCGTCGCTGGACGGCCTGCGTGCCGCGCTGGCGTCACGGCTGCCGGCGTACATGGTGCCAACGCATATCCTCTGTCTGGAGCGCCTGCCGCTGAACCGCAGCGGCAAGGTCGACCGTCACGCGCTGCCCGTACCGATGGCCGCGGTCGCCCCGACCGCCGCCCGCCCGCCGACGGGCGTGGTGGAGACGGCGCTGGCGGCGATATGGCGCCGTCTGCTGGGGCGTGACGACATCGCGGCGGATGACAATTTCTTCGCCCTGGGCGGGGATTCGATCCTCGCCATGCAACTCGTTCTGCATGCCGGCGAGGCGGGCTTGGCGTTCGGCCTGCGCGATGTGTTGGAGCAGCAGACCATCGCCGGCCTCGCGGCCCGGCACGCCGAGGTGTCCGCCGACACCGCGGTGTCGGTCGAAGGCGTCGAGGGGCCGCTGCCCCTGTCGCCCATCCAGCGCTGGTTCTTCGCCCGCCAGCTGGCACGTCCTGCACACTGGAACCAAGCGGTACTCCTGGCGCTGCGCATCCCCGTGTCGCGCGAGCGGCTGCACGCCGGCTTGGACCGGCTGGCCGGTCGCCATGAAGCCTTGCGCCAGCGCTTTCACCGCGAAGGCGACGGGTGGCGGGTCGTGATCGCGCCCACGGCGACCGTCCCGCTGGCCGTCCATACCCTCGCCGACGACATCGAGCAAGCGGCGCTGGCCGATGCCGTCCAGGCCTCGCTGGACCTGGCGCAAGGCCCCGTGTTCGCTGCCGCTTGGTTCCGCCGCGGTGACGGCGTCGATCACTTGCTGCTGGTGGCCCACCACCTGGTGGTCGACGCCGTGTCCTGGCGCCTGCTGATCCACGAGCTGTCCGCGGTTCTGACGTCTGACCACGCGCCCATGGACCCGCCCCCGGTCCCCTGGAGCGCCTACGTCACCCGCCTCGCCGGAACCACGCCCCCTGGGATCACCGGTTTGCAACCGGTAGCC
>CBFGWV010000114.1:0-13822 GCA_965652545.1 uncultured Candidatus Competibacteraceae bacterium | reverse complement strand
GCCGCCTCTGGTGGAATTGCCGCCCCCTGGGATCGCCGAGTTGTACTCGGCAGCCGGCCTTGCGGCCGGCCGTTTGTAGGGACCAGCATGCTTCACTTGCGGTGACATGGGCTCGATGTCTGGGTGCCGGTTGGCCGAGCGTTGCTCGGCTGCCGAGTGCAACTCGGCGATCCCAGGGGGCGGCATACCCATCGACAGAGTCACTCCCCAAGATGCCCCTCCCACGACAGCACTCACGTACTGACGAACCCCCCGCCATTGGGATGCAGCACTTGCCCGATCATGTACGAGGCGTCCTCCGAGGCCAGGAACACGTAACACGGCGCCACCTCCGCCGGTTGCCCGGCGCGTCCTTCTGGTTCCTTCTCACCGAACGTATCCACGTGCTCGGCCTCGAACGTCGCCGGTATCAACGGCGTCCAGATCGGCCCCGGTGCCACGGCGTTGACGCGGATGCCGCGGTCGACCAGCGACTTGGCCAGCGAGCGGGTGAAGGCCACGATGGCGCCTTTGGTGGCCGAGTAGTCGATCAACTGCGGACTGCCGCGGTAGGCGGTAACCGATGTGGTGTTGATGATGACGCCGTGCCCCTCCAGGTGGCGCACGGCGGCGCGCGCGAAGTCGAAGCACGGGAAGATATTGGTGCTGAAGGTCGCGCGCACCTGCTCGGGTGTGATGTCCTCGAAGCGCTTGCACACGTGCTGCTCGGCGGCGTTGTTGACCAGGATGTCCAGCCGCCCGAACTCGCGCACGGTCTTGTCGACGCAGCCCTCGCAGAATGCCGGGTCGCTGATGTCGCCGGGCAGCAGCAGGCAGTGGCGGCCTTCCTTGAGCACCATGTCGCGCGTCGCTTGCGCATCCTCATGCTCGTCGAGGTAGACCAGGGCGACGTTCGCGCCCTCGCGGGCGTAGTGCACCGCCACGCTGCGGCCGATGCCGCTGTCGCCGCCGGTGATCAGGGCGACCCGCCCTTCGAGGCGACCGCTGCCTTTGTAGCCCTCGCGGATCACCACCGGCTCGGGCCGCATCTGCGATTCCTTGCCCGGTTGTCGCGGCTGATGCTGCGCGGGGCGGCGGTCATGTTCCTTCTGAAAGTCGTCACTCATGGTTTGGCTCCTTGCGCTGGGTGTTGTCGGCTATCCGGGCGTGCTCACCTTCGGTTCGCGGTCCCAGATGCGATGCTGCATGGCGGCCTTGAGGTAGCCGTCGACCCCGCCGCCGCTGTCCAGCGGCCGCAGGCCCTCGTCGGCGTGCATGTCCACGGCGGCCTTCTCGAACAGCGGCCGGGCCGACCGCACGTGGCCGATGATCTTCAGATGCGCATAGGCGAAACGCACCCAATCCACCGCGGCCGACTCGCCCAGCAGCGTCTTGACGCCCTCATCCGAGGTGAGCACGACAACGGTGTCGAACAGCACCGACGGGCCGCCGGACACTGAATGGTTGGCCGCCCACTGCGTACCGCCGGCGGTGGTGATGCCGCCGACCTTCGGGGCCACCAACTCGACCTGGGCGCCTTCGGTTCTGGCTGACTGCATCAGGTCGTCCAGCAGCGCATCGTCGGCGCCGTTGGTGATCAGCACGCCGATCTTGCGGCCGCGCAAGGTCTTGGGCGCCTTGCTGACGATGCTCAGCGCCGGCGAGGGCTTCTGATCCGGCACGGTGGGTGCGGCGGGGGCCACCGGCGTGGCCTGCCCCGCCATGCCCAGCGCATCGGCCACACGGATCTGCAACTCCGCATGGATGTTGTCCAGGTGGCCGAGCATGCGTTTGCGCACGGCCAGGGTGTCGACCTTGCCCAGCTCGAAGGCGAAGCCGTTGACGATGTGGCGCTGTTCCGGCTCGGTCATCGACAGCCAGAACAAGCGTGCCTGCGAGTAGTGGTCGGCGAAGCTCTCGGCGCGGATGCGCCGCTTGTCGCCCTGCTCGGGAGCGGGGTAGGTGGTAAACCCGTGCGTCGGGCACTCGCGCGGTCCGTCGTCGTCCAGGCTGCTGGGTTCGTAGGCGACGCGGCCGCGGGGGACGTCCATCTGCATCAGCGCATCGCGCTGGAAGTTGCGCATCGGGCAGACCGGTTTGTTGACCGGTATCTGATGGAAGTTCGGCCCGCCCAGGCGGCTGAGCTGGGTGTCGATATACGAGTGCAGCCGCCCCTGCAGCAGCGGGTCGTTGGTGAAGTCGATGCCCGGCACCACGTGCGAGGGGCAGAAGGCCACCTGTTCGGTCTCGGCGAAGAAGTTGTCGACGTTACGGTCGAGCACCATCTTGCCGATCATCTCCAGCGGCACGAGCTCCTCGGGGATGAGTTTGGTGGCATCGAGCACGTCGAAGTCCAGCGCATCGGCGGTCTTGTCGTCGAACACCTGCACGCCCAGCTCGAAGGTGGGGTAGTCGCCCGCTTCGATGGCGTTCCACATGTCGCGGCGGTGGAAGTCCGGGTCCGCGCCGTTGATCTTCAACGCCTCGTCCCAGATCAGCGATTGCGAGCCGAGCATCGGGCGCCAGTGGAACTTCACGAAGTGCGACTGCCCTTGCGCATTGACGAAGCGGAAGGTGTGCACGCCGAAGCCCTCCATCATGCGGAAGGAGCGTGGTATCGCCCGGTCGGACATGATCCACATGAGCATGTGCATGCTCTCGGGCATCAGCGAGACGAAGTCCCAGAAGGTGTCGTGGGCGGTCTGCGCCTGGGGGAAGCCACGGTCGGGCTCGGGCTTGGCGGCGTGGATGAGGTCGGGGAATTTCAGCGCATCCTGGATGAAGAACACCGGGATGTTGTTGCCCACCAGGTCGTAGTTGCCCTCGCGGGTGTAGAACTTGACGGCGAAGCCGCGCACGTCGCGTGCCGTGTCGAACGAGCCCTTGCTGCCGGCGACGGTGGAGAAGCGTACGAAGACCGGCGTCTTTTCCGCCGGGTCCTGGAGAAACGCCGCCCGCGTCCAGCGGGCCATCGGTTTGTAGACCTGAAAGTAACCGTGGGCGCCGAAGCCGCGCGCGTGCACCACGCGTTCGGGTATCCGCTCCTGGTCGAAATGGGTGATCTTCTCGCGGAAGATGAAATCTTCCATGAGGGTGGGGCCACGAGCCCCGGCCTTGAGGGAATTCTGGTCGTCGGACACCACCACGCCCTGGTTGGTGGTCAGCCGATTGTTGCCTGTGGCGCTCTGGTGGACTTCACCGCCATTGCCCCGCGTTCCGGTGAGCTCATCCTGTCCGCGTTTGTCGTCGTTCATCCGGTCCTCCGCTGTGTCGTGCCGTGAGACTCTCCGACCGCAGGCGCTGTGCGGCGGGGCACGTTGGAAACAGAAACTGGACGGAAGCCATCGGCTCCACGCAGACGGTGGAGCGGGAACGTTGCGGACAGTCAGGTGGACATCGGGCGACGGCGGGAAGTTCGGGCGGCGGCGGGAAGTTCGGGTGGTGACGGCGACAGTCTGTCGACTGCCGCCCCCTGGGATCGCCGAGTTGTACTCGGCAGCCGAGCGGAGCTCGGCCAGTCGGCACCGAACCGGGGAGCCCAATATCGAGGCTTGTGCAACGTCAAGGGCTTTCCAAACGGCCGGCCGCTGGCCGGCTGCCGAGTACAACTCGGCGATCCCAGGGGGCGCTCAATCCCAGTCGGGTGACAGCCCTTGCGGGTCGATCAGCCGCCCGTCCGGCCGCGCCAGGCCGGCGATCCGGTCCATCTCTTCGCCGGTGAGGATGAAGTCGAAAATCTCCAGGTTCGCCTGCGCGTGCTCGACACTCGTGGACTTGGGAATGGCGTTGACCCGGTCCTGCTGGGTCAGCCAGCGCAGTGCGACTTGGGCCGGCGTCCGTTCGTAGTGCTTGGCAATGGCCTGCAAGGTTTTGTCCCCGGCCACCTTGCCGCGGGCCAGGGGCGAGTAGGCGGTCAGTGCGGCGTCGGTGTCGCGTACCGCTTGCAGCACCTTTTGCTGATCGAGGTAGGGGTGGTACTCCACCTGATTCACCGCGATGGGGGCGACGCTGAGGGTGCAGGCCTTGCGAAACAAGGCCACGGGGAAGTTGCTCACACCGATATGCCGGGCTTGCCCGAGCTCGTGGACGATGTTCAAGGCGCTGATGGTCTCCTCCAGCGGCACCGCCGGGTTGGGCCAGTGCAGCAAGAGCAGGTCGACATAGTCCGTGCGCAGGCGCTCCAGGCTTTTCTCGACGGACACCTGCAATTCGCCCTCGCGGAACGTATCGATCCACACCTTGGTGGTCAGGAAGACGGTACTCCGAGCGAGGCCGGAGCCCTCGAGCACCGCACCCACATCCGCCTCGTTGCCGTAGATCTGGGCGGTGTCCACATGGCGATAGCCCATCGCCAGCACCTCGGGCAGGACCCGTCGCACGCTTGGGCCGTCGAGTTCGAACGTGCCGAACCCAATGGTGGGTATTTGTGCGCCGTGGGCAGTGACCGTTTCCATGAAGCACCTCCGTTCCTGTAGGCCGGGCGTCGACGAGCTAGGACCCTGTGAGCAGCCTGCCGTTCATCGCCTCGGCCCCTTAGCGAAGCGTGGTCCGCAGGATCTGGAGTCGAGTCAAGTGTCTCAATGTAGGATGGGTTGAGCGTAGCGATACCCATCAGCCGCACTTGATCGAAGTCGCGCCCCCACATGGGTCGCCGCCCCGCCATGATGGGTATCGCTTACGCTCAACCCATCCTACATATCGTTGCCCATTACCCATTACCCATTACCCATTACCCTGTCGCCTTCGTCTGATGGCTACGCCTATCGTCCGACGTTTCTCGCTACGAACGCTCAAGTCCGACAGGTTCCAGAAACACAAACGCGCCCACGCCGACAGCCACCGACAGCAGCGCGCAAACCACTGCGACGGCCTGCGCCCGCGCCTCGATGATGCGCACATCGTGCGGCAGTGCCAGGAACATCGGCGCGAGAACGCGCAGGGTGTAGTACAGCGACAGCACCGAGTTGACCAGCGCCACGGCGGCCAGCCAGGTGTAGCCGGACTCGATCGCGGCGGCGAAGAGGGTGTATTTGCCGACGAAGCCCGCCAACGGCGGGATGCCCACCAGCGAGAACAGGGCCACCGCCATCGCGCCAGCCAACGCGGGGTGGCTGCGGGCCAGCCCGCGGCCGGCCGCCAGGGTGAACACACCGGCGGCGCCCACCACGGCGAACGCGCCCAGGTTGGCCAGCAGGTAGGCGACGAAGTAATACAGCAGCCCCGGCACGGCCAGGGCCGAGCGCTCCAGCGCCACCACCGCCAGCAGCAGGTAGCCGGTCTGCGAGATGCTCGAATACCCCAGCAGCCGGCGCAGGTCGCTCTGGCGGAAGGCGGCGAGGTTGCCCCAGGTCATGGTCACCGCCGCGATGACCGCGATCAGCGGCGCCCAGCTCATCGCCGTGTCCGCGAACACCGCGGCCAGCCGCGTCAAGGCCATGATGCCGGCGATTTTCGGCGCCACGGACAGGAATGCCGCCACCGGGTAGGTGGTGCCCTGGTACACATCGGGTATCCAGAAGTGCGCCGGCACGATACCGGCCTTGAAGCCGACGCCGGTGATGACCAGCACGACGGCGATCGCCAGCAGCGGACCGGGGCTGGCGGTGGCAAGCTCGCTCAACACGGTGCTCCCGCTGAGCCCGTAGAGCAGAACCAGCCCATAGATGAGCCCGATGTTGGTCAAGGCGCCGAACAGGTAATACTTGAGCACCGCCTCCAGTGCGGCCGGATCGGTGCGCCGGTAAGCCACCAGCACATAGCTGCCCACCGAGGTGAGCAGCAGGCCGAGCATGATCTCCATCACATCGTGCGCCCCGGCCATCAGCAGGGTGCCCAGCGTGCTGAACAGCAGCAGGGTGTAGAACTCCGCCTCGCGGGCATCGCCGCGGAACACCGGCCAGGCGAGGACGGCAGTGCCCGCGGCGGCGGCCATCAGCGTCAGGGCGGTCCACAGCATGGGGGCGTCTACCGCGAAACTGCCGTGGAAGACCACCCCCGGTGGGGCGCCGAGCTGCCAGCCGGCGATCGCCGCCGCAACGGCCAGTACGAGCAGGCAGAAGGCGACGTTCAAGGACTGCCGGTGCCGCGGCAGGAAAATACCCACCACCAGCGTGAGCACCGCGCCCACCAACACGACCAGCAGCGAGGCGATGGCCGAGACTTGCACGGCCTCAGCCCCGCAACAGCGCGATCAACAAGCTGCTGTAGCCGTTTATGGGCGTGAGGATCCAGCCCGGCAGCAGCCCGATCGCGACGATGAAGAACAGCAGCGGCCCGATGGCCAGCGACTCGTGCCGGTGCAAGTCCGGCGCGCGTTGCCACAGCGCCACGGTCGTGCCGAAGAACAACCGCTGCATCGTCCACAACATCAGCGCGGCGGTCAGGACGATACCGATCAGCGCAATGGCGGCGGCCAGCGGGTACATCTGGAACGTCCCGACGAAAATCTGGAACTCCGCCACGAACCCCGATAAACCCGGCAGCCCCAGCGCCGCGAACGCCGTCAGCGTGAATGCACCGGCGTACACCGGCGTGACCGCCGCCAGCCCGCCGAAGTGGCGAATCTCGAACGTCTGGGCGCGGGTCCAGATCACCCCGCTGAGCAGGAACAAGGCCGCGGCGATCAACCCGTGCGAGACCATTTGCAGCACCGCACCGTTGGCCGCCAACTGCGCCGCGGCCTCATCGCCCGGGGTGAATACACCCACCGCCCCCACGGCCATGACCACATAGCCCATGTGGATGATGCTGGTGTAGGCGATCAGGCGTTTGAGGTCCTGCTGGGCCAGGGCCACCAGGGCACCGTAGATGACGCTGATCACACCCAGGGTGACCACCAGCCAGGCGTGCTGGGCGAAGGTCTGCGGCAGCATGGCCAGGAGGATGCGCAGAAAACCGTAGGTGCCCATCTTCAGCAGGACGCCGGCGAGAATTGCCGAGCCGGGCGCCGGAGCGTCGGCATGCGCCGGTGGCAACCAGGTGTGCACCGGCACCAGCGGGGTCTTGACGGCAAACCCGAGCAGCAGCGCAAAAAACGCCACCTGGGCGGCCGCGCCGCCGGCTGCCAGCGGCGGGGCGGCGGCAATGGCAGCCATGTCGGTGGTGTGCGGCGTCATGGCCAGATAGATGACGATGATGCCCAGCAGCAGCGCCACCGACCCGGCCAGGGTGTAGAGAAAGAACGTCAACGCCGAGGCCTTGGCGTTCTCGTGCCCCCAGATGGCGATGATGAAATACATCCCCACCAGGGTCAGGTCCCAGAACACATAGAACAGAAACAAATCCATCGCCGCGAACACACCCAGGCAGGCGGTCTCCAGAAACAGAAACCAGCCGTAGTACGCACGGGCGCGGCGGCCCACATCCGCCGAAAAGCAGATCGCGCAGGCGAACAGCAGCGCCGTCAGCAGCAACAGCGGCAAGGCCAGGCCGTCCACCCCCAGGCGATAGCCCACCCCCAGGCTTTCGATCCACGGCAGGTCCTGGACGTATTGGTAGCCCTGCCCGGGTTGGAAACCCAACCACAGGCCGATCCACACCGCCAGGGTCAGCAGCGATCCGGCCAATGCCACAGCTCGCAGCCGGTCGGGCCGGTCGGCACTCACCAGCCACAGCGCACAAAGGCTGAGCAGGGGAAGGAACACCGCGATCGTCAGCATGGTTTTCAGACTCCCAACAGGACGATGGCCAGGACGAACAAGCCCGCGACGCCCATTGCGAGCTGGGCGTAGTAGTCGTGGAGCAGGCCGCTCTGGCGGCGGGACAGCGCGCAGGCGGCGTGCTGGAGCCCACGCGAGAGTGTGCGCAGCGCACCGTCGATGACACGTCTATCGCTCGTGCGCGAGGCCAAGGCCGTATGCAAGGTGGCGGTGGTCGTCATCCCCACCGCCAGCCGGTCCACGCCGGTGTGGTCCACCCGCGCCAGCGTGCCGGCCAGCGCGCGCACCGTGTTGACGGCCGCGACACGCGGCAGGCCGGCAACGGCGCGCGTGTGCCGGCGAACTGCGGCGGGTATCCTGCCGGCTACGGCGATAGGCATCGACGCCAATGACGCGATCCCCCGCAGCGGGAGCGCCGTCACCCACTGGCTGATTGGCCGGGAATCCAATGGCGCGGCCGCGGCCTGGCCGATGCGCAACACACCGACCGCGCAGCCGTCCAAGGCACCGACCAGCCCGAGCCACCCCCGCGCTGCCTGTTGCAGCGCCGGCTGAGTGTCCGGCCGCCGCCGTGCACGGCGGTGCCAACGCAGCGCCCAGGCGACGCCTGCCAGGACGATGGCCAGTTCCACGGCAATAGCGAACAGCCCCGGATGCGGCGTCGCGCTGGTGCCCAGTGCCGCCGCCCAGGCGGTCTGTACCGGTGGCAGCGCCAGCAGGGCCAGCACGATGACCAGCGTTGCCAGAACACCCATCGGCCGGCGCATGAGCGCCGCCGGGTCATGCGCTCGCGTCGCCGACGGCGCGTGGTGCGTGGGCAGAAAGAAGGCCTCCAGCCAGGCGCGCGTGGCGTAGGCGGCGGTCAAGGCGCCACCGGCCAGCAGCACCCAATAGGCGCTCTTGTCGAAGTGCTCCACCGCCGCCAGCAGGGATGTCTTGGCAAAGAAGCCGCCGCTGGGCGGCAAGGCGGCCAGCCCCAGGGCGCCCACGGCATACAGCATGAGCGTGCGCGGCATGCGTACGGCCAGGCGGCGGGTCCGACCGTTGCGGGTCAACCCTTGGTGTACGAGCACGCCGGCGGCAAGGAACAGCAAGGCCTTGAACACCGCATGGTTGAGCAGGTAGCCGGCCGTGGCCAGCACACTGCCGCTGCCGGCGGCGGCGAACAGATAGCCGTACTGCGACACGGTGGAGGCCGCCAGCCGTTGCTTGAGACCGTCGTGGTGATAGGCGATCACGCCCCCGACCAGCATGGAGGCCACACCCAGCCAGACGATGACCGGGGCGGCCCAATGCACCGCGTGGATCAGCGGCTGGATCTTCAGCAGCAACACCACGCCGGCGGCCACCATGGTGGCCGAGTGGAGCAGGGCGGATACCGGCGATGGCCCCTCCATCGCGCCCGAGAGCCAGCCGCTGAACGGCAGTTGGGCGGACTTGCCCGCCGCGGCCGCGATCAGGCCCAGCATGACGAGGTCGCGATAGCCCGCCGGCAGCGTCGCAAGGCTATCCAGCGTAAACCCGCCGCTGCCGGCGAATGCCGCCATGGCCGCTACATACAGGCCCAGGTCCGCCGTGCGGGTGGTGACGAAGGCGCGCAAGGCGGCGAGGCCGCGTTGGGGCTCGCGATACCAGAAGCCGATCAACCCGTACGAGCAGGCGCCCACCAGCTCCCAGCCGATCAGCAGCGTCAACAGGTCGTCGGCCAGTACCAGCAACAGCATGGCACCGAGGAACAGGCTCATCAGGCCGAAGAAGCGCGCACTGCGGCCGATGTACCCGATGGAATACACCAGCACCAGCACGGTCATGGCCGCCACCAGCGCGGCCATGGGGGCGTTCGTGCCCGCGGCCGACAGATGCAGCGAGAGCGCCCCGTCGCCGATCGGCAACCAGGGCAGGGCGGTGACCGGCCGGCCGGCCCAGGCCGCCACCGCCAGTACCAGTACGGCCGCCGCGGCGAGGACCGCCAGCGCTCCGGCAGTCCGGTCCGCACGCCGTCCGGCGCACAGCAACACGCCGGCCAGGCATGCCGGCAGCAGCGGCAACAGCCACAGCACGCCGCTCATCCTTTGAGCTCCTTGACCTCATCCACGGTGTCGTCCTGGCGCGCCCGGTAGACGGCGATCACGATGGCGAAACCCAGCGCTGCCTCCACCGCCATCAGCGTCAGCACCACGATGGCGAACACCTGGCCTTGCGCGGAGTCCGCTGCCAGGTGATACCAAAAACTCACCACCGAGAGCAGCACCCCGTTGAGCATCAGCTCCAAGCCCATCATCACCATGACGATGGACATCTGGCCGAGCGCCCCCCAAAGCCCCACGCCCATCATGGCCGCGGCGGCGATGAGGGTGAGTTTCAGGGTGATCATCGCGACGACTCCTCGTCGCGGGGCGCGCTGCGGTCCACCACCACCGCATCGCCAAAGCGTCCGCGTCGGCCGGCCAGGGCGATGACGGCGATCATGCCGGTGAGCAAGGTCACGCCGGCGGTTTCGAAGATCAGCATGGCCGGGCCCATCAGTTCCTTGCCGATGGCGTAGGTGACATCCGCGGGCGGCGCGGGCGATGGCGTGGGGAAGTCCGTCAGCAGGATGGCGGTGGCGAGCAGCAGGAACAGTGCCGCACCGGCGATGGCCGCGAGTCGCGGCTGGTGCACCATGGTCATGGGGTTGAGCCCGGCGGGGTTCATCATGAAGGCGATCATGAACAGCGCCATGATCATCATCTCGCCGATGCTCATCAGGAAGACGATAGCGAACAGAAATTCGCTGCCCAGGGGCAGCATGAGCAGCGCCACGGCCAGGAACGACACCAGCAGGCACAGGGTTGCGCGCAGCATGGAGTCCACCCGGAACACCAGCCACCCGGCAAGAATGGCCAGTACGCAGAGCGCCCCCTGGAGTGCGAGCGCCATGCTCATTGTCCGCCCGCCGCAAAGTAGTCGGGGAACAGCAGCATCAACAGCCCGACCAGGAACAAATTGGCCAGCGACAGCGGGATCAGCACCACCCAGGCCCGTTCCATGAACCACGCCAGGCGCATGCGCGCCAGACGCGAGCTCAGCCACACCAGCGCGCCGGATACCACAGCGGTCTTCACCAGTGAGCCGATCACCGGCGGCACACCGAACAGCGCACCGCCACCGAAGAACAGCGGCACCGCCAGCGCCGAGAGGGCCAGCAGTAATGCATGGCGGCCGAAGCGCCAGACGAGCAGGGGTGCGCCGGAGAGTTCGACCGTCGCCCCACCGGCAATGTCCGGCGAATCCACCACCGCAAACGGGCCCCGGAACGCCAGCGCCATGGCGCAGACCAGATACAGGGCCAGCCCCACCGGCTGCAACACGGCGTTCCACAGCAGGGCCTGCTGGGCGGCGACGATATCCCCCAGTGCCAGCGATTGGGCCGGCAAGGCCACGGCGATGATGGTGATGGCGAAGGGCATCTCGTAGGCCAGCATCAGCCCGACGAAGCGATAGCCGGCGACCAGCGCGTATTTGGAGTTCGGCCCCCAGGCGGTGATGAACACCGCCACCACCACCAGCGCGAACATGGCCGTGAAGTACACCACGCCTACGCTGAGGTCGGCGCCGATGACCCCCGGTGCCAGGGGCATCACGACCAGTGCCGCCATCACCGCGGTGACCAGCAGCAAAGGGCCGGCCAGCCATAGCAACCGGTCCGGCCGTTCGGTGGCGCGAAACTCCTTGCCCAGGTCACGCAAGACCGCCGCGACAGGCCTTACCAGCGCCTGCGCCGGTGTGACCGGTGCCCGCAGCCACGTGTCCCAGGCGGCCATCAGCCATACGCCGGCGATCACCAGCATCAGGGTGATGAGGGCGCCGGCGAGGTGCATCACCGTGAGGCCTCCATCACCAGGGCCGCCTCGGCCATGTCCAGGTCCAGGCTGGCCAGCGTCAGCACGGCCTCGGACCACAGTTGTCCGTCGATCAACTCAGGCAGCAACGGCAGCAACGTGGCGCTGGGTGTCTGCACCTGCTGACCGGCCAGCCGCAGCGGGCCGCGCGGGCCCTCGACCACACGATTGGTATGCGTCTCGCCGCCGGTTTGCAGCAACGCCAACGACTGAAGCAGCTCCTGCACCCGCACCTGCCAGCGTGCCCACACATCGCCGGTGTTGGCGATCAACGGCGTAAAGCCCAGATCCCTGTATGCCGGGTCATCGCTGCGGGCGTCGTCCACCACCCCGCTGGCGCGCGCCAGCGGGCCGCCCATGCCGCTGGCCAGTGCGGTCAAGGCGTCTATGCGCCCGACGCCGCGGCACAGTCTGGCCAGCCCGCTACGCCCGGCCGCCTCGGCGATCCGCGCGATGGCCCCGGCGCTGATCGGCGGCGTCAGGGCTCGGATACGCTCGGCCAGGGCGGGCAGCCCCGCCAGTGTCAGGAAGCCGGCCATCCAGGCCAGGTGATCGTCGATGCGTGCCTGCTCCACGGCCCGCACCGTGGGCAGGGTGCCGTCCAGGGCGTCGATGGGCAGGCCCGTGCCGGCCTCCAGGCGGTGACGGTCGGTACCGCCCAGGGACATCGCGGGGAAGCAGTTGACCGGCTCATCGCAGGCCCGTATGCGGTCGCCCTGCATGTGCAAGGTCAACTGCAAACCGCTGGGCAGGCCGGGGAAGAACGGGCCCAGCAGTGTCGGGACGTCATCGAGCGCCAAACCGTCCGGGTCGTCGTGTGTCATCGCCATGGGCCGGCCGTACGGCACCCCGCCCATCATCCCCTCGCCCCCTTGGCCATGGTCGCCATGCCCGTGCCAGGGGATATGCGGCCGGTCGGGCAACTGGGCCTGGTTGGCGGCACTGTCGCCATCCAGCAAGGTCGCACGCAACGCGAGGATGTCGTTCTCGTCCAGCCCCTTCTGCCCGCAACAGCGGCCGATCGGCAGCCCCGGCGGCGGCTCGCAGGGCCGGTGCGGCGACAGCCACAGCACGGTGCGCGGCAGGGCCAATGTCTCGAACACCCCGACCAGCAGCTTGGACCAGCACAGCGGGATTTCCCCGCACAACACCAGCACGTCCGCATTGCGCGGCGAGAGCACGGTCTCGAAGCAGTCCCGCCGCAGGACATCGGCCCACAGACCGCGACCGCCCCAGCCGAGCACAGGGAAGGCCCGCGGCCGCGCAAACGCAAAGCGCCGCAGCGCCGTCAGGCGGTTGTTCAATCCCACCGGAAGGCCCCTTCCCGCCAGGCGTAGAGGATGCCCAGCAGCAGGATGGCGATGAACATCCCCATCTCCATGAATGCCTTCCACCCCTCGTCGAAGAACACGACGGCCCAGGGGTACATGAAGACCATCTCCATATCGAAGAGGATGAAAATCAGCGTGTAGTTGAGATAGCGGACGTGATAGCGGCTCCAGGCGTGGACCTGGGGCTCGGAGCCGGATTCGAACGGTCGGCGGGCCGGTTCAGTGCCCAACCCCGGCGACGCGTACCGGCCCAGGAGCATCAGCACAAGGCCGAATCCAAGGCCCGTGAGAGCAAACAGCAGTGCGCTGACATACCCGGTCATGTCGGCCTCCTTGCGACCATTCCTGGGTAGTGAGAACCTCAAAGCCGCGGCAAAGTTTTTGAAATTGCGTCTTTTCCCCTGGGGTCATCGGCCAAAGTGGCTCTTCAAAATCACCGGAAACCGGATCTGTTTACCGTGCCGGATGACGGCGATCATGGGCGCTTGCGACACCCGTGGCAGGAGCACTCAGCCGATGATGATCAACGCCTTGCACGCCCTGACCGGCGCCCGCCCCCTGGCCGCCGACGGCCCGTGGATCCCCGAAGGACCGGGAAAATGGTCCCGCCCGCTGCGCTTTCTCAAGGACGATCGCGGTTGGGTCGAGCTCATGCGCCTGGAGCCGGGCGTCAAGCTCGGCCTGCACCGGCACACCGGTGAGGTCCACGCCTTCAACCTCGAAGGCCAACGCCGTCTGTGTACCGGCGAAGTCGTCGGCCCCGGCGACTACGTGCACGAGTCGGCCGGCAACGTCGACTGGTGGGAGGCCATCGGCGACAGCCCGCTGGTGGTGCTGGTGGTGGTCATGGGCGCGGTGGAGTACATCAAACACGACGGCACCGTCAGCAAGCGGATCACCACAGCCGACCGTATCGCGGACTACCGGCGCCACTGCGCGGAGAACGGCGTCGAGGCGCAGGATTTGATCGAGC
>CBFGWV010000113.1:0-13849 GCA_965652545.1 uncultured Candidatus Competibacteraceae bacterium | reverse complement strand
CTGGCCCCCTCTCCCCCGGCCCCTCCCCCGCGAGGGGGGAGGGGAGCCCTCCGTCCGGCGGGTATTGACTGCGACGCACTGGTGCGGCGCGTGGTCGATTGAGGGCTTGGCTCTTTATGGATTCCGGTCAGGTCGGCCACAAAGCCCCTCTCCCCTGGCGGGAGAGGGGTCGGGGAGAGGGGGATATCAGGTCAGCCACCGACGTGGGATTTTCGCCACAGCCAGCTGGCCCCCTCTCCCCCGGCCCCTACCGCGCGAGGGGGGAGGGGAGTCCTCCGTCGTGACCTGATCGGCATCCATAAAGAGCCGACGGCCTTTGGCGGGGATTGGTCTTAGCGGCACAGCTCGCGCGGGTCGCCGAAGTAGGCCAGGGGCAGGCTGCGCGCGGACAGGCAGGCGTGGTGGACGGCCGGCTGGCGGGGTTCAGCGTCGGTGAAACCTTCAATACGGCTCATGAACGTGCGCCAGAAGCCGGTCGGCTCCAATGCGGGTTCGACCACTTGATAACTGTCCACCGCAGCGCGCTCGGCGAGGTCCTGAAGCGAGGCCTCATAGTTGCGGGTGCCGTCGATCAGCCCGTAGCCCTCGGCGGTCTGGTTGTCGAAGATCTGCGCGCCCATCTCATCGCGGATGACCGCGGCATCGATGCCACGCGCCTCGGCAACCAGCTCGACGAATTGCGCATACTCGTTGTCCACGCCGGTCTGGAGGGTGCGGATCTCCTCGAAACTCGGCCGGCGGAAGGGGTTGCCCAGGTCCTTGCCGCGACCGGCGCTGATCTGCGTGTGTTCGATACCGCCCTCGGTCACGATGCCGCCACCGAACAGCCCACCGTCGGTCGCCGTGGGGTTGTCGAAGTACGTCAGCTCTGGCCCTAGCACGCCGATGGAGCCGACGAAACTGCCGTAGTCGGCCCAGATCGCGTCGGCGCCGACCATTGCCATGACGCCGCCGGAGGCGGCCAGGCCTTCGATGTACACCACCACAGGTTTGCCGGTGGTTTCGCGGTAGCTGCGAATGCCATCGAGAATTGCTCGCGAGCCGAAGATCGTCCCACCGGGAGTCTGCATGTGAATCAGCACGCCTTTGATCGACGCATCCTCGGCGGCATCCAACAGTTGCTGGCGGATCTCATAACCGAACGAGAAGCCCGCGAGCCCAAACAGGCCACCGTAGCCATCTTGCGGATGGCCGAGAATCACACCGGCCACCGGCACGCTGAGCAGACGGTTGGGGTCGTCGGTGTCGCCCTCGATCGTCACATAGACGTCGGGCTCGGTGCGCTCCGAGGTGCCCAGGTTGTCGGTCCAGCCGCCACCGAGGCCGATGCCCAGGCCCACGGCGAACAGCGACAAGGCGACGATCACGACGATGAAGCTCAGCACGGTGGTGATGATTTGGCCGAGCAGCCGGAACAGCGCTTTGATCAACGAGGGCATGCGGACGTCCTGTGTGGAAGCGGTGGGCTGGAATACCATGTCGATCATGAACACGTCCAGCTCCCCTCCGAACGCCCTGGCCCCGGCGCTGACCGTCGTCGCCGTGGTGGAAAGCGATTTCACCGGCAAATTCGGCGTGCCTCGCCAGCCGGGGCTTTCACCCAGTGCGCGCGGACGGGTGCGCCTGTGCGGGCCGTACGCGCGGGCCGAGGCACTGGCGGGGCTGGAGGGGGTCTCGCACGTGTGGCTGCTGTTCTGGTTCCATCAGACGGCCGGCGCCCCGTGGCGGCCGACCGTGCGGCCGCCGAGGCTCGGGGGCAATCGGCGGCTGGGGGTGTTCGCCACGCGCAGCACCTACCGGCCGAACCCGATCGGCTTGTCCGTGGTCAAGGTCGAATCAGTGGTTACCTCGCCCTGGGTAGGGCTGGAGGTCAGTGGGCTGGACCTGGTCCACGGCACGCCGATCGTCGATATCAAGCCGTACTTGCCGTATGCCGATGCGCTCGAGTCCGCGGTCAACCCATGGGCCGGCGAGGCGCCGGCCGCCATGACCGTGGTTTTTGCACCGGCGGCGGACTTGGCCCTGAGCGCCCTGGGCGACGGGGTGCGGATCAGGCGGCTGCTCGAGGAAATCCTCGCGCTCGATCCACGACCGGCCTACCAGCGCGACACGGGTCGGCTGTACCATCTGGAAGCGGCCGGCGTCGAGGTGAGGTTCCGCATCGATGAGCCGGCGACGATCGAGGTCTGCGAAGTGATCCCAAAGCCGTGATGCGTTACTGTGGCCGCCCCATCGATGGTTAGATCTGCATGAATGTGGTGATCGATCAGGAACTGGATGTCAAAGGCTTGCACTGCCCGTTGCCGTTGCTGCGCGCCAAAAAGGCGCTGGCCGGTATGCAGTCCGGGCAGATCCTGCGTGTGTTGGCCACCGACCCCAGCGTGGATGTGGACTTCAAAGTCTACGCCGCCAAAACCGGGCACGAGTTGCTGGTGTGCGAGGAGCGCGACGGGGTGGTGGAGTTCGTGCTGCGCAAGGCCTAGGCGGTGATCGACACTGAGCTGAACGAGCGCATCGGGGCATCCAGGCGCGCCGTGCTCGAGCCGCTGCTGCAACGTCTGGAGGCCGCGGACGCCGCCGCGGCGCAGGACGCCCTGGCCGTCGCCGACACCCTGGTCAAGCTGCGCATGGATGGCGACTCCATCCTCGCCGGCGCCTGCTGTGTCGCCGTCCACCACGGCGTCCTGAACCCCGACCAACTCGACGACGCCGGGCTGCGCAGCCTGGTGACCTCGGTGCTGGCGCTGGATCGCTTGGGCGATCTACATGCCCAGGCAGCCAGCCGCAATCAGTCCCTCGAGAGCCTGCGCAAGATGTTCCTGGCCATTGCCCAGGACCTGCGCGGGGTGGTGATCAAGCTGGCGCTGCACCTGCAGACGCTGCGGGGCTTGAAGACCGCCGACGAGGCAACGCGACGGGCCGCGGCCGAGCAGACCTTCGACATCTTTGCGCCGCTGGCCAATCGGCTCGGTATCGGCCGCCTGAAGTGGGAGTTGGAGGACTTCGCGCTCCGCTATCGCGATCCGCAGACCTATCACACCCTGGCCAAGGCCTTGGCTGAACGGCGAACCGACCGCGAGCAGTATATCCAGCAGGTCATGGAGCAGCTTCGCGCCGGCTTGACCGCCGCGGGTATCCGCGGCGAGGTCAGCGGCCGCGTCAAACACCTCTACAGTATCTGGCGCAAGATGCAGCGCAAGCACTTGCCGCTGGATCAGATCTTCGACGTACGCGCCGTGCGCGTGATGGTCGACTCGGTCGCCGACTGCTATGCCGCACTGGGTGTCGTGCACGGTATCTGGAACCACGTGCCCAAGGAGTTCGACGACTACATCGCCAACCCCAAGCCCAACGGTTATCAGTCCCTGCATACCGCAGTGGTCGGCCCGGGTGGCCGTACGGTGGAGATCCAGATCCGCAGTGTAGACATGCACCAGCGCGCCGAGTTGGGCGTGGCCGCCCACTGGCGGTACAAGGAGGGCGGGGGCGCGGCGACGGCGGTCGATCAACAGATCAACTGGTTGCGGCAGATACTCGACTGGCGCGAGGAGGAAGACGGTGACGTCGGCGATTTGCTCGATCGCTTCCGCGCCGAGGCCTTCAGCGACCGCGTCTATGTGATCACCCCGCGTGGCGAGGTGGTCGAGTTGGGGCAGGGCAGCACCCCGCTGGACTTTGCCTATGCGGTGCACACCGAAATCGGCCACCGCTGCAAGGGGGCGAAGGTCAACGGGCGCATCGTGCCCTTGTCCTACGAGCTGCGTAACGGCGATCAAGTGGACATTCTCACCGGCAAGCACGCCGCGCCGAGCCGCGATTGGTTGAGCCCGCATCTCAATTACCTGCACTCCGGCCGGGCCCGTGCCAAGGTGCGGCAGTGGTTCCGCTTACAGGACCACGACCGCAATGTCGTCGCCGGGCGCCAGTCGGTCGAGCGCGAGCTTGCGCGGCTGGATGTGAGCATCAAGTCGCTGAACCTTCAGTCGGTGGCTGAGCGGTTCAATTTCCAACGTCCGGATGAGCTGTTTGCCGCGGTGGGACAGGGCGATCTGACCGTCCACCAAGTGGTCTCCAAGCTCCAGGAGCAGATTCTGCCGCCGCCGCGGCCGGAGTCCGAAATGCCGCTGGCGCGGCGCGAAACCGCCTCGGGGCGCAGTGGCGGTGCGGTCCAGATCGAAGGCGTCGGCCAGTTATTGACCCAGATCGCCCAGTGCTGCCGCCCGGTGCCGCCGGAGCCGATCGCCGGTTTCATCACCCGTGGACGCGGTGTGAGCATCCATCGGGAGGACTGCGGCAACCTGGCCCATCTGGCCAGCCGTCACCCTGAACGGCTGATCGATGTGTCCTGGGGCGGGACTCGCAACCGCCGTTTCACCGTCGCCTTGGAGATCGAGGCCTATGACCGTAACGGGCTGATTCGCGATATCAGCCAGGTCCTGGCCAACGACAAGGTCAATGTGCTGTCCATGAACACGCGCACCGACAAGGATGCCGGCGTGGCCTACATGCAGTTGGATGTGGACATCAATGATCTTGAGCAGTTGAGCCGCATCCTGGACCGGATCGGCAGGCTTCAGACGGTCATAGCCGCGCGGCGGCGCGGGTCGGGCTGAAACGACGCGGGCCCGCCAAAAGGCGGGCCCGCGGGCACCAAGTCGTTGCTCGGCTACTCAATAGCCTTTTTCATCAGCCTTGGTTTCGATCTTGTTTCCAAGCTTGGAAACGTCCCGCCCCAGGCCTTCCATCGTGTTGCAGCCGACGAGTACCAGCATAAAACTCACGGCGCAGAGCCCGGCCAACAGTCGCTTTGTCATTGGGGTCATTCTCCGCTCAGGTCCATCACCGAAGCGAACTATAAATGACGCCGGGGAATCGCGCAGCTTCAGAGTTTGCGCATCAGCGCCCTGGCCTGGGCGGGGGTCAGTTTGTCATTGGCCATCAGCATGAGAACGTCGCGACGGGTAACGGTTTTCGGGCGGGTGGCCTCGACCGGCTCACGAGCCGCGGTACCCACCATCGAGCGCAGTGCCTTACGAATGAAATCCATGACAACCTCCCGTAACACGCAGGTCTCGGGCAGGTGCCCGTGACGTTGAGCCAAGTGTTGAGGCCTTGCGGCCACACCCGCGGAGCGTGGAGGGAGACAAAAAAAACCCGGTCGAGGCCGGGTCATTGCTAACCCGGGGGTACGACGACCCCCGGATTGGAAACTGGGGGCGGGCTTACGTCACCTCGGCGCCGACGGGCGCATTGGCAATTCGCTGCACGCGGTGTGCCTGCGAACTGCCGGTTCGACTTCGATCAGATGACATAACGGTTTCAATGACGCGGCAAACTGCCGCAACGGCACAATTATCGGCCCCGGCCGGCGTAATGGTCAAGGCGGCGTTCACAGGAACACCGCGATGAGAACGACACCCAGGACCAGCCGGTAGATCACGAAGGGCATCATGCCGATGCGCTGGATGAGCGCCAGAAACAGGTGAATACAGGCGTAGGCGGCAATCCCCGAAGCCAGGGCGGCCAAGCCCAATGTGGACCAGTCCACGGCGACGTCGGCCTGTATCAGGTCCAGCGTCTCCAGGCCACCGGCGAGCACGATCACCGGGATGGACAACAGGAAGCTGAAGCGTGCCGCCGCCATGCGGCTGAGGCCGAGCATCAGCCCGGCGGTCATGGTGATGCCCGAGCGCGAGGTGCCGGGTATCAAGGCCATGGCCTGGGCCAACCCGATGAGCAGGACATCGCGCCAGGTCAACTGGTATTCGTCGCGACGGCCACGGCCTACACGGTCGGCCACGCCCAGCAACAGACCGAAGACCAGCGTCGCGATGCCCAGCACCAATGGGCTGCGCAGGCCGTGTTCGACCACATCCTTGAACAACAGTCCGGCAAGCCCGACCGGAATGGTGCCCAGGACGACGGCCAGTGCGAGGCGGGCCTCGGCGCTGGGTTCGCGAAAGCGCAGCCAGGTCCAGCTCGCGCGGGTCAGTTGCATCAGTTCCCGGCGGAAGTAGAGGACCACGGCGGCCAGGGTGCCGACGTGGACGGCGACATCGTAGGCCAGCCCCTGGTCCGGCCAGCCGAATATCACCGGCACCAGGATCAAATGGGCGGAGCTGGATACCGGCAGAAACTCCGTCAGCCCCTGGACGATTGCCAGTACCAGCAGTTGCACGACATCCATAGGCTCTTGGTCCGGTTCATCAGCTCGATTGCGCGGCGCAGTCTGCACCTCGCCCGGGCGCCGGACAAGCGTCAGTGGAATTGAACCTGGCGTGCGAAATGTTTCGCTGGCGGCGGTGGTGATCAGTCCGCTAGCGTGGACGGCACACCTTCAAGAGACCGACCGCCATGCTCCGCGCACCCGTGATCTATATATCCCACGGCAGCCCGACCTTTGCCGTGGAGGACCGGCCGGTCACACGGGCGTGGACAGGGCTTGGGCAGGTGCTGTCCGCGCCATCGATCAACGGCGTGCTGGTGGTGTCCGCGCATTGGACGGGCAAGTCCCCGACGCTCAGCGGCGGGGCGGTCGATGGCGGCCTGATGTACGATTTCTACGGGTTTCCAGCGGCCATGTATGAACTGCGCTGGCCCAGCGCCGATGCCACTGGCATGACTGCCGCGCTGGCCGGGCGGTTGGGGCTGCCGGTCGTCCAGCGGCCGTTCGATCACGGTGTCTGGGTGCCGCTCATGCGCGCTCTGCCGCAGCCGACGGTCCCGGTGGTCCAGCTGTCGCTGGATCTGTCGCTGAGCGGCCCCGAGCAGCGCAAACTGGGCGGCCGTCTTGCGGCATTGCGCGACGATGGCATCGCCATCGTGGGCAGCGGCGGTATTGCCCATAACCTGCGGCGGGTGGATTTCCGCGGCCAGGGCGAGGCGGGCGAGCCCTGGGTCGATGCGTTCATGGCGGCCTGGACGACGGCCCTGGAAACCGGTGACACAGCACTTCTGGACACCCCGCATCGCCTGCCGCATGGCAGCCAGGCCGCACCCGACTGGGACCACTACGCCCCGTTCCTGATCGCCCACGGCGCGGCCGATGGCGATGCGCCGCGGCTGCGCCACCAGGGCTTTGCACTGGGGACGCTGGATACGTTGGTGATCGAGTTCGGCTGATCCGTGACGCCGCCGACACCATCCCCTCGGAGGGCTGGAATGTAGCCGGAATGTAGGGGTAGCCAGAATGTAGGATGGGTTGAGCGCAGCGATACCCATCAAACACGGCAGATCGGAGCCACTGCATTGCCAGACGGAGCTCGGTGGGTAGCACCGAACCGCGCCTCGGCGGCTTTGCTGGGCGACAGCATGATGGGTATCGCTACGCTCGACCCATCCTACATATCTGCCCTGTATGTCCAGCGAATGGCGGTCAGCACATCGTCAGCTCAGTACCGCGTCATCTCCAGGTAACCGACGCCGCCCACGTCGCCGTCGACGGCGACGCTGCCCTCCCAGTACTGCACGGCGAGGTCCATTTCCTGATCCGGCAGCCGTGCCGCCACTTGAAGCGTCAGCCCTTGCCCCGGGATGCGCAACGCCCACTGCATGGGGTAGCGATTACCGGTCGTGGGGCTGGTCCACCAGCGCGAGGGCTCCAGGGTGAAGTCCCCGGCACCCAGGTGAGTGACCTCGCCATCGGGCGAGACCAACACGCCTTTGCTGTGACGGTCCATGCCGCCGTCGATATGGCGGATGCGGTAGAGCATCAGATCGCGCCCATCGAACAGTTGCAGCGCGAACCAGTCCCAGCCGGTTTGTTCGGCGCCCAGGGCGCTGGTGCTCCATTCCCGATCCAGCCAGCTCTGGCCGCGAACCGGGTGGGCCGTTCCGTCCACGGTGACGGTGCCGGCGGTGATCAGGCGGGTGTAGCTGTAGTAGTACGAGGCGTTGCCCGGCTCGCTGCCCTTGGGGCTCAGGCCGCGGTCGCCCTGGAGCACGGCCGGTTTATCAGTGGTCATGAGCAGATCCAGGGCGAAGCTCGTATCGCCCGCCCGCAAGCGCAGCGGAAAAAAGGCCTGATCCTCGGCGCCCTCCAGCGTCCAGTCCTCCAGCCAGACGCGGAACGGCCGCGCCTGCGCCCCGGCGAGCCCCAGGTCGCCACCGCGCGCCAGGCGTTGGACCGCGTGGTGGATGTTGCCCTCCATGTCGGTCAGCGCCAGGTGGCCCATGTACAGCTGGCGGGTGCGCCAGGCCGAGTCGTCGGTGGGATCGTCGGGGCTCAGGGCGATGCGGAAGATCGTGAACTGATACCCGAACGCGCGGCCGTCGGGGGTGTTCAGGTTGCCGGTCAGGTACCACCACTCGTTGCGGAAGTCCGGGTGCGGCCCGTGGTCCGTGGGAAAGTCAAACGGTCGTGGCGTCAATGCACGGGCATAGCCGTCCATAGCTTGGCCGCCCAGCGCCGCCGAGACGGCCACGCCGTCATCGCGTGGCGGGACGACGGGGGCGTTGGTCAGCGACGCCAGCCACCACAGCACCAGCAGGGGCGGCAGGACCAGCACCACAATCGCCGGCAGGGCACGACGAAATGCCGTGGTCATGACAAGGCCCTCAAGTCCTGCGCGGGCGAGCGCCGCGCCAGCCGGACAGCCGGGTAAATGGCGGCGATCAGCGCCGCAATGGCGGCCAGCAACACAGCCTCGATCAGAATCCGTGGTTGCACTACGAAGGGCAGTGACCAGGCGAAGGCGCGCAGGTTGATCTCCTCGAGCAGCAGCCAGGCCATCACCAGACCTAAGGGAATCGCTGCCAGCCCTGCTGCCAGCCCCAAGGCCACGGACTCCAGGGCGATCAGCCGGCCCTGCACCGTCGGGTCCACGCCGAGCGCGCGAAGCATGGCGTACTCACGCGAGCGCTCCAGTTGCAGGGCGAGCAGGGCGCTGATCACGCCGATCACCGCCACGACCACTGCCAAAACGCGCAGGACTTGGGTCACCGTGAAGGTGCGGTCGAACACCGCCAGGCTCTCTGTATGCACCTCCGCGTCACTGCTGACGGCCACACCG
This sequence comes from uncultured Candidatus Competibacteraceae bacterium, assembly GCA_965652545.1. Taxonomy (GTDB): domain Bacteria; phylum Pseudomonadota; class Gammaproteobacteria; order Competibacterales; family Competibacteraceae; genus CBFGWV01. The sequence goes on along the minus strand of CBFGWV010000113.1, from coordinate 4,838 downwards.
CTTTGGCGTGCCAGGCGGTCGCGCACGTCGGCGATGACCGTCGGTGGACCGTACAAACCGAACGAACTGATGGCCGGGTCGGCCCACATCTGCCGATACGTCGCGAGCGCCAGCAGGATGCGCCCATGCTCCGACCCGTAGTCGCGAAACACCGCACGCACCGGCAGGGTCAGCGGGCCCGCCGGCGTGTCCAGGGTCAGCGGATCGTCCAGTGCGACACCGTGGCGGCGGGCGAAGGGCTCGGACACCCACATACCTTGCCCATTGCGCAGTGCGTCGCGGGCAAGGTTTTCATCGCCGGCCAGCAACTGGTACCCGTCCAGGGCTTGGTCGGCGAGATCCAGGGCAACGAGGTAGGCAAAGCGCCCGCCGACCAGCAACCGCCGATGTCGATAGGTGGACACGCCGGTCAGGCCCTCGGCGTTCGTCACGGCGCGTACCGTCGGCTCGGCCAGGGTGCGCTCATCGCCCATGGGCGACACGTAGAGGTCGGCGTTGAGCAACTGTGCCAGCCATTGGTCCACACCGCTGCGGAAGCTGCCGACCATCACGCCAACACCGACGGTGGTCGCCACCGCCACCGTCAACGCCGCGACGGCCACGGCGGTGCGGCTGAGGTGCCGGTCCACGCCACCGACGGCCAGGGCCAGCCACCAGGGCAGGCGCCGACGCCGTGGCAGGCGCACCAGCAGCATCACCCACAACGGCACGAGCACAGCCACGGCGATCACGATACAGAACAAGCCCACGAAACCGCCGACCAGCCCGTCGCTGGCCATCAATACCAGCGCGCCGGCGGCAGCCAATACGATGGCCAGGCCGACCACCCGCGGCACCCGCGCCCGCCAGGCCGACTCCAACTCGGCTCGGCTGAGCACCGCGGTGACGGGGCTGGAGGCCGCCTCGCGCGCCGGACCCAGGGCGGCAATCACGGTTGCGGCCAGACCGAGACCGATGCCCTTGATGAGGGTCAGCGGGGCGATGAGCATGTCGCCGATGGTCAGCGGGTGGTACAGCTCATCGATCGTGCGCTCCACCAGGGTAACCAGACCGCCGCCCAGCGTGACGCCCAGCACCAGGCCGAGCACGGTGCCGACAGCTCCGAGCATCAACGCCTCGACCAGCACGGTGGCGAACACCTCGCGACGGCTGACCCCCAGCGCGCGCAAACGGCCGATCAAGGCGCGCCGCTGTACCACGGCAAAGGTCATTGTGTTGTAGATCAGGAACATACCGACCAACAACGCCAGCAGACTCATCGCCAGCAGGTTCACTTGAAACGCACGTGAGAGTTCGGCGGTCGCCTGTGTGCGTGGTGCGACCTCATCCAGTGTGATACCCGGTGGCAGGTCGCGGCGCAGGCGCTCGAGCGCCGCATCGCCGGCGGCCGGCAGCACCAGGTCAATGCGGTCCAGGCGGCCCTGCCGGCCGAGTATCGCCTGGGCGGTGGCGATATCCACCAGCACCAGCCCGGCCCCGGTCTCGCCCAGGGGTTCGCCACGGCGGCGCAGCGTGTGTTCGCCCGCCACACCAGCCAGTGTCAGCGTCTCGCCCAGGCTTGCCGACCAGGCGCCGGCGCTGGGGTCGGTCAGTAACGCGGCAAGATCCTCGGTGCCGGTGAGCGCGATCTGCGCACGGCTGCGGTCGGCATCGGCCAGCGCATCCGTGCCCACCAGCGTAATGCGTTGGCCGGCCGGTGCCGTCGCAGTGAGCTCCGCGGTGACCACCGGTAGGCTGCGACGCTCGCCGAGCGTACGGCGCAAGCGCACGTAGACCGATTCCGGCACCCCGTTTGGACCGGTGATGCTGTGTGTCGAATCGCCTTGCAACGCGGCGACGGCGCTGGAGAAACTCTCGCGGGCACTGCTGTTGGCCAGGTCCACGGCCACCACCACCGCCACACCCAAGGCAATGCCCAGCACCGTCAGCCCCAACTGCCACGGGTGGCGAAGCAGGTGACGAACGAAGCCCAGCAGAACGAGGCGGGGCATCAGGCTGCCGCCAGCCGGCCGTCGGTCAGCACCAACACCCGGTCCATGCGGCTGGCGACCTCATCGCTGTGGGTCACCGTGAGCACGCTGCTGCCGGCCTCGCGGGCCTGGTCGATCAGCAAGGCCAGCACGGTCTCGCCGGTGCGCACATCGAGGTTGCCGGTGGGCTCGTCGGCCAGCAGCAGGGCCGGGCGGTGAATCAGCGCGCGCAGGCAGGCAATGCGTTGTTGCTCGCCGCCGGAGAGGCGTTCGGGATAGCTGTCGCCGCGATCGCCCAGGCCCACGGCAGCCAGCGTCTGGGCGATGCGCGCGTCGTCCCCCTCGTCCAGCCCGTTGAGCGCCAGCGGCAGGCGCAGGTTCTCGCGCACGGTCAAGGTGGGAATCAGGTTGAAGAACTGGAAGACGAAGCCGATATGACGCCGTCGCAGACGGGTGACGGCCGCCTCGTCCATTGTGTCGACGCGCTGGCCGAGCACCTCGACCGAGCCCTCATCCGGCCGGTCCAGCCCGGCGAGAAGGTTGAGCAAGGTGGACTTGCCCGAGCCCGACGGGCCGAGCAGGGCGACTTGCTCGCCCGCTGCGAGCGTCATCGACAGATCGCTGAATACCCGGTGACGGGTATCGCCCTCCAGATAGGACTTCGAAAGCCGGGCAACGCGGACGGCGTCAGTCACGCAGCGGTCTCCAGAATGTCGGCCAGACGTGCGTCCAGCCAGTAGTGCGGCTGCCAGGGCAGGCCGTTAACAAAGCCCACGTGGCCGCCGCCGGCCGCCAGTTCGAGTGTCACGGCGGGTGGGAGTTCGTCCGCCGGCGGCAGCATAGTCACGGTCATGAACGGGTCATCGAGCGCCTGGACGATATGCGTGGGCACCGCGATACGTCCCAGCCACGGCCGGCAACTGGCGCGGGCGTAATAATCGTCCACCCCGTCGAAGCCATGCAGGCGGGCAGTGACCGCATCGTCGAAGGCGAAAAACGTGCGCAGTTGGCGCACCAACTCGGGCGGGTGCGGCGGCGGCAAATCGCCATCGACGAACTTGCGTCGGTAGCTGGCGCCCAGCAGGCGGATGAAATGCGCCTGGTACAGACGGCTGAAGCCTTGCTGCATCCGCTGCGCCAGTTCGCGCAGGACGAAAGGCACACTCACGGCTACCGCATTGCGCACCGGCGCGGCGTCGCCTTGTTCGCCCAGCCATTTCAGGACGATGTTGCCGCCCAGGGAGAAGCCGGCCAGGGAGAGTTGCGCGTGAGGCTCGCAAGCGAGCAAATGCGTCACCACCGCGGTCAGATCATCGGTCTGGCCGGCGTGATAAGCGCGCGCAAGGCGGTTGGGCTCACCGCTGCAACCGCGCAGGTTCATCGCCGTGGCGTTCCACCCCTGGCTGTTCATCCGTCTGATGAGACCTTGCACGTACGCCGAGCGGCTGCAGCCCTCCAGACCGTGAAGCACCAGGAGACGGCGCGCACCGGCGGCGACGTCGCTGTGATCGAGATCGAGAAAGTCGCCATCGGCCAGTTCCAGGCGTTCGCGCCGGTAGGGCAGCGCCGCCGTCCGCCGCATGAGAAACGGCCACAGGGTCTGGGCGTGTGCGCCGGGCAACCATGGCGCGGCGGAGAATGTGCTCTGGATGATCGGCATAGGGGTCTCGTACGAGCGCGTAAGCTACCACGGCCCATAGCGAGGAGTGCGGTATGCGCAGACTTTGCAGTCACTGGTTTTGTATTGGCACCGTGTTACTCGTGCTGCTCGTCGGCGGTTCAGCCATCGCCCAGGACGACCCGTGGGCCGCCTTGCGCTCGGGCGGGCACGCTGTTCTGTTGCGTCATGCCATCGCCCCGGGGACCGGCGACCCGCCGGACTTCGACCTGCGTCGCTGCGCGACCCAGCGCAACCTGTCCGCGGCCGGTCGCGAACAAGCCGCGCGCATCGGCGCACGCTTCCTGGCCAACGGCATCGCTGCCGCCAAGGTGTATTCCAGCCAATGGTGCCGCAGCCTGGAAACCGCCCGTCTGCTCGACCTGGGGCCGGTGAATGAACTGCCGGCGCTGAATTCGTTCTTCGGCCGACCGGACGCCCGTGAGGCCCAGACCGATGCATTGCGCCGGTGGCTGGCACGGCAGCCGTCCGAGGACCTGCCGGTGCTGGTTACCCATCAGGTCAACATCACTGCCTTGACCGGCGTCTATCCGGCATCGGGCGAGATGGTCGTCATCCGTTGGACGGACGCCGGCGAGCCGGAGGTGGTCGGGACGATCGAGACCGACTGAGCCTCATGGCCGTTGGATATCGGAACATCCCGGATGGCATGGAAATTCCGACCCAACGGGTAGGTAAATTTCGTTACAATGCCCGGTTCGAACCGCCCCAGCAGTGCACCGCTATGCTTTCCGCCGCCAATCTCTTCTCCCATCGCAAGTACTGGGCTCATCGCTTCGGCATCGCCCCGTTCCTGCCCATGAACCGGGCGGAGATGGACGTGCTCGGTTGGGACCAGTGCGACATCGTCCTGGTCACCGGCGATGCCTACGTCGATCACCCCAGCTTCGGTATGGCGGTGGTCGGGCGCCTGCTTGAGGCGCAGGGGTTCCGGGTGGGCATCATCGCCCAGCCGGACTGGCACAGCCCGGTGGATTTCAAGGCCCTGGGGCAGCCGGCGCTGTTCTTCGGGGTGACGGCGGGGAACATGGACTCCATGGTCAACCGCTACACCTCGGACAAGCGTCTGCGTCACAACGACGCTTACACGCCCAATGACGAGGGTGGCAAGCGGCCGGATCGCGCCGTCATCGTCTACAGCCAGCGCTGCCGCGAGGCCTTCAAGGACACGCCGGTGGTCATCGGCGGCA
>CBFGWV010000112.1:0-13936 GCA_965652545.1 uncultured Candidatus Competibacteraceae bacterium | reverse complement strand
GCCAGGGACAGGGCGGCGCTGGGGATGTCCATGCGCCCCGCATCGGGGTCGCGGAACTCCGGCAACAACAGCGGGCCGACGATCATCAGCGCCGCCATGACCGGCACGGCGATCAGGAACACCGAGCCCCACCAGAAGTACGTGAGCAAGACGCCGCCGATGAGTGGGCCGATGGCCCCGCCGGCGGAGAAGCTGGCGATCCACACGCCGATGGCGAAGGTGCGCTCCTGCGGGTCGTGGAACATGTTGCGCAACAATGAGAGCGTCGAGGGCGCCAGCGTGGCGGCGGCCAGGCCCAGCAGGGCGCGGGCGGCGATCAGCATCTCGGCGGTGGTGGAGAACGCCGCCAGAACCGAGGCCCCACCGAAAGCCGCCGCGCCGATCATCAGCAGCTTGCGCCGCCCGATGCGGTCGCCCAGCGTGCCCATGGTGACCAGCGCGCCGGCCAGCAGAAAGCCGTAGATATCGACGATCCACAGCAACTGCGAGCTCGTCGGCTTGAGGTCGGCGCTCAGGTGCGGTACCGCCAGGTTCAGGACCGTGAGGTCCATGGAGTACAGCAGGCACGGCAAGGCCAGCGTGGCCAGTCCGATCCACTCGCGACGGCCGGCCTTGGGTGCTTCGGGCAAGGTGCTCATTGGACAATCATTCCTTTGCGTCAGGTGTCGTCGTGGGGGTGGACGATCGCACAGGCCTACTGACAGCGCGGTGTCAGTAGGTTGGGAGCGGTCAGCTCTCGTACTCGTCGTGGCGGCGTACCCAATCGAGCGCGCTGGTCTCGTTTCGGCCCAGGGGGGTGAGGTCCAGGTACATCAACGCCCCGAGCAGCTCCTCGCCGCCACGGGCGTAGGTCGAGTAGGTGTGGAAGAGCCCGCCGTCGGGGGCGCGGTAGAACACGCTCACCCCCGGCAGGTCCTCGATCTCCGGGTCGATCACGGCGTAGTTGTAGTAGCCCTCGCCCTTATCGACCTCCGCCGGGGTGAAGGCAACGTGAAAGTCGTAGCTGAAATCGCTGTTGCCGGACGAGACCCAGGTGAACCCCCAGCCCATCCGCTCCCGATAAGCCTCGAGCGTCTTAATGGGTGCGCGCGAGACCGCGGCGAAGGACAAGCCGTTGTGCTCGAAATGCTGCCGGGCGGCATCGATGTGGTCGGCTTGGAAGGAGCATCCCGGACAGCCCGCGGTCTGCTCGGGCGCGAACATGAAATGCTGCACGACGAGCTGACTGCGCCCCTCGAACAAATCGGCCAGCGTGCGCTTGCCGCTGGGCGTGTCGAAGGTGTAGGTCTTCTCGATGCGCTCCCAGGGCAGCGCGCGCCGCTCGGCGGCCACGGCGTCACGCAGATGGCTCAGTTCCTTCTCGCGGGCGAGCAAGGCCTTGCGGGCGGCCAGCCATTGGTCGTGTGAGACGATCGGATGGGTCATGGTGTGTCCTCCATGCATCGGCAATCGGTGGCGATTGCCTCCTAGGACGATGGAGCGTGGTGATGACCGACAGGGTGGGAGGATTTTTTTGTCGGGATGGTGGGACGGGTAGGCCGATGGCGGCGGGCGGTGTCGAGGGGGGCGCCGGCGTCTTGAGGATGGCGGGAGTAGCGGACGATGCTGATGGGTATCGCTTCGCTCAACCCATCCTACATTGGGTTGGGAGGATGCCGGGTTGGGTTGGGTGCCCTCGGGCATTGGGGTTGGATGTGGCTCGATGTAGGATGGGTTGAGCGAAGCGATACCCATCAACCCAATCGACGAAGGCACCGATGACGGATTATCGGCGAAACACATTACCCGGCGGTACGTATTTCTTTACGGTCAATCTGGAGAATCGGCGACTGTCGTTGTTTGTGGATTATATCGATCACCTGCGCGACGCTTTTCGCTATGTCCGCTCACGCCATCCATTCACTATCGATGCCATGGTGGTCATGCCCGATCACTTGCACACAGTGTGGACGCTACCGCCGGAGGATGCTGATTTTGCGCTGCGGTGGCAGTTGATCAAAGCCGCATTCTCCCGCGCCTTGCCCAAAAGAGAATGGCGCTCGCCCAGCCGGATAGAACGGGGGGAGCGGGGTATTTGGCAGCGGCGGTATTGGGAGCACACGGTTCGCAATGACGCGGATTATTCGCGGCATATGGATTATTTGCATTTCAATCCGGTCAAGCACGGTTATGTCGAACGGGTAAGGGATTGGCCGTATTCGTCGTTTCACCGGCTCGTGCGGCGGGGGATGTATCCGCTGGATTGGGCGGGAGGGGGTGACGCCACGGATGGGGGTGGTGGCTTCGGGGAGCGGTGATGGGTATCGCTGGCGCTCAACCCATCCTACATTTCCGGTGCATTGCCACTCCAATACTCCAGTTCATGCCCGGCGTGCACTTCATCTGATGGATCCAAAAAACTCAGCGTCGGCAGGCACTTACAATCATCGCCCAAAGATGTGAATGTAGGATGGGTTGAGCGCCAGCGATACCCATCGGACCGAAGCCTCAACCGCCCCGGTCCTCTACCCCCACCCGGCCGACTCACAACTCGCCCAGGATCTCCCGCCGCTTGGTCTCGTATTCATCCTCGGTGATCAAGGCTTGTTCATGCAGCCGCTTCAAGATGCGCAGCCGCTCTTCGACCGACGCGGGGACGGCGGCTGTGGCGGTGCTGGCGGGCCGGGTGTCGCCCCCGGCGACGGACGATGCCGCCGTCCCAGGCGAGGTCGCCAGTACCAGCCAATCGCGGCGCGGCTCCACGGCTTGACCGCTCTGCGCATCGATCGACAACACGACCGGCGAGGCCTGCCCGCGGCTGCCGAAAGTAAAGTCATGGAGAATCTGCGCCCCCCGGTATTGGCCGATGAAGTCGACATGCGCCTCGGCGACGATGATGTTCAGCCGGCCGTCGGCGTGGAACACCCGGCCGCTGGTGCCGACGCGGGGAAAGACCAATATCCCCGAATGCCGCCCGGTGGTGAGGAAGCTGATGTCCTCCCCCGGCCCGGCCACGGCGAGGCCCTCCTGCAAGGCCTTGGCGAGAAAGCGGGCCTCCGCTTCGGTGAACAACCGCTTGGGCTCGTCACCGTCCTTGATCAGGCGGATGGCCTCCAGGGCCGGGCGGATGCGGTCGGCAGACAGGTTCACGGGGTGGTCGTTGGGCGCGGCACCGGGCTCGGTCGGGCGCACGGCGACGACGTCGAACTCGTTCTGGGTGGCGATGACGTCCGGCTGAGCGGCCAGGGCGGCGGACGCGGCAAGTGCGAGATACACGGTACCGACGAGGGGTATCAGACGACGGACGGGCATGGGGTGCTCTCCAGTGGGCGGGCGAGTGCGTTGTCCAGGGCGACCGCGCAACCGGCCAAGGCGGGTGTCGCGGCGTGAATGACGTATGTGGGAATGGCCGAGAGGTAGGCGCGAAACCGACCTTTGCTCTCGAACCGCTGGCGGAACGGGGACTGCCCAAACAAGACACCCAGCCGCGGCACGATGCCACCGCCGACGTACACGCCGCCACGGGCGCCCAGGGTCAGCGCAAGATCGCCGGCCACGGTGCCCAGCCAGGCGCAGAACATGTCCACGGTGGCCTTGCCGCGGGCATCGCCGGCCAGGGCGGCCGTGGTGATCTGGGCGGCGGTCATGGGCTCGGCCGGCCGGTCGTGCACCCGCGCCAGCGCGGTGTGCAGCAGGCTCAGCCCCGGCCCGGAGAGCAGACGTTCGGCGGAGACGTGTGGGTATTGCGTGCCCAGGCAGGCGATGACGGCGCGCTCTTCAGCCGTCTGCGCCGGCAAGGTGACATGACCGCCCTCGCCCGCCAGCGGCACATGGCCGCCGGGGTACGGCACCAATGCGGACACACCCAGGCCGGTGCCCGGGCCGATCAACGCCTTGGGCGCCTCGGCCACGGCGCGGCCCCCGCCGATCGCCTCCAGCCCCACGGCCTGCGGCGTGACCAGCGACAAGGCCATCGCAGCCCAGTCGTTGAGCACCAGCAACACCTCCAGACCCAACTCGCGGCGCAAAGCCTCGATGGAGAACCCCCAGTGGTGGTTGGTCATGCGAATGCTGTCGCCGTGCACGGGGTTGGCGATGCCGATCGCCGCCCAGCGCGGGGCTGTCCGGTGCTGCGCCAGGTAGTGGCGGATGGCCGCCGCGGGCGTGGCGTAGTCCGCACAGGCCAGGGTGTCGATGGCCTGCGGCGCCGAGCCGGAGGCGGGTATCAGCCCGAAACGGGCATTGGTCCCGCCGATGTCGCCGACCAGCCGTGGATAGGCGTTCAGCATGGTGCGGCCCGCTCCACGGTACGCGGCTGGGCGCGGCCGTCGGCACGGAACACGTGCATGGCCTCGGCCGGCAGCGCGAACGGCAGCGTGTCGCCGATGGCGATGTCGCTGCGCGCGGTCTTGGCCAGCAAGGGCGTGCGACCGTCGTCCAGACTCAGGTACACATAGCTGTGCTCGCCCAGGCGTTCGACATGGGTGACCGCGGCCTCGTGGTCGCCGGCGCCCACCTGGATGTGCTCGGGGCGGATGCCCACGGCCACCGCCTCGCCGACAGCCAATCCGTCGCCACTGACGCACGCCGCGCACACCCGTCCGCCGACACGGGCACGGACCTCGCCGTCATCGATACCGACGATGTCGCCGTCGACGATGTTCATCGCCGGCGAGCCGATGAAGCCGGCCACGAAACGGTTGGCCGGGTGGTGGTACAAGGTCAGCGGATGACCCACCTGGGCGATGCTGCCCTGCCCGCCGGCCGCCGCGCCGGGGCGCAGCAGGACGATCTTGTCGGCCAGGGTCATCGCCTCGACCTGGTCGTGGGTGACGTAGATCATGCTGGCCGAGCCCAGGCCGCGGTGCAGCTTGGCGATCTCCACCCGCGTGGCCACGCGCAAGGCGGCGTCCAGGTTGGACAAGGGCTCATCGAACAGGAACACCTTGGGTTTGCGCACGATGGCCCGGCCGATGGCCACCCGCTGGCGCTGGCCACCGGAGAGCATGCGCGGGGTGCGCTTGAGCAGGTCCTCCAGGTGCAGGATGCGGGCGGCCTCGGCGATACGCTGGTCGATCTCCCCCGGCGGCAGTTTGCGGTGACGCAGGCCGAAGGCCATGTTCTCGTACACCGTCATATGCGGGTACAAGGCGTAGCTCTGGAACACCATGGCCACGTTGCGCTTGGACGGCGCCACCTCGTTGACCACCGCATCGTCGATGTCGATCTCGCCGCTGCTGGCGGTGTCGAGACCGGCGACGATGCGCAGCAACGTGGACTTGCCGCAGCCCGAGGGGCCGATGAACACGCAGAACTCGCCCGGCTCGATGGTCAGGTTGATGTCCTTGAGCACCTGCGTGTCGCCGAAGTGCTTGTTCAGGTTGCGCAGTTGGATCCGACACATGGGGGCACCTTTGAAACGTCAAGAACGCGGGGCGATGCGGCCGAAGAACGCCTGGTAGGGCGGCAGGTCCAGCCGCCCGTCGGCCAGCCGGCCGCCGAAGCCGTGGCCGTCCAGCGGCAGCACGCGGGTGTCTGCGGGCAGCGGGTAGGCGGCAGCCTCGCCGGAGAGGTTGAATGCGCACAACAGCGCCTCGCGCTCGAGCTCGCGGCGGAACGCGACCACCTGCTCATGCGCCGGCAACAACGTCATGCCGCCGTTGCGCAGCACCGGCTGTTGCCGCCGCCAGGCCATGAACAGGCGGAACCGCCGCAGTACCGACTCGGCCAGGGTCTCCTGCACATCGGCGGCCACGCCCAGGTGCTCGGGTGCCAGCGGCAACCACGGCTGAGCGATGCTGAAGCCGCCGTACAACAGGCTGGCGCTCCACGGCATGGGTGTGCGGCAGCCGTCGCGACCGGGAAACTCCGGCCACATCTCCTTGCCGTAGGGGTCCTGGATCAGCTCGAACGGCAGGGTGGCCTCGGTCAGGCCCAGTTCCTCGCCCTGATACAGGCACGCCGAACCACGCAGCGAACACAGAAAAGCCAGCAGCAGCGGCGCCAGGGCCTGCCCGCCGCCGAGCCGGCTCCAACGGGTCATCACACGGGTGACGTCGTGGTTGCTCAACGCCCAGCAGGCCCAGGCGCCGTCGGTTTCGCGCAGGAACTCATCCAGCACCCCGTGGATGAAGCGCGGGGAGCATTGCGCCTCCATCAGGTTGAAGGTGTAGGCCATGTGCAAGCGCTTATCGCGGGTGTAGCTGGCCAGGGTGGCGTACTGCTCGTCGTCGCCGATCTCGCCGATGCTGGTGGTGCCGGGGTAGCTGTCCAGCAGCGCGCGCAGGCGTTGCAGGAAGATAAGGTTTTCCGGCCGCGTCTTGTCGTACACATGACGCTGCAAGGCGTAAGGGTTGGAGCGCGGCACCGCGGCGGCATAGCGGCCGGCCGGCTGCTCGGGGTTGGCGCGCAACTGCGCGTCATGGAAGTAAAAATTCACCACATCCAGGCGAAAGCCATCCACACCGCGCGCCAGCCAGAAGCCGACGATATCCAGCACCGCCTGCTGCACCGCCGGGTTGTGGAAATTCAGATCCGGCTGGCTGGAGAGAAAATTGTGCAGGAAGTACTGCCCGCGCCGGGTGTCCCACTGCCAGGCGCTGCCGCCGAAGATCGACAGCCAGTTGTTCGGCGGCGAGCCGTCAGGCTTGGCGTCGGCCCAGACGTACCAGTCCGCCTTGGGGTTGTCGCGGCTGCTGCGCGACTCGACGAACCAGGCATGCTCCTTGGCGGTGTGGCTGAGCACGAGATCCAGCAGTACGCGCAGGCCGAGGCGGTGGGCCTCGGCCACCAGGGTGTCGAAGTCCGCCAGCGTGCCCAGTTGCGGGTGCACCGCGCAGTGGTCGGAAATGTCATAGCCGAAGTCGCGCATCGGCGACTGGTAGAACGGCGAGATCCAGATGGCGTCCACCCCCAGCGCGGCCACGTAGGGCAGGCGCTCGATGATGCCCGGCAGGTCGCCGATGCCATCGCCGGTACTGTCCTGGAAGCTGCGCGGGTAGATCTGGTAGATCACCGCCCCGCGCCACCAGTCCGGATCGGTCTGCGGCCGCGGTTGCTCGGCCAGCGGCCGGATGTCGTCAACTGTGCACTGCATGGTTTGCGATCGCTCCCCGCGATGAGAAACACATCAACCCTTGACCGCACCGGCGGTCAGGCCCGAGACGATGAGGCGCTGGAAGAACACCACCAGCAGGATCAGCGGCACGGTGACGATGACCGAGGCGGCCATGATCCCGCCCCAGGGCAGCTCATAGCCGGTGGCGCCGCTGATCAGCGCGATCGCCACCGGCACCGTGCGCTGCTCGGTGCTCAGGGTGAACGTCAGCGCGAAGAGAAACTCGTTCCAGGCCGCGATGAAGGCGAGCAGCCCGGTGGCCACCAGCGCCGGCCACAGCAGCGGCATGAATACGCGGAAGATCATCGACAGCACACCCACCCCGTCCATGATGGCGGCCTCCTCCAGTTCCTTGGGCAACTGGCGCATGAAGGTCACCAGCACCCACACGGTGAACGGCAAGGTGATGGTCAGATCGGCGATCAGCAGTGCACCCAGGTGGTCGTACAAGCCCAACGAGGTGATCAGCTCGAACATGCCCGAGAGCACCGCCACCTGGGGGAACATCGATGCGGACAGGATCGTCATCAGCAACACGCCGCGGCCGCGGAAACTCACCCGCCCCAGCGCCCAGGCGGCCATCAGGCTGAGCACCAGGGAGATCCCCACCACCCCGGTGGCCACCAGCAGCGAGTTGAGCAGGTTGCGGCCGAACGGCTGATCGCGGAACAAGGCCACGTAATTGATCACCGTGGGCGCCTCGGGGATGAAACTTGGCGAGAACAAGCCACTGCCGGTCTTCAACGAGCTGGAGATGGCATAGACGAAGGGGAAGACCGCAAACAGCACCAGCCCCGCCGCCAGTGCGTAGTAGCCGGCGCGTGCCCAGGCGTTGGTCCGGCCGTCCATCAGGACACCTCCGTGTTGCGCGAGCGCGTGAGTACCACGAACACCAGGGTGATCGCGGCAATGACCAGGAACAACGTGGTGGCCGCGGCCGAGCCGTAGCCCACCAGTTGAAAGTCGATGAGTTGATTGCGCACGTACACCGACATGACCTCGGTGTCGCGGCTGTTGGAGGTCATGACATAGATGAGATCGAACACCCGCAGCGCATCCAGGGTGCGGAAGATCACCGCCACGCCGATGCCGGGCAGGATCAGCGGCAAGGTGATGCGGCTGAACACCCGCCAGGCCGGCACGCCGTCCACGCGCGCGGCCTCGTAGCAGTCGCGCGGCACCATCTGCAAGGCCGCGAGGATCAGCAGCGCCATGAACGGGGTGGTCTTCCACACATCCACGGCCACCACCGACAGCAGGGCGAAGCTCGGGTCGGCAGTCCAGGCGATGGGGGTGTCGATCACGCCCATGCCGCTGAGGTAGTGGTTCACCACGCCAAACTGGTCGTGCAGCATCCAGCTCCACATCTTGGCCGAGACCACCGTCGGGATGGCCCAGGGGATCAACACGGTCGCGCGCAGCAGCGTCCGCACCGGCGAGGGGTGGTTGATCATCAAGGCCACACCCAACCCGAGCACGGTCTCCAGGCTCACCGACAAACCGGCGAACAACAAAGTGTTGCCCACCGAGCGCCACCACTGAGGGTCGGCGAATAAGCCGTACTCGCCGATGTAATTGTCCAGGCCGACGAAGCGCCACTGATCGAGCTGCGACAAATGGGCGTCGGTAAAGCTCAGCCAGATGGTCCGTCCCAGGGGCCAGCCGGCAACCGCCAGCAACACCACGAGCATGGGCAGGAGCAGCAGCCAGGCCGTGCGGACCCGTTGCGCCCTGAGTGTGGAAAACGAACGAAACATAGCGACACCGCAAAAAAGTGGGGGAGACCTCGACGGGGCGACGGGCGCCTCCCCCCAACACCAGGAGACGGTGGCCTCAGGCGGCCGTGGCGATCATCAACGCCATTGCCCGCCGCGGCTGATCCGGTTCAGGTTGCCCTCCAGCGTCGCCAGGGCATCGGCCGCCTCGGCATTGCCCGAGAGCACCTCGTGCACGGCGTTCCAGAAGGCGTTGCTGACCTGGTTGTACTGCGTGCCGGTGACCGTGGCCGGGCGGCCGACGGCGCCGGTGAAGGCATCGCGCAGCTCGCCCATGAAGGGGTTGGCCGCGAGGATGTCGGCATCGTCGTACAAGGATTCGATCGTGGGGTTGAACGAGGCCTCCAGCGCACGCGACTTCTGCACCTCGGCGCTGGTCATGTACATGACGAGATCCGCCGCGGCATCGACGTGGTTGGAGTATTTGGACACGGCCAGCAACTGCCCACCGAGTGTTGCGGCATGGCGGCCGTCGTCACCGCCTTTGGGCAGGGCGGCGACACCGATGCGGTCCTTGACCGGGCTGTCCTCGGCCTGGCCCAGCGACCAGGCGTACGGCCAGTTGCGCATGAACACCGCGTTGCCGGCCTGGAACACGCCGCGGGCTTCCTCCTCGCCGTAGTTCAGCACGGCCTTGGGCGAGATCGTGCCCACCCAGGCGGCGGCGGTGGTCAGGGCGGCCTCCGCCTGCGGGTTGGCGACGGTAATCGCACCGCTGCCGTCGACGACGGTACCGGCGCCGAAACTGGCCAGCCATTCCAAGGCATTGCAGGTCAGCCCCTCGTAGGCGCGGCCTTGCCACACGTACCCCCACATCTTGTCGTTGCCCGCAGCGCGCTCGGCATCCTGGATGTGCGCGGCGGTGGCGGTGAGCGCGGCCCAGGTGGCGGGTACCGGCTGGTCGTACTGTTCCAGCAGGTCCTTGCGGTAGTACAGCAGGCCGGCGTCCACGAACATCGGCATGGCCAGCAGTTTTCCATCCAGCAGGTTGGCATCGATCATGCCGGCGAAGTGCTCAGCCTCGCTGCCATCGGTGTAGGGCTTCAGATCGGCGAGGTGGGCGCCCAGCAGGCCGGGCCAGACCACATCCACCTGAAAGACGTCGATCTTGTCCGAGCCGGAGCTGAGCACCTGCTGGAACAAGGCCAGGCGTTCGCTGGCATCGTTGGGCGTGGCGACCACCTGCACCTCGTTGCCGGTCTGCTCGGCCCAAGCCTGCGCGTGCTTTTTGCACAGCTCCAGTTCCTGACCCACCGCGCCGCAGGAAATCTTGATCGAGGCCGCGTGGGCGGTACCGCCCAGCGCCAGTACACCGATCAATGCGATCAGCTTCTTCTGCACCATGAACATCCTCCTCTGCAATGCCGTCGTCTCGTTCGGTCGACGTCCATGTCACTACAACCCGGGCAGATGAATGCGGAATGTCGAATGTTAGGAACGGCCGCAATGCTTGTAACGAAGGTACAACCATTGAGTGAGTCCCTGCGGTGAGAAAGGTTTCTGCAGGAAGGGGATGGCGGGGTCCCAGTCGGGGTGGCTGGAAAAGGCCTCCGGCGCGATGCCGGACATCAGCCCCACCGGAATGTTCAGCCCGCGCGCCGCCACCGCGCGGGCAAAGCCGATGCCGTCCATGCCGGCACCCAGGCAGATATCCGACAAGGCCAGGTCGAAGTCGGTATCGGTGTCCAGCCGCGCCAGCGCCCGCTCGCAGGCGCTTTCGGCCACCACCGTCACGCCGGCGGCCTGGAGCATGTCCACCACCGTGGCGCGGAAGGCATCGTCGTCATCCACCAGCAGCAGGCGCAAGGGTGGCAGCACCGCCGCCGCGGGGGCGGGCAGCGCCTGCGCACCGTCGATGTCGGTCTCGCGGGCCACGGGAAAGGTCAGCGACACACGCGTCCCCTCGCCCAGCCGGCTGTGCACGTCGATGTCGCCACCGGACTGCTTGACGAAGCCGTAAACGATGCTCAGCCCGAGCCCGGTGCCCTCCCCGGCCGGTTTGGTGGTGAAGAACGGCTCGAAGACCTTGCTTTGCAGGTGCTCGGGGATACCGCTGCCGGTGTCGCTGACGCGGATCTCCACCAGCGGCGACTCGCCCCACAGCCGACGCGTACCCAGCGTCAGGCGGCCGCCGCCGGGCATGGCCGCGCTGCTGTTGATGACGATATTGAGCAAGGCGTTTTCCAGCTGGCCGCGGTCGAGATACACCCGCACCGCGCGGGCATCCAGATCGAGCGTCACACTGACCTGGGGGCCGGCGCTGTACTCGATCAGATCGCGCATCTCCTCGAGCATCGCGTCCACCGACAGGTACTCCGCCTGCAACGGCTGGCGGCGGGCGAAGGCCAGCAGGCGGCGGGTCAACCCCGCGGCGCGCGAGGCGGCGCGGTGGGCGCGCTGCAACTGCACCTGGCTGTCGCCATCCAGACCGGGGCGCGACTCCAGCAAGGCCAGGTTGCCCAGGATGGTGCCGAGGTAATTGTTGAAATCGTGCGTCACCCCGCCGGTGAGCTGACCGAGCATCTCCAGCTTCTGCGCATGCTGGAGCTGGGTCTCCACGGCGCGGCGCACGGTCAGGTCGGTGGCCAGCATCACCGCCCCGCCCCCGGGCATGGCACGGCTGCGCAGGTCGAACACCTGCGCCTGGGGCAGTTGCAGCTCGATCTGCTCGAAACTGGCGAAATGGCGGGCGCGGATCGAGTCCAGCGCCTGCGGCGTCATATGCCCCGGCGCCACCCAGGTCGTCCCCGGCGGGCAGTGCGCGAACAGCTCGCGCATGCTCACCCCCACACGCGGTGGGCTGGCGTGACGGGCGAGAACGTCGGCCATCTGCGGGTTCCACAGCAGCAAACGCCCCTGCGCATCGAACACCGCCAGCCCGTCGGTCATGCTGTTGTGCACCGCCTCCAGCAACTCGCGCTGGTTAGCCAGGTCGATGAGCAGCTGCTGCTTGGCCAGGAGGGTGTCGCGGAACACCTCGAACGCCCGCGCCAGCGCACCGAGCTCGTCCTGGCGGTGGGTGGCCGGCGTGGCCTGTGCAGTGTCGCCCTGGGCCAGGCGCGACATGACCGCGGTGATGGTCTCGATCTGCGACACCAGGCGGTGGACGTAGCGGATCGCCACCGCCCCCACCGCCAGGCATACCAGGGCCAGGGTGAGCATGCCGGTCTCGCCGGAGCGTATGGCGCGGCGCACCGCGGTGCTGCGCTCGGCGGCGGTGTCGCGCAGGTAGGCCACGTGGCGGCTGACCTGTTCGCTCAGTTGGTCGGCGCTGGTGCGCGTGTTGAGGATGATCACACCGGTGCGGCGCTCGAACTCGCGCAGGTTGCGGCGCAGGTCCAGGAGGTTGTCAGGCCCGACGGCAAGCGCGGTGAGCGTGGCCTGGAAGTCGGCATCGAAGCCGCGGAACGCCTCGCGCCGGGTGGCCGCCAGCAGCAGCGCCTCGACATCCGCCTGCAAACGACCGAGCGTGGCGGCAGAGTCGCTGGTGGCGCCGCGCACCATGCTCGACCACACCGCGGCGATGGCCGGGTCGTACACACCGCCCAGGCGATCACGGGCATGCAGCACGTTGCCCAGGCCCTCCAGGTGCTGCATCTGCTGTTGCAGCCGGGTTTCGAGGGCCTGGCGTTCGCGGGTGAGCTCGATCAACCCGGACAGGTCACGGTCCATGCCGGCGAGCAACTCATCCAGCGTCGAGCGCAACCCTTGCGCGGGCGTCAACGCCCGGCTGCGGCGACGGATGTCGTTCAACACGCTGTTGAAGACACCGGCGTTGGTCTGCAATGACTCCACCGTGCGCGAGGCGGCCAGATGCGGTGCGATGGCCGCCAGCTGAGTGGTGCGCTCGGCCAGCTCCAAGGCGCTGGCGATGTTGGGCAGCACCTCCTGCTCGAAGCCGGTGAGGGCGTTCTGCGTGCTGCGCATACCGACCCAGCCCACCAGCGTCAGTGCGACGGCGGCGACCAGCAGAATGAGAAACGCCGCCAGCAGGCGGGTGCGTACCCGGTCCGGCGACCAGTGCCGGGCCGGCTCAGGCGCGACGGACATCGGCGGCGAACACGTAGCCGATTCCGCGCTCCGTGCAGATGAACTCCGGGTGCTTGGGGTTGGACTCGATCTTGCGCCGCAGGCGCAGGATCAGCACATCGATGGTGCGGTCGAAGACCTCAGTCTCCAGCCCGCGGGTGTGTTCGAGCAGCTGGTCCCGCGTCCACACCCGCCGCGGCTGGCTGACGAAGGTCTCCAGCAGGCGGAACTCCGCCTGGGTCAGGGCGCAGCGCCCGCCGTCGGGGCCGATCAGGTCGCGCTCGGCAAGATCCAGCACCCAATGGCCGAAATGCAGGCGATCGCGCGAGCCCCCGCCGGAGGGCGTGCGCCGGTCCGCCGGCGCGGTATCGCTCACCCGGCGCAACACAGCGCGCACACGGGCGATCAATTCGCGCGGGTTGAACGGTTTGATCAGGAAATCGTCGGCGGCCAGCTCCAGCAGCAACACCCGGTCGGTGATATCGCTGCACCCGCTGATGCCGATGATGGGTATGGCCGAGCGCTCGCGCAGCTCGCGCGCCAGGGTCAACCCGTCTTCGGACTTCAGACGCAGGTCCAGCAGGATCAGCGCGTAGTCGCAGCGCGCGACGGCCTCGCGCATACGGGCACCCGAGGGTACGCCGTCGCTGTCGAAGCCGGCCTGGGTGAGTACATCCTGCAACAGCGCGACCATATCGGGCTCGTCGTCCACGACCAGGACGCGCGGCTTCCTCTCCTCATTCATTGGCGGTTCTCTATACGGTGGCGTCCAGAATCTGTCGCCACTCTTTAGCTTTGTAAGAAACGGAACAGGCATTGCGTTGATACCAAAAACCGGTGGCCGATGGGTATCAAATATTCGCGCCACGTAACAATTGAAATGCTCAAGAGCCAGTCGGGCAGCCTCAAGTCCGACAAGGTCCCCAGAAAGGCTAGGCCACCGGCTATACCCGCGTTCCTCGCAGGGCGCCACCCGCGGCCTCAGGCGCCCGAACCCGCCTGCGGCCGAGCCGGTAAGTCGTGTTCCGACGCGCTG
>CBFGWV010000111.1:0-14059 GCA_965652545.1 uncultured Candidatus Competibacteraceae bacterium | reverse complement strand
CCCCCTCCATCCCCGCCAGATCCGCCGCCAGCAGGATCGCCGTCAACTGCTCGGGATCGAACTCGCCCTCGACCTGGGTCGCGGTGAGTACGGCCCGCCGGCCGATGAGGACCTGGACCGACTGCATGGCGCTGTCGATGAGCACCTCGCGCCCGTCGATGGTTTCGACGACGGCTTCCGGCGCACCCATGTCGGGGAAGTCGAACAACATCGTGGTGGCGGCGATCAGCGGCGAGTCTGCGATCAACGACACCTCGACCACCGCGCCCCCCTCTCCAGCGCGGTGCGGCTGCACCAGGACCAAGCTGTCGCCCAGCACCGCACCCTCCCGCTGTGGCGGTTCCGCCGTCCAGCCGTCGGCCGGGACGGGAAAGAACACGCCGAGCTGTTCGGCCTGGCGCTCACGGGCCAGCCGCAGCGCCGCACCCACAGCCTTGACGGCCCCCGCTGTGTCGCCATCGGCCCAGGCCGTCGACGCGCGCTCGAGCTGATCATCGAAGGTGTCCGCCAGCGTCAGGGCGGGGACCAACAGCAGGGCGACGAACCAGTTATGCCTCATTGGCCCAGTCCCGGTATGGATGCACGGCGAGCCGGGCACTGTAGTAGCGGATATCCTCGGTGACTTCCCGGCCCAACCATGGGGGCCGGTCGAACGGAGCATCGGCGGACGGCAATTCGATTTCCGCCAGCACCAGTGGGGCGTTTGCGCCGGAAAACTCGTCCACCTCCCAAGTCAACGCACCCGCGGGGATGAGATGACGCGTCTTTTCCAGAACCGGCGGCCGGCACACCGCGGCCATCAGTTCGGCCCCCTCCGCCGCAGGAATCGCATACTCCCACTCCTGACGCGACACACCGACGGTCGCGGTCTTGATGTTCAGCCAGGCGCGGTCACCGGCAATGCGCACCCGCACCGAGCGGGTCTCGTCGCTGACGATGTAGCCCTGGCGGTAAGGGGTCGATGTCACCACCTGGTCACGCCAGGCGTCGGTGACCACCAGAAACTTTCGTTCGATCTCGACACCCATCAGGGAAGCTCCACGAGGAATCGTTCGACCGGCGCACGGATGGGCTGCGGGACTTCAACCGGGTAACCGTACCAGACGATACCGACGACCGTTTCCACCGTCGGATCGGCCCAGATGAGGTCGTAGAAGCCATCGTCCCGCGTGACCGGCCCGGTGCTCCATTTGCTGGCCACACCCTGGCTGTGCAGCGCAAGCATGAGGTTCTGGATGGCGCAGGCACAGGCCGCGTAGTCCTCGCGGGCGCGGACCTCGTCGTCGCTGCGCTCGCAGGTCACCACCAGCCAGCCGGGGATGGCCAACCAACGCTGCATTTTGTGCTCAGCCGCCTGATCGCCTTTGATCTGGCGAAGCGTCTGCGCGTTGAGCTGCGCTATGGCATGTATCGTCTGCGGACCCAGCCAGTACACGTGCCAGGGCTGGGTAAGATGATGGTTCGGCGCCCACCGGGCTGCCTCCAGGGCCGCCAGAACCGTTTCGCGCGGCGGCAGCCGGCCGGGCTCGAACTCATGCACCGTACGCCGTTGGCGTAACGCCTGGAGCACCGCGTTATCGCTCACTTGGGTCCTCCTTTCTTAATGACGAATACAAAGCGCTCCGCCTCTGGCTGCGACGATAAAAGCATATGACCCGCTTGCCGGGAAAAGGCCTCGAAGTCCCGCACGGACCCCGGATCGGTGGCCACGATCCGCAGCGTCTGCCCCACGGTCAACCCGGACAGCGCCTTCTTGGCCTTGAGCAACGGCAACGGGCAATGCAGGCCACTGGCGTCGAGTTCCGCATCGATGTGCATGGACAGGCTTCCTCCGGGGCAACTGGGCTGATGATACCGCGACGGACCGCCGGGCTTGTCAACGATAAATGCCTGGTCCAGCATGGAACACCTCTCACCGATGCGGTTCCAAGCGCAGTGACTGCGCCCGTCAATCCAACGCCTATCGGACACTCATGACCCCCACCCGCCGCCGCCTGCTCGCCATGGCCGTTTCCTTGCCCCTTATCGCCACGAGCGGTACCGGACAGGGCCAAAGCGGCATCGTTCTGCCGGACTTCTCCGACCCCTCGCTGGCGGTGCTCTCGCGCGATGACGAGGAGCGCCTGGGTGCCGCGGTGGTCGATCAGTTGCGACGACGACGGGCGCTGATCGACAACGTGGCACTGGAGGAATACCTGGGCGCACTCGGCCACCGCCTGGCCCTGCACGCCGACACCCAGGGCCGGCCGTTGTCGTTCTTTTGGATCAAAAGCAGCCAGATCAACGCTTTCGCCGCGCCTGGTGGGTACATCGGTATCAATGCCGGCCTGATGCTGGCCACGCGGGATGAGGCCGAACTGGCCGGTGTGGTTGCGCACGAAATCGCCCACGTCACCCAACGCCACATCGCCCGCCGCTATGCCGAGATGCAGAACATGGCCTTGCCCATGGCCGCTGCGATGGTCGCCTCCGCCCTGGTGGCGGCAGCCAGCCGCGAAGCGGGCCAGGCCGCCATGGCCGGATCCCTGGCACTGGGCGCGCAGCAACAGATCAACTTCACCCGCGCTCACGAGCAAGAGGCGGACCGGGTCGGCGTGCGTCTGCTGGCCCGAGCCGGCTTCGACCCCAGCGGCATGCAGCGCTTCTTCGACAGGATGTCACGCCTGGCCGGCAGCCAGAATGCGTTGATGGATCTCCTGCGCACTCACCCCCGGGCCGAAATGCGTTCGGCCGACGTCGCCGGACGCACCGACCTGCCGCAAGCGGCGACGTCGGTCAATGATCCGCTCGCCTATACCCTGGCCATGGCACGCCTGCGGGTGATCATGGCCGACAATGTGATGACGCTGATCCGTGGCCTGGAAACCACCCTGCCGGAGAACGGTGTCGGCGACACCGGAGACCGCTTCGCGCTGGCGCTGGCCTATAGCGAGGCGGCCCGTTTCGATCAGGCTGAGGCCCATCTCGACCGGCTGCTGGCCACGGACCCCGAGCGGCTCGATTACGGCCTGCTGGCGGCCGAACTTGCACTGGCCCGAGGCCAGGACGACAAGGCCATGCAACGCTTCGATGCCCTCACGCGTCTCTATTCGGACGACTATCGCCTCGCCATCAGTTACGGCAGCGCGCTGATCCGAACCGGCCAGCCACAGGCGGCGCTTGCCATGCTCAAACCCCAGCAGGAGCGACGCCCGCGCGACCCACGCGTCCATTGGATGGTGTCCGAGGCCGCACAGGCGGCCGGCGACTCGGTGGCCGCTTCGATGGCACTGGCGGAATACCACTACCTCGCTGGCGAGCTAGACCTGGCCGTCCTGCATGCGGGAGCGGCGGCGCGCAATCCCTCGGCCACGCCGTTCCAAGAAGCGAAGGCAAGGGCGCGGCTGGCCGAGTTCGAGGCTGAGAAAGCCGTGATGGACAAGGCTGGCTCGCCCTGAGCCCGCTGGCAGCACGGCACGGCGGGCATCGCTTGCGCTCAACCCATCCATCCCACACTCAATACGAGGGCAGCCGAATCGCGTAACGCTCAGGATTTCTTTTGGGAATCGTCGTCGGCAGGGGGATCCTCGCCCTCGCCCTTGTACAGTCGATCGTTGAGCGTCTGCCAGATTTTCATGTTGCGCTCGGTCAGCTCGGTCATCATCGACAGCGGATTCTTGCCCATGAAGTTGCGCATCTGCTCGCGGAACAGGTGCTGCTGGTCGACGAACGCCAGCAGACTGCGCTCCAGATAGCTGCCGATCATGCCCTGCAGAGCATCCCCGTAGAAGCGGATGATGTGTGCCAGCAGTTCGGTGGTGAAGATGGGCGTACCCTGCTCTTCCTGCTCGCTGATGATCTGCAGAAGGATACTGCGGGTAATGTCGTCACCGCTGCGCGCATCGATGACTTTGAATGTGGTGCGGTCCATCACCAACTTGCGTACGTCTTCCAAGGTGATGTAACTGCTGATGGCCGTGTCGTACAACCGCCGGTTGGGATATTTTTTAATGGTCCGCGGTTCTGTCATGCGCCCCTGCCCAGAAATAGCAAGACGCGGCGGCTCTTGCGGTCTACGGAAACCGGGGGACTCACCAAGCCGCGAAACGGCGGGCTACGGGCATGATGCCCCAAACCCGCCGATCCGATCCCCCGGACCCGCGCAGACTGCCAGATCCGGCCGCGCCGCGTTGCGTCGCGAGTTCAGCCGACCCGCTCAATGGTAGTACAGGCCGCCATTGACGTACATATCGGCACCGGTGATGAAATCGGCATCGTCCGCCGTGAGGAACAACAGCGTGCGGCCGATGTCCTCGGGTTTGCCGAGCCTGCCCACGGGAATCTGCGCTTCGATCTGCTTGCGCACCTCCTCGGGCATGGCCATCACCATTTCCGTTGCGATGTAACCGGGCGAGATGGTGTTCACCGTGACACCCTTGCGGGCGCCTTCCTGAGCCACCGACATGGTGAACCCGTGCACACCGGCCTTGGCCGCAGCATAGTTCGCCTGGCCGAACTGGCCCTTCTGGCCGTTGACCGAGGAGATGTTGACGATACGGCCCCAGCCGCGCGAGCACATCTTCTCGAACACCTGCCTGGTCATGTTGAACAAGCTGGAGAGGTTGGTGTTGATCACCGCGTCCCACTGATGCTTTTCCATCTTGCGCAGCATGGAGTCACGGGTGATTCCGGCGTTGTTCACCAGAATGTCGATCGGACCGAGGTCCGACTCCACCTGCGCCACCAGAGCGGCGCAGGAGTCGATGTCGGTGACATCCACCGGATAGACGTGCACATCCAGCCCTTCGGACTTGCGCATCTCGCGCCAGTGGAATGCCTTTTCTTCCTCAGCCGGATAGAACGCAGCCACCACGGTGCGGCCCTGGTCGGCCAGCGCCTTGCACATGGCCGTACCCAAACCACCGATACCCCCGGTTACGATCGCAATTCGTTTCATGCACTGTCCTCGTCGGAATTAGTCCCGCTCGACGGCCAGCGCCACCCCCTGTCCACCACCGATGCACAGGGTGGCAAGCCCCCTCTTGGCATCGCGTCGGCCCATTTCATGCAGCAAAGTCACCAGCACTCGGCAACCCGAGGCACCGATGGGATGACCCAGGGCGATGGCACCGCCATTGACGTTTACCTTGTCGGTATCCCAGCCCAGATCGCGATTGACTGCGATGGCCTGGGCCGCAAACGCTTCATTGGCTTCCACCAGATCCAGCTGATCAATGGTCCAGCCCGCCTTCTCCAGACAGCGGCGGGTGGCCGGGATCGGTCCGGTACCCATGATCGCGGGATCGACGCCTGCCTTGGCATAAGCGGCGATACGGGCCAGGGGCGTCAAGCCCAGTGCCTTGGCACGACTGGCCGACATCACCATGACCACCGCGGCGCCGTCGTTGATTCCCGAGGCGTTTCCGGCAGTCACTGTGCCGTCCGGCTTGAACGCCGGACGCAATTTGGCCAGTCCATCGGCCGTGGTGTTCGCACGCGGGAATTCGTCCCGATCGAACACCACAGGGTCTCCTTTACGTTGGGGAATGCTCACCGGCACGATCTCGGCGTCGAAGCGACCCGCCTCCATGGCCGCGGCAGCGCGACGCTGGGACTCGGCGGCGAAGGCATCGAGCTCCTCGCGGGTGAGGCCGAACTTGGTCACCACGTTTTCGGCCGTGATGCCCATGTGATAGCGATTCATGGCGCAGACCAGGCCCTCGTTGAGCATGGAGTCGACCATTTTCCAGTCGCCCATGGTCTGGCCTTTACGGGAGTTCATCAGCACGTGGGGCGCCTGGCTCATGCTCTCCTGGCCACCGGCGATGACGATGTCGTTGTCACCATCGCGAATGGACTGGTAGGCCAGATGCACGGCCTTTAGACCGCTGCCGCAGACTTTGTTGATGCTGTACGCGGGCACGCCCTGCCCGAGCCCGGCGGCCAGCGCAGCGGCACGGGCGGCGTTCTGGCCGGTGCCGGCGGTGAGCACTTGACCGAGGATGACCTCGCTTACCTGGTCGGGCGCAACGCCGGTGCGATCGAGCACAGACTTGATGACCACCGAGCCCAGTTCGTGAGCCGGCAGCGCAGCCAGCGCGCCCATGAAGTTGCCGATGGCGGTACGCGCCGCCGCGACGATAACCACATCTTCCATTTCGACCTCCCGATCACGGATTGACTCGGGCCGGATGGAGGAGCCGATCCGGCCGGGCCACAAGGGTACCCGAGAATCCGTCACGGTGCCGTCCGCACTGAGACATCCGGGACATACTGCCCCGTATTGCGCAGGTGCATCATTTCAGGATTGTTCGATACTCCATGCGCTTACGACGCATTGTCAACCGCTTTTTGCGCAAGTGCACAAAACAATTGTTGCAGCGTGTCACGGCAAGCGGACGTGGAGCAGCAAGGTGCGCTGCAAGACACTGCCGTTGTCATCCGAGACCAGCAGCAGATCGCCTGAGGGCAGGCGGGTCATGCCCTCGAGGTTGTCCAACGGCCAGTCCTCGGCGGTCGACATGACCAGCACATCCTCCACGTCCATCAATCCACCGCGCACCGCCGGCAAGCGGGCACGGCGGACGCTGATCACCAGCGGCTGCAACGGGCCGGCGTAGGCGCGCTCAAGCACCAGCAGGCCGCCATCGTCGGAGAGGACTTCCATGGATACCGGCGCGCTGGCCGGTGCCGGACCCGGGTGATACCAGGCGCGCAAACCGTGTGCATCCAACAACGGGCGGCGTCCGGAGTCATCCCCCGCCAGCGCGCCCTCACTCAACGCAAGCCACTTGCCAGCATCGTCCAAGCCTATGGATTCCAAGCTTTTGTTGCGGTTTGCATACGCTGACGCATGGTCGAAATCCGGTGGCAGCGGCCAAGACTCGATCTGTCGCCCCTGAAGGTCGAACACAGCCACCCGCGGGCGTTGTTCGAAGCTGACCAGCAGGCGTGCGGTCGGCCCTTGGCCGATCAATACCAGTCCTTCGGCATCGCTGTAGGGAAACCGCAAACGGCGCCCATCCTCGCCCTTAAGATGCACCGCCCGCTGCGGGCTCGCATCGGCCAGGTCGCCCGTGTCGTCGAACGCCAACGCAAAGATGAATAGAGCGCCGAAATCGGACAGCGCATACAAGGTGTCCGTCGTCGCATCGACAGCCAGACCGGAGAGCCCGCGAAGCCGTATGCCATCCACCTCGCCACCGGAGAGCTCCAGAACGCTTCGCAGAACCTCCGTCTGCGGGACCGGGTCCGCCAACGGTTGAACGGTCGGGGACGATGCACAGGCCGAGGCAAGCAATACGGCGATCAGCAGCAGCCTGTGCATTGCCACCCCCGGCGCATGACGCACCATCCTTTAGGAAAATCGCGGAATTTCGACATGTTATGACGCTCCTGAACTTGCACTGGCTAACCCTTGAGAGTACCTTCCGCTCGCGTGACGGTCCCAAGTGGGATGAGACGGCTGGGCGGGCAGCATCCGCCCGGCCCTCGAAAGGGAACAGGGTAGAGCGGCGTTTCGCCGATCGAACCCTGGCTGCCCCCGCAACTGTGAGCGGTGAGTCGACGACAACACAATGCCACTGGCTTTCGGGGAGCCTGTCGGACTTGAGACTGTCCTACTGCGGACACTCAAGCCCGACAGGCTCCCAAGCTGGGAAGGCCGGTCGTTCGACTGCGACCCGCGAGCCAGGAGACCTGCCGTCACAGCGTCGCCTTGTCACCGAACGGGGTCTTTCGGTGGAGCGGTGTGCCGTTGATCGGCGACGCGGCTAAAAGCGCGTCGCCAGGCCAGAACCTGCGAACCGGTGGTTCCCACCTCGAGCCGGTAGTGGACAGTCCCGGCGATGCGCCTCGATATTGCCGTCTCCCGCAGGCGGCATGACAACGACTACGAGGCCGCTGTTCAATGTCCGTCCGTCCTTTGCTTCCCCTGGCTGCGCTGTCCGCGGCCGTCATCAGTTCCGGCGCAATCGCCCAGACCGTGCTGCAGCTCCCCGATGTCGTGGTCTCCGCCAGCCTGTTGGAGACACCGGCCCAGCAGGTCGGTTCGGCGGTAACCGTCATCGATGCCGAACACCTGAAGAACCGCCAGGTGCGGACCGTCGGGGACGCCTTGCGTGGCGTGCCGGGGGTGACCTTCAGCCGCAGCGGCGGGCCGGGCACCACCAGTCAGATTCGCATCCGCGGTGCCGAAGCCAACCACACTTTGGTGCTCATCGACGGCGTGGAAGCCAACGACCCCACCTATGGGTCGTCATTCGATTTCGCCGATCTGCCAATCACCGAGATCGAGCGTATCGAGGTTCTGCGCGGACCGCAGAGCGCACTGTGGGGGTCCGATGCCATCGGCGGGGTCATCAACATCATCACCCGCCGCGGCGAGGGCAAACTCTCGGGCTACGGCCAGATCGAAGGCGGCAGCTTCAACACCTGGAACGCCAGCGCAGGCCTCAGCGGGGGCAGTGATCGTGGCGACTTCGCCATCGGGGTCAGCCGTCAGGATACCGATGGCACGTCGGTCGCGCCGCACGGTACTGAGGACGATGGGTATGAGAACACGACCCTCAACCTGCGCGGTGGGCTGGAACCATTCAACGGGTTCTCCCTGGATGCCAGCGTGCGCTACACCGATGCGCAGTCGCAGTTCGACCCACAGACCTATGCGGACCCGACCTCGCCGGATTACGGCCGTGTCGTGGACGGCGACGAGTTGCGCGAGAGCGAGGCCCTCTACGGCCGGGTCGCCGCCAGCCTGGACCTGTTCGACGGCTTTTGGCAGCAGCGGCTCGGTGCGGCCCTGACGGACACCGAGAACCAGTTCTTCACCGAAGGCGTGCAAAGCACCCGTTACGACGGGCGCAAGAAGCGGCTGGACTACCGCTCCAGCTTCATCTGGGGCAGTGACACGGCGGATCATGATCTGACCTTCGCCCTGGAGCGCGAATCCGAGGACTATCGCCAGCGCGGCGACAGCCCCACCTCGCCGGCCAACCAGGACCAGTCGATCACCAACACCGGCGTCGTGGCCGAGTACCGGCTGGGGTTGCACGAGCGCCTGTTTCTCACCGGGGCGGTCCGCCACGACGACAACGACCGCTTCGCCGACGCCACCACCTGGCGGGCCACGGCGGCTTATTTGTTCCCCGACAGCGGCGTACGTCTGCATGGCAGCTACGGCACCGGCGTCACCAACCCCTCGTTCATCGAACTGTTCGGGTTCTTCCCGGACAGCTTCATCGGCAACCCCAATCTCAAGCCCGAGAAAGCCCGCGGCTGGGACTTTGGGGTGGAATTCCCGCTGTTCGATGACCGCCTGACGATGGACGTCACAGTCTTCCATACCGTGCTGGAGGACGAGATCATCGCCACCTTCGACTCGACCACCTTCCTCAGCAGCGTCGCCAACGGCGAGGGCGAGAGCGAGCGCCGCGGCGTGGAGATCAGCGCCACTGCCGAGTTGGGGGCGGGTTGGGACCTCAGCGGCAGCTACACCTATACCGATGCCGAGGCGCCCGATGGCCAACGCGAGCGTCGCCGGCCGCAACACGCCGTCTCCGCCAACCTGGGTTACGCCTTCCAGACCATGCCGGCACGGCTGGACCTGTCCGTCGTGCGCAACAGTGACGTCAAGGATGACGATTTCAGCACCTTCCCGGCCTCTACGGTCACACTGGATGGCTACACCCTGGTCACCCTGGCCGGACGCTATCAAGTGAGCGAACAGATCGATGTCTTCGCACGCGTGGAGAACCTCCTGGACGAGGACTATCAGGACGTGTACGACTACGCGCAGCCGGGGCGGGCATTCTATCTGGGTGTACGGGCGGAGTTCTGATAATGCGTAGCTGGTGCGCACTGGCTTTAGGCTTGATCTGCGTATCGGGCCTGGCCGTGGCCGCGCCGCCGCAACGCGTGGTGTCCATCAACCTGTGCGCGGATGCGCTACTGCTGACCCTGGCACCGCCCTCACGCATTGCCTCGGTCAGTTTTCTGGCCGCCGACCCGGCCTATTCTCCAGTGGTGGACCGGGTCGGCGAACTGCCCCTCAATCAAGGCCTGGCGGAGGAAGTGCTGGGGTTTCGGCCGGATCTCGTGCTCGCCGGGATCTACACCAAACGCGATTCAGTCGCCTTGCTGCGCCGCATGGGTGTGGAGGTCATGGACCTTGCCGTGCCGCAATCGGTCGCGGAAACGCGCGAGCAGATCATTGTGGTGGCCGAGCGGCTCGGCCTTGCCGAGCGCGGCCAAGCGCTGGTCGCCGACATGGACGCCACCCTGGCCGAACTGGCCGCCGGCCGAACCGGCCCCGAGCCGGTCGGTGCGGTGTTTCACCCCAACGGCTTTACCACCGGAACCGGCAGCCTCACCCATGAACTCATGGAGCGCGCCGGCATCGTCAACCTCGCCGCCAAGCAAGGTATGCACGGTTGGGGCTTCCTGGGGTTGGAGGACCTCATCCGCGGCCGCCCGGACATCCTCGTGTTCGGCGCCGGCGGCGAACGCGCGCCGTCCCAGGCGAGCGCCGTTCCGCGCCATCCGGCCATTCGCGGTCTGCCCAAGCTGACCACCACAACCGTGCCCGAAGCCGAGTGGAACTGCGCAGGCCCCTGGATCACCGACGCCCTGGGCCGATTGGTCGACGCCCGCCATCAGTGGCAACGCACGCAGTGGGTCGCGCATGGGCAGTGAGATCGCCCCTGCCCGGTTGTTGGGCGGGCTGGGACTGTTGTGCACCGTCTTGTTCCTGATCGCCATCTTCGCCGGCCGCGACGCCGGCGCCTTGATCGGCGTGCTGAACGACTCGGCCCAACGCGAGGACGGCGTCCTGTGGCTGATACTGGCGGAGATCCGCTTCCCGCGCGCGTTGCTGGCGCTGCTGGTGGGCGCGGTACTTGGCCTCTCCGGCGCCGTACTGCAAGGCCTGCTGCGCAACCCCCTGGCCGACCCCGCACTGGTCGGCGCCTCGTCCACCGCCGCGCTGGGCGCAGTCATCACCTTTTACTTTGGGCTGGCGTCCATCCACCCGGCAGCCTTGCCCCTGGGCGGCATGACCGGCGCCCTCATCGGCACGCTGGCCGTCGCCTGGCTCGCCGGTGAAGACGACACCGGACTGACCATGATCCTCGCCGGGGTCGCCATCAACAGCCTCGCCGGTGCCCTGACGGCCCTGGCGCTGAACCTCGCCCCCAGCCCGTATGCGGCGCTGGAAATCGTCTTCTGGATGCTCGGCTCTCTTTCCGACCGCAGCTTCGAACACGTCTGGCTGGCCCTGCCGTTCATGGCCGTGGGCGCTTTGCTGCTGGCCTCCAGCGGACGGGCACTGGATGCCCTTACATTGGGCGAAGACACCGCACGCAGCCTCGGCTACCGCCTCACCCGCCTGCGTCTGATCATCATCCTCGGTGTCGGGCTGGCGGTGGGCGCGGCCGTCTCCGTAGCCGGCAGTATCGGTTTCGTCGGGCTGGTGGTGCCGCATATCCTGCGCCCTTGGGTCGGCCAGCAACCGAGCCGACTGATCCCCGCCAGCGCCCTGGGCGGTGCTGTACTCCTGCTGGCCGCCGACAGCCTGGTGCGGCTGCTGCCGCTGCAAAGCGAGCTCAAACTGGGCGTCGTCACGGCCCTGGTAGGCGCGCCGTTCTTCCTGCACTTGCTGCTGAAGGCCCGCCGCCAATGGATGTAACCATCGCCGCCGACGTTCGCGAGGTCACCGTGCGCCGCGACGGCCGCACGCTCGTCGATGAGGTGACGCTTCAGATCCGTCACGGCGAAGTCCTCGGGCTGCTTGGGCCCAACGGTGCAGGCAAGTCCACGTTGCTGCGCGCACTGGCCGGACTGACGCCGCCCGATGGCGGCAGCATTCGCATCGGCGACAAAGCGCTGGCCAGCATTCCACCGCGGGTACTGGCACGCGAGATGGCCTTCCTGCCCCAGCATGCCCCACTGCACTGGCCCCTGCCCGTTCGACGGGTCGTCGCGCTCGGCCGCCTCCCGCACCGTGGTCCGTGGCAGCGCGAGGACAGTGCCGATAGAATCGCCATCACTAACGCGATGGCCGCCACCGACGTCACCCACCTCGCCGACCGACCGGTCACCCAGCTCTCCGGCGGCGAACGCGCCCGCGTACTGCTGGCCCGTTCACTGGCCGGACAACCGCGCATCCTGCTCACCGACGAACCGGTCAGCGGACTCGACCCAGCCCACCAGATCGACGTCATGACCGTACTGGTCGACCAAGCCCGCCAAAATGCAGCCGTCGTCGTCGTCCTCCACGACCTCGCCCTGGCCATGCGCTTCTGTCATCGACTGATCCTGCTCGACCAGGGCCGCATCCACGCCGAAGGCCGGCCAGAGGACGTGCTGACCGACGACCACGTCGCCAAGGTCTACGCCGTCGACACCCTGCGCGGCCGGCACGACGACCAGAACTGGTTGCTGCCTTGGCGGCGGTTGCCGACGGGTTAAGGCCGCTCTCCTCGACGTAGACGGCGGGGGACGATTGCAATGACCGCGCTGTTCGTTGTAACCAGTACGTCCGCCTGACTTTAGAGGAGACGCGGGATGGATACATTCACCGGCGGTTGCCTCTGCGGCAACGTGCGAATCGTGGCCTCGGGCCCCCCATACCGGGTCGGCATTTGCCACTGTCTCGATTGCCGCAAGCACCATGGTGCCCTGTTTCACGCCTCGGCGGTGTTCCCTCAGGATGCGGTGACGATCGAAGGCGAAGTACGCGACTATGCCGGGCGGTTTTTCTGCCCCCGCTGCGGCTCCACCGTATTCGGGCGCAGCGACGACGAAATCGAAGTGAACTTAGGATCGCTCGATGCCCCTGATCAACTGAGGCCGACATACGAACTCTGGATCGCCCGGCGCGAGTCCTGGTTGCCGCCGTTTCCGCTCACGAAGCGATACGACGGCGATCGTGACCCCACAAGCCGCTTTGAGGCGTAGCTCGCGCCTGCGCAACCTCAGTGAGTAAACCGTCGGCGCCGAGTGCGTACCGGCATGCGGCTACAGTTCGCCACCTCCGCCAGCAAGCCGCGCAGGGCCTCGGCAAACGGCGAACGCTCCGGCCAGGCGAGCTCGGGCAGCACCGCCGCGGCAGCCCGGCGGGCATCCACCCCCTCGGGCAGGCCGAGCACCCAGATCAACAGGCAGTCGCGGGCGAACCTGGGTTCGGTACCCTCATCGCGATCCAGCGCCATGCGCAGGGTCGCGCGCGGGTCGAAACGACCCAGGACATCAGCGGCAGAAAAAGACAGGCAGGACGGCGCAACATGGCGCTTGGCGCTCTGCATGGAAAACCCCCGTTCCATTACACGAAAACATGGTGATTGCGAACGGCAGGTCTCCTGGCTCACGGGTCAGCATCCATCCCCATCCTTCCCGACCGATACCGGTCAGTGGCTTACTGGCGGGGGCAGACTCGCCGCTTACAGTTGCGGGGGCAGCTCCGGTATCGCACCGGATTCCCTCTTAGCGCCGACCACAAGGGCCAGCGAACCGTAACGCAGGGCGGATGATGACACACAAGCCAAAGGCACGTCATCCTAGGAAGCTGTCGCCTTGAGAGAAGCGTGCCCGCCATGCCCGACGCCAACCCGCTGGTCCTGCTGAACACGCCCGTGGAGGCGGCATGGATCGACTACAACGGCCACCTGAACGACGCCTGCTACGCCCTGTTGTTCAGCCGCGCCTGCGACCGGCTCATCGACTACATCGGCCTCGACGGCCCGGGGCGCGAATCGCATCAGTACACGATCTACACCCTGGAGAACCACATCCGCTACCTTGGCGAAGTCCACCTGGATGCCCCCGTCTCGATCACCGCCCAGATCCTCGGCGCGGACGACAAGCGGCTGCGGGTGTACTTCCGCATGTGGGATGAGAGCCGTGACCGCCTAGCCGCCGTATCGACACAGCTACTGACCGGCGTCGACACCCGTGGTCCAAAGGCCGCGCCCTTCCCCGAGATCGTCGCCAAGCGGGTGAACGCGCTGGCCGAAGCGCATGCGAACCTGCCCGCGCCTGCGGATGCCTGCACGCAGATGCGCTTGGCAACACAAACGGCACAGAG
>CBFGWV010000110.1:0-14250 GCA_965652545.1 uncultured Candidatus Competibacteraceae bacterium | reverse complement strand
CATCTTGCCGCTTTCCATATCGAACGGCATGGAGAAGTGCTCGTGCACGATCTTCCACTGACCGCCGAGCTTGCGGTAGCCGGTGGTCATACGCATCCACGAAGTCATCTCCTTGCCTTCATTGTCCTGACCGCCGCATTTGATCAGTGCGTAGCTGAAGCCGACATCGCCGTTGGCGATGATCGTCGGTTCGCGTGGCTCGAAGATCATGCCCTGGCACATCTCCATGCAAGCCTTCCAATGGGCGCCATAGGCTTCGGCGCCTTCGAACTGAAGCTTGCCGATCGCATCGTAGGCGATGACATCGGGCGCGTAGACCGCCATGATCGCATCGACGTTCGCGGCGCGTACGGCCGTCAGCCACGTATCCATAAGGCCACGGATTTCGTTTTCTGCGGTGCTTTGGGTGCTCATCGGTGTTCTCCTTCACTGTCCGAACGGGTTTCGATTGGGTTACTCGACCCGAAGGACGAACGGACACGATGGCCCCCCGACACTCGCCCGAAAAAAAATCGTATGCGTCCCGGGCGGCATCTGGATCAGCGTGGCACGATACCGCTGTCGACGATCCCATCGAACATGAACTGCACCGCCAACGCGCACAACAATACGCCGAACACGCGGCTGATGACGTGCATGCCGGTCACCCCCAGCCAGTTCTGAATGCGGCCGGCAGCCAAAAGAGCGATCAGCGTGAACACCAGCATGCCGACCAGCGCGGCAAGTACGGCGCCCTGGCGGGCGAGGTCGCCCTGGGCATCGGCCATCAGCAAAATGGCCGCACCCATGGCACCGGGGCCGGCGATCAGCGGCGTTGCCAGCGGAAACACCGAAATGTCCGGCTTGCCCGTGGCTTCGGCGACCTCGTCGGTGGTCGTGCCGGTACCGCCGGAGTGCCGGGCGAAGACCATGTCGATGCCGATCAACAGCAACAGAATGCCACCGGCGGTGCGCAAGGCCGCCAGCGAAATGCCCAGTCCGCCGAGGATGGCCTCGCCGAACAACGCGAACAACAGCAGGATGCCGGTGGCGATGAGTACGCCACGCACGGCGACGGCCCGCCGGGTTTTCGGGTCAGCCCCCGCGGTGAGCGCGGCAAACATGGCCGCGACGTCCAGCGGCCCGATGGTGGCGAAGAATGTGGCTGAGGCGAGGATCAGCGTCTCGATCATGCAAGCCTCCGCACGGCGGTGAACAAAAAGCGGTTGATGCAGAAAAACCAGTCGCCGGCCCTGCCGCGCCGCGCAAGATCCTCCAGCCAGGCTTGCGCCGCCTCGTCCGTGACCGCCCCGGCGCGGACGGCATCCTGTGCCATCGATTTCACCATGCCCACGGCGTAGCTGCCACCGACGTAGTTCGTGCTCAGCAAGGGAATGGCCTCGACACGGACGGTATCCAGCCCGTGCCGGCTCAGCAGCCCCGCCAGGCGCACCGGTAGGTTGGGGTTGGCGACCGACGCGTCCCAGGCATCGCAGACACGCCGGGTAAACGCCGTGTCCGCACTGCCCAGGACCAGGCCGCGCCAGTCGGTTTCGATGATCGCCGCGCGACCGCCGGGCTTGAGCACGCGCGCCAGCTCCGCCAACGCGGTGTCGAGCGGGTCGGTATAGAGCAGCACCTGGGTGCAGGAGAGTGCATCGAACGCCGCAGCGGGCAGGGGGAGGCATTCGAGTGCGCCGGCGGTGACGCGCACCTGCGGCAGGTCTGCACAACGCGCGCTGGCCAGCGCCAGCATGGCCGGGTCGCTGTCCAGGCCCGTGACCTGCCCATCGCGGCCGACGCCCGCCGCCAATGCCTGCAGCAGCAGTCCCGGTCCGCACCCGGCATCGAGGATGTGCTCGCCACGGCGGGGGCGAAGCGCATCGAGCGTCATCAGGCGTTGGCGGACGATCTCCGGTGCCTGGTACATCCGTTCCAGCGCCTCGGCGGCAGCGGCATTGTTTGTATCGGCCATGTCGTTGGTTCCAACGGGCGGGAGGTGGGTCTGCCCTAGATGAACAGCGTAACCGATCCGCCCACGCTTGCCGTGGCGCGGCAGTCGGCCATCGAGCGCGCGGAACCAAACAGCCGCCGGCGCGATCCCAAGAGCCAACATCATCAACCAGGAAGGACGCCCGCCTAACGGGCGTTTCACGGGCACGGATCGAACGCATGAATCAACAGACACGACGTGGCGCCGCCCACGCTGGCGCAACCGCCGACACTCGGGCGGATCGCATCTTCAACATGGCTTTTATCGTGGCGCTTGCCCTGCTGGCCTATATCGCCGGCTCGCTGATGACAGTCAGCAACGTGTTTCCCGCACCGGCGATCGCCCGCGCCTATGAGGGCGGCAAGGCGCTGTACGACCAGATGACCTCGTATCGCGATGTGTACATGACGGACCTTTGGAAGCCGGAGCGCCGCCCCGACAAGGGCGTGACGATGCATGAGCCCGGCAAGGCCTATGAGGGCTTTACCTTGTACACCTCCGGCAGCGACCCGGCAGCCTTTCTCATCGACATGGACGGCGAGGTGGTACACGAGTGGCGGCGGCCGTTCAGCACGGTATGGACGCCCGGCACCGGTACGATCGAGGAACCCCGCCCGGACGAGTACGTGCACTTTCGCCATGCGCGCATCCTGCCCGGTGGCGAACTGTTGGCCTTATACGAAGGCACCAGCGACACCCCGTACGGCTACGGCCTGGTCAAGCTGGACAAGGACTCCAACGTGATCTGGTTCTACCCGGGGCGGGCGCATCATCAGTTCGATGTGGCGCCGGACGGGACGATATACGTCCTTACCCAGGAGATCGTCGATGCCCCGGTGGAGGGCGCCGGGCATCTGACGCCACCGCGGCTGGACGACTTTCTGGTGGTGCTCTCGCCGCAGGGCGAGGAGCTGCGCAAGATTCACCTGATCGAATCTGTCGCCCGCTCGCGCTACCGTCATCTGCTCAGTACGGTGTCGATCTTCTTCCGTGGCGATCCGCTGCATGCGAACACCGTGGAGTACATCGATGAGCGCAAAGCCGCCAACTTCGCCTTCGGCGAGGAGGGGCAGGTGTTGCTGTCCCTGCGCGAGCTCTCCAGCGCGCTGGCCGTGATCGACGTCGAATCGGGCGATATTCGTTGGGCGACCACTGGGCCGTGGGCCGGTCAGCACGATCCCGACATACAGCCCGAGGGGACCATTCTACTGTTCGACAACCTGGGGCAGTTCGATGGCCCCGAGGGTAGCTCGCGCGCGTTAGAGTTCGATCCGGCCACCATGGAGGTCGTTTGGCAGTACGCCGGCAGTGCCGCCCATCCTCTGGCAAGCGAGATTCGTTCGGACTTGCAGCGCTTGCCCAACGGCAACACGCTGATCAGCGAATCCGACGGCGGGCGCATCGTTGAAGTCACCCGTGAGGGCGAGATCGCCTGGGAGTTCATGAACCCCGTGCGCGGGGGCGAGGACGGTAAGCGTATCCCGGTCATCACCTGGGCCATGCGTCTGAGTCCCGAAGAACTGGACCCCGCCCTGGCCTCGGACGCGACTTTGGCCGGCAAGTAGACCCGGAACTCCTACCCCGTCAGCGCGCTCAAGAAAGAAAGGTCGGTACTGGCCGGCAATGTGAAGGATGGGGCGCCCAGGTGATGGACGAACCGACAACAGTCGTGGTGACCGGCGCCTTCGGCGCCGCGAAGGCCGTCCCGGGGGATCGCCCCGGCAATCTGTTCTCGCCGGTGGATGATTTGCACGTTACCCGCGGAGCGTTCGACCGCCAGGCCAAAAACACGGCGATATCCTGGTAGCGCTGTGTCCTGGACCGCAACCGAACATCCCCCAGCGCACGAGGATTACCCACCGATCTCAGACTACGCGATCATCGGCGATGGACGCTGCGCCGCCCTGGTTTGCCGCGATGGGTCGATCGACTGGTTGTGTCTGCCTGAGATATCGAGCCCAAGCCTCTTCGCCGCCATACTTGATCGTCGTGTGGGCGGGTATTTTGGATTGACGCCCGCCCAACCCTTCAGCACCCGTCGCTGGTACCGGCGCGATACCAATATTCTCGAAACCGAGTACCGCGGAGATGGGTGGACAGTACAGGTCACCGACCTCATCCCGGTATCGACAGAGGGTGCCTCGAGCCTGACACCGGCCAGCGAGGTGCTGCGCATCCTCCGCTGTCGGGGTGGTGCGGTGGACATGCGGGCGACTGTCGCTCCGCGACCGGATTTCGCCCGCGCGCCCTACCGGCTGGACGCCGCTGGTGCAATCGGCTGGCGTATCGCCTATCACCGTTGCGCGGTCTATGTCCGGTCCGACGTGCCACTGGCGGCCTCGCAAAATGGCGCGGATCTGCATTCGGCATGGCGCATGCAACCGGGAGACACCGCCGTTTTCTCGCTGACGTTCGCCCGTGATGAGCCGG
Organism: uncultured Candidatus Competibacteraceae bacterium; assembly: GCA_965652545.1. Lineage (GTDB taxonomy): Bacteria > Pseudomonadota > Gammaproteobacteria > Competibacterales > Competibacteraceae > CBFGWV01. The sequence continues at coordinate 9,848 of CBFGWV010000110.1, read as the reverse complement.
TGACTCTGACCCCGCTGACGGCCGTCGCCCGCCGGGTGACGGCGACAGAGCGTTTCTGGCGCGATTGGGTCGGACGGTGCACCTACCAGGGGCCGCACAGGGACATCGTCGTGCGCAGCCTGCTGACGGTCCGGTTGATGACCTTCGTGCAGTCCGGCGCCGTGTATGCCGCGCCCACCGCATCGCTGCCCGAATCCATCGGTGGCGAACGCAACTGGGATTATCGCTATTGTTGGTTGCGCGATGCCGCGCTGACGTTCCACGCCTACGCCCTGGCCGGTTACGGCGACGAGGCGGCGTTTTTCCTCAAGTGGCTGCTGCACGCGTCGCGGCACGACCGCCGGTCGTTGCCGTTCATGTACGACGCGCACGGCCGCCGGGTACCGGCGGAGACGGATCTGGAGCATCTGGAGGGCTACCGGGGCTCCAGGCCGGTGCGGGTCGGTAATTCGGCGCGGGACCAGCGCCAGCTCGACGGCTATGGTGCGGTGATCTGCACCGCACACGGTTATGCGTTGGGCGGCGGCACGCTCTCGCCAATGGAAAAACGCATGATCGTGGCCTTCGGTCACGAGATCTGCCGCCAGTGGCGCCGGGAAGAGAACGGGCTGTGGGAGATCCGCGGCAAGCGTCGCCATTACACCTACGGCAAGATCATGTGCTGGGCGGGTCTCGATCACCTCCTGCGGCTGCACGATGCCGGTGTCGTGCAGGTTCCGGTGGATGTGTTCAGAACCCATCGCGATGCCATTCGCGCTGCGAACGAGATCCACGGGTTCCATCGTGAAAAAGGCGCGTACGTCGCCTCCTGGGACAGTGATCGGGCCGATGCCAGCGTGCTGCTGGCGCCGCGTTACGGATACTGCCATCCGCGCAGTGCGCGGATGATCGGTACCGAGGCGTTCGTCACCGGTTCGCTGGGCCAGGGTCCGTGGCTGCGCCGCTACGACACGGCGCTTGATCCGCATCGGGGCGGGGAGGGCGCGTTCGGGATCTGCAGCTTCTGGCGCGTGGACTATCTCGCCCTCGCCGGTCAGTTGGATCGGGCCGAGCACCTGTTCGATGCCCTCTGCGGTTCGGCCAACGATGTGGGGCTGTATTCTGAGGAAGTCGACGTCGACACCGGCACCTTCCTGGGCAATTTCCCACAGGCGTTCACCCATGTGGGGCTGATCACCGCGGCTATCGCCTTGCAGTCGGCGAAGCGGCGTCGGAGGACCGGCTGCACCGTGGCGCCGGCATGAGCTGGGCAGCCATCTGGGACATTCTGCTCTGGGGTCTGCTGGCATCGCTGGCGATGACCTTGGTCATCGAGGGCGGACGGGCCATCGGACTCACCCGCATGAGCCTGCCGCTACTGCTTGGCACGTGGTTCTCCGGGGAGCGTGCGCGTGCGCATCAGGTGGGCATCGCAGTCTACTTCCTGGGCGGCTGGGTCATCTCGTTCTGCTATGCGGCGGTGTTCCAGGCCATCGGCGGGGCGAGCGTTTGGGCCGGCAGCCTGCTCGGGTTGGCCCATGGCGTCCTGTTGATCCTTGCGCTGTCCCATCTGCCGTACGTCCATCCCCGGATTGCCTCCGAGTACCTCGGCGTGCGCGAGCGCAACGTCATCGAACCTCCGGGAATGGTAGGGCTCAACTACGGCTTCGCCACACCGCTGCTGACGGTCGTGGCGCAAGCGTTGTATGGCCTCGTGCTCGGTGCGGGGCTGGCGTTTTGATCAGTCGGCATAAGCCAGCGTCGAGAGCAGGGCGAGTTCAGCCTGGCGCGAATCCAGCCGTGTGTGCTGCACCACGATGGGCACGTCCGATTCGATCAGGCTGGCATAAGGGGTGTCCAGCGGAATCCGCTCCGGCGTCTCCAGCGCGTTGAAGCGTATGTGACGGGTACGCTGCGCGGGGACGGTCAACCGGTACGGGCCGGCGGGATCGCGATCTTCGAAGAATATCGTGACCACGACATGGGCGTGCGAGTCGCTCGCATTGAGAATGCAGAACGTTTCGTGACTGGCCATTTGGGGTTCCGGGCCGTTGCTCCAGGCGGGCAGATAGCCTTCGGGAATGGCCCAGCGGGTTTTTCCGATCGGGGCGGGCATGAGGGGCACCTACTTCAGGGAAATCAAGGCAAGACCTGTCGCTTCATCGTGCTCCCGACGCAGGCGCTCGGGGGACTCGGTGACAATGACCTCGACGATGGGTCGCACCCGGGCTTCCAGCAGATGTCCGCCCATTGCACTGCCGTCGGCCCGGGAGACGACGATATGCGGATGCAGCGACGCCTTGCCCTCGCTTATGGCGATATCGCCCAGCAATGAGACGACTTCCACCTGCTCGTCCACCGGGATGCGCTTGTAGGATTTCTCGTCCCATTGGAAATAGCCCAGCACCACTGAACTCAATGCGCCGATGCCGGTGAACTGGCTGGCGTTGAGCTTTTCGGCGCGCGCGAAAGTGGTCAATTCATTGACCACCTCTTCGCCTGGGTCGAAGACCACCGCATAGGTACGCAGCGGTGCGTCATTGAGCAATTTGTACTTCATCGGGATCCTCCATCGGCGGTGGTGAGCGCCATCTCCAGCACCTCGGCCACGTGCAGCGCGTGTCGACCGGTGCACTGTTCGATCTGTTCCCGACAGCTGAAGCCGTCGGCAATGATCAGCGCATCAGGCCTGGTGCCGCGAATCGCAGGCAGCAGTTGGTGCTCGCCCACGTTGATCGAGACCTCGTAGTGCTCGGCTTCAAAACCGAATGCGCCGGCCATTCCGCAACAGCCGGCATCGAGCATGTGGTAGTCGAGCCCGAGCTTGTCCAGCACGGAACGTTCATCGGCCAGCCCGATGACGGCATGGTGGTTGCAATGCGGATGCACCACCGCCGCTGCCGCGTGATGGCCGGGGCGGTAACCGATTCGCTCCAGGTATTCGCTGAGCATGACGCTTTGCCGGCACAGCTTGTGCGCCCGCTCATCGGTGGGAAACAGGTTCGGCAGCTCGTCACGAAAGGTCGCCAGGCATGCCGGTTCCAAGCCGATCAGCGGTGTACCTGCATCGATATCGTCCCGCAGGTGATCGAGAATGCGGCCGAGCTCGTGTTTGGCGCGATCCAGCATGCCCCAACCGTAGAGCGGACGGCCGCAGCACAGCCGGGCCGTGGGTATGACCACATGCGCCCCGGCGGCCTCCAGGACCGCCACCGCGGCGCGCCCTATGTGGGGCTGGAAATAATTGGTGAATGTGTCCGGCCATAGCAGGACGCGCTGTCCGCCCGGTCGCGGCGCCCGCCGCGCAAACCACTGGCGAAAGGTTTCGTGCGCGAACGGTGGCAGCCGGCGTTGCGGTGCGATGCCGCCGATGCGCTTGCCTACTGCGGCCAGTGGGCGGCTCTGGGTGAGCAGGTTGGCCAGTCGCGGCATGTATGCGGCAATACGGCACCAGTCCTGGATGCGGCCCATGGCGTACGCCGAGCGCGGGCGCAGCCGCCCTTTGTAATAGTGATGAAAGAACTCGGCCTTGTAGGTCGCCATGTCCACGTTGACGGGGCAGTCACTGCGGCAGCCTTTGCAGGCCAGGCACAAGTCCAGCGCCTCGCGTACCGCGTCGCTGCGCCAGCCGTCCTGGATCGGGCCGCCGTGAACCATCTCGAAGAGCAGTCGTGCGCGGCCGCGGGTGGAGTGCTTTTCCTCCAGCGTCGCACGGTAGCTGGGGCACATCACACCGCCGGTCGTGCGCCGGCAGTTGCCGATGCCGACGCAGCGCGTGGCCGATCGCGCGAAGGAATGGTCGTCCTCGCTGAAGGCAAACACCGTTTCAAGGCTGGGCGGGACATAGTCCGGGCCCTCACGCAGGTGTTCATCCATACGGTCGGCATCCACCACCTTGCCCGGGTTCATCATCCCGTCGGGGTCCCAGATGGATTTGAACTCCCGGAACGCTTGCACCAGGGTTTCCCCGAACATCATCGGCAAGAGCTCGCCGCGGGCCTGGCCATCACCGTGTTCGCCGGAGAGCGATCCGCCATGGGCCATCACCAGTTCCGCCGCCTCACGGGCAAAGCGGCGGTACCTGACCACGCCGTCCGGGTGGGTCAGATCGAAGTCGATACGTACATGAATACAGCCATCCCCGAAGTGACCATAAAGTGAGCAGCCGTAGCCGTAGCGTTCGAGCAAGGTGCGGAAATCACGCAGGTAGCGCCCCACCCGATCCGGCGGTACGGCGGCGTCCTCCCAGCCAGGGTACGTCTCGCGCATGCCCGGTACGTGCGCGGTGGCGCCCAGGCCGGATTCGCGGATCTCCCAGATGCGTTTGGCCTGTGCGGGGTCGTCGAAGATACAAACAGAAGGCGGATCCTCGGCATCGTGCAAGGCTTCTTTCAGCGCTCTCGCTTTGCCCATGGCGTCGTCGGCGCTGTCGCCGCCGAACTCCACCAGCAACCAGCCCCGTCCCTCGGGCAGCAGCGTGCGCTCCGCCGGGTGCATGTGTTTTTCAGTCATATAGTCGATGAGCCGGTCATCGATACCTTCCAGCCCCACCGGACCGAAACCCAGGATCTGCGGGACGTGGTCGCCGGCGGCGAAGACATCGGGATAACCCAGGACCACCAGGGCGCGGTGCGGCGGACTGGGCACCAGCGCGAGCTCGGCCCCCAGGACGGTGACACATGTCCCTTCCGAGCCGACCAGCGCCTTGGCCACGTTGAATCCATTCTCCGGCAACAGCGCATCGAGGTTGAATCCCGATACCCGTCGCGGAATGGGTGGATAGCGTTGGCGGATCTCATCCGCATAGCGGTCGCGCAAGTCCCTGAGCTTGCGATAGATGCCGCCCTTGACGCCGCCGGCGCGAATGAGCCGTTCGAGTTCGTCTTCACCGGTGGGGCCGACGTGCAGGCGTTCGCCCCGGTAGGTGACGACCTCCAGTGATTCGACATTGTCGGCCGTGCGGCCGGCCATGACCGAATGCACCCCGCAGGAGTTGTTTCCGATCATGCCGCCGAGCGTGGCGTGGTCGTGGGTCGAGGGGTCGGGGCCGAAGGTCAGGCCGTGCCGCTCGGCGGCATCACGCAACTGATCGAGGACGCAGCCGGGTTCCACGCGGGCGCGGCGCGCGTGTGCATCGAGCGAGACGATCCGATTGAGATACTTGGACATGTCCAGAACGACAGCGGTGTTGCAGCACTGGCCTGCAAGGCTGGTACCGCAGCCGCGCGGCAGGACCGGTGCACCGTGCCTGGCCGCGACGGCCAGCGTGGCGGTGACATCGTCGGTGGACTCGGGAATCACCACACCGATCGGTACCTGGCGATAATTGGAACCGTCGGTCGCGTACAAGGCCCGGTCACCGCTGCCGAAGCGCACTTCGCCAGCAACCATCTGGCGCAGCGATGCGGCCAGTTTGCCGGCCGCTTGCGCAGACAGATGCCCCGCCCCCGGTGATGCATGCGTTTGCCGCTCGCTCTGAGTGCGCAGGTTCATGATGCGGCAAAGTGGACGAGCTGCTCCTCCTTCAATCGAAGCCCCAGGCCCGGGAGGCTGGGGTCCGGACGGAGCAGGCCGTCAACGGGGTGTGTAATGCCATCGAACAACATGGCTTCGATGCGCACATGGTCGTGGAAATACTCGATGTCCCGGGCATTGGGCACGGCGCACATCACGTGCAGGTGCAAGGCCGGAGCGGTGTGAGCCGACAGCGGGATGTTGAAGGCCTGACAGAATGCGCCGGCCTGTAGAAAACCGGTGATGCCGAGGCAACGGGTGACATCGGCCTGCAGGATGTCCACCGCGCTGGCCTCCAGCATGCGGCGGAAGTAAAACACATCGTAGCCATACTCCCCGGCGGTGATCCGCATATCCGCCGGTGCGCGTTCACGAACCATCTGAAGACCTTGCAAGTCGTCGGAGGTGACCGGTTCCTCGAACCAACTCACCCCGGCACCGGCAAACTCACGGGTGAATGCGATGGCCTGCTTACGGTCATAGGCGCCGTTGGCATCCACATACAGCGCGGTGTCCGCGCCGATCGCCTCGCGCGCGATGTGGACGCGCTCGACATCGCGCGCAGGCTCCCGACCGACTTTCATCTTCACCGCCCGCAGGCCCTCGGCGACGAAGCTGCCCAGTTGCTCGGCCAGCCGCTCGTCACTGTAGGAGGTGAAGCCGCCGCTGCCGTAAACGGGGATGGATTCCCGCGTTGCACCGAGCAGGCGATACAGCGGTAGGTCCAAAAGCTTAGCTTTCAAATCCCACAACGCGATGTCCACCGCCGATATGGCGCAGGCGGCAAGCCCCGGCCGCCCGATGTTGCGAACCGTGGCAATCATCGCCAACCAGGCCTTGGAGACATCCAATGCATCCAGCCCGAGGATGGCATCGGCCAACCTGCCTTTGATCAGCGAGACGGCCGCCGCATCGCAGTAGGTGTAGCCGATGCCTTCGCAGCCGCCACCGCGGGCGCGGACGATCACGATGGTCGTGTTGCTCCACTCCAGCGTGCCGTCGGACTCGGGTTGGTCGGTGGGTATGGTCAGGCAGGCGACCGAGATATCTTCAATGGTGGTATCGACACTCTGAGCGATCATTGCCGTGCGTCCTTTCGTTGCGTTTCGTCGATGTTCAGAGCATTTCGCGGACTTTGTCCGAGGCCACAGTCAGGGCGATCTTGCCCCGATGCGGCGTGCCACTGGCCAGGGCCGAGGCGAACTGCTTGGCCTGCCCGGGTTTGATCTTCGGCGGCATCGGCGGTTCATGCGGATCGACGATACAGTCGACAATCACCGGTCCCGGTGTGCTCAACGCCTGCTCCAGGGTGGTGGCGCACTGCAATGGGTCGTCGATGGTGAAGCCGGTACCGCCGCAGGCGCGGGCAAAGGCAGCGAAGTCGATATCGGCCAGCTCGCAAGCGAATTCCGGGTTACCCAGAAACACCATCTGCTCCCATTTGATCTGACCCAGGGAGTTGTTCTTGATGACGATGACTTTCACCGGGAGCTTGTCGCGCACGCAGTTGGCGAACTCTCCCATCAGCATGGTGAAGCCGCCGTCGCCGACGAAGGCCACCACCTGACGACCGGGATACGCGTACTGTGCGGCCATGGCGTACGGAAAGCCGTTGGCCATCGTCGCCAGGTTGCCGGAGAGCGTGCACATCTGACGTTTGCGCACTGGAATCTGGCGGGCGTACCACGTGGCGATGGTGCCCGAGTCGGAGACGAAAATGGCATCGTCGCGCAACTGCTTGCCGAGCTCCCAGGCGACCACCTGCGGCTTCATGGGTTTGTCCTGGCGCGTACCGCGCGTCTCCATCAAGGCCCACCACTCCTTCATGCCCTTTTGCGCGTTCTCGAGGAACCCGCGGTCGTCGTTGCGCTTGAGCAGCGGCGTCAGGGCGGCCAGCGTCTTGCGCGTATCGCCGACCAGCGGGACCTCTACCGGATAACGCAGGCCAATGCGGGTGGCATCGATATCGATCTGCACACAACGGGCCTGGCCCGGCTTGGGGTAGTACTCGATGTACGGGAAGCTCGAACCGACGATGAGCAAGGTATCGCAACTTTCCAGGGCATCCTGGGAGGGCGCCGTGCCCAGCAGCCCCACCGATCCGGTGGTGTACGGCGAGTCGTCGGGCACCGATGCTTTGCCCAGCAGCGGCTTGCCGATCGGCGCACCGAGAATCTCCGCTATGGCCTCAACCTCATCGCCCGCGCCCAGGGCGCCGCGGCCGGCGAGAATCATGATTTTCTCGCCGGCGTTCAGAACGTCGGCGGCGGCGCGCAGATTGGTCGGGTCCGGCGCTTCGCGGCCAGCCGAGAAAGCCTCTGAGGTGTGGCCGGGTATGTTGCGCTTGGACGTGCCGCTCTTGCTGAACGGAGCATCCTGCAAGTCCACCGGGATGGTGATGTGTGCCACGCCGCGCTGCGCCAGGGCCGTACGGCAGGCCAGTGCGGTGACATTCTCCACATGCGCCGGGCCCATCACACGGGTGTTGTAGACCGCGACATCCATGAACAGCTTGTCCAGCTCGACATCCTGTTGGGTATGCGTGTGCAGCAGGTCGTGGAACTGCATGCCGGTGATGGCCACCACCGGCTGGCCGTCGAGTTTGGCATCATACAAGCCGTTGAGCAGATGAATGCCGCCGGGGCCGGATGTGGCGAGGCAACAGCCGATCTTCCCGGTAACTTTGGCATAACCGCAGGCCATGAAAGCGGCGGCTTCTTCGTGCCGGACCTGGACGAAACGGATCTTGTCCTGGTACTTGCGCAGGGACTCCATGATCCCGTTGATCCCGTCCCCGGGCAGTCCGAAGATGACGTCCACACCCCAGTCGTGCAGGGTCTCGACGAGAATATCGGCGGCGGTATCGGCCATGATGAAAGCTCCTTGGTTGCTGCTGTGCCGAGTGTTCTGCCTTGTGTGAACCCATCGTCCGGGCAATGTTCCGGTGGGCGTCTTGTTTCATTACGACACCGTAAGTGAATCGTCATGGCGGTAGTCACGTACTATCGGCTGGGTTGGGTCGTGGGGGACCTGCCGGTATCGCAGGGGGGCAATCGCTACATTGGGTGCCCGCGGATCTTCTATTCAGATAAGGGTGTAAGCCACCGTGTTTGTGTCTTTTTTCCCTAGTCCGAGAGCATTCTTCATATCGGCTGTGCTCTGGAGTTTGGTGGTCATTGTGTTCTGGTACGCCGGGGGTGAGGCGTTGGGTGCCTTCTTCGGTTTGCCGGCGGCAGCGGATGGGGAAGCCATCATTGGCGTTTCGGTATTCTGGTCGACGCCGTTCTTGTGGTTTTACATCTATTGCGCCGCTGCCGTGGCCTTGTTTGCCGGGGCATGGTACGTCATATCACCTCATCGTTGGGCGCACTGGTCTGTTCTCGGTTCGGCCCTGATTTTGTTCGTCACCTATTTTCAGGTGCAGGTCAGTGTGGCCATCAATGACTGGTACGGTCCGTTCTACGATTTGATCCAGGCCGCGCTTTCCAAATCCCGGCCGGTCACCCAGGGCGAGTTTTACATGCATTTGCTCACGTTCGCGGGCATTGCTTTCGTGGCGGTTGCGGTCTACGTTGCCACCCGGTTTTTCGTCAGCCATTACATCTTTCGCTGGCGCACGGCCATGAACGATTATTACATGAGTAACTGGGGTAGGCTCAGGACGATCGAGGGCGCCTCGCAGCGTGTCCAGGAAGACACCATGCGCTTTGCCTCTACCATGGAAGGGCTTGGTGTCAACCTGGTGGACTCCGTCATGACCCTGGTCGCTTTTCTTCCGGTGCTGCTTCGGCTGTCCCAGGATGTCACCGAGCTGCCGATCATCGGCGAGATTCCTCATGCGCTCGTCGTCGTCGCCATCTTCTGGTCAATATTCGGTACTGCCTTTCTTGCATTGGTGGGGATAAAACTGCCCGGACTGGAGTTCCGAAACCAACGCGTCGAGGCTGCTTATCGGAAAGAGCTCGTGTATGGCGAGGATGAGCCGTCTCGTGCGCAACCGCCGACTGTGGCGGCGCTTTTTGGGCATGTGCGCAAGAATTATTTCAGGCTATATTTTCACTACATGTATTTCAATATTGCCCGAATCTTCTACCTGCAAACGGACAATATATTCCCTTACATTGTGTTGGCGCCCACTATTGTGGCGGGGAAAATAACCTTGGGTGCGATGAATCAGATTCTCAATGCCTTTGGCCAAGTCCGCTCGTCGTTCCAATACCTCGTCAATTCCTGGACCACTATTGTCGAATTGCTGTCGGTATACAAGCGCCTGCGCGCCTTCGAGGCCGCGATCAATGACGAGCCTTTGCCGGCGATCGACGAGAGGTACCTGGGCGAGGCCGCCGTATCGACGG
>CBFGWV010000109.1:0-14280 GCA_965652545.1 uncultured Candidatus Competibacteraceae bacterium | reverse complement strand
CAACCGGTAGCCGAGCAACGCTCGGCCCTGGTCGGAGGCGCCGTTACCTGGTTGCGTTCCCAGATTTCGACTATCGCCAACATCGGGGCGACCTTCGGCCGCCTACCGGTTGCAAACCGGTGCTCCCAGGGCCATCACGACGATGCTTATCGCCCTTGATTTTGGCCGGCGGCCCTATCGAACCCAGGCACCCGTAGGAGCGCACCCGAAGTGCGCGATCCGCTTTCCGGTGGCGCCGTGCCGTCGAGAAACGCCACCATGCCCCGAGAGCCCGGCGCCATGTTCGGGCAGATCGCCCTGAGGGCAGGGCTCCTACGGGTGCCCACGTTCGATAGCGTTGCCTGAAGCGCGCCCAAGGTGGCCATTACGAGTGCTTGAGGTTCGATGGGGCTGCCTGACATGTTCTCAAGGGTGGCCACGCTCTCGGTCGGTGAATCCACGGGGCCATTGCCGTTTCCACCCAGTCAATCGGCATCGGCGGCGGAACGCTTGTACGGTATACGGCCCACAGACCGACAGGAGCTGCCTGTGAATCTCTCCGACATCCCCTTTGGCACCACCGATTGGTCGCAGGTTGAGCGGACCGAGCACTCCGGCGAGCAGGGGATGGCCTACTGGCGCACCCGCCACTTCGGCCCGATTCGCGTGCGCATGGTCGAGTACACGGCCGGTTATCTCGCCGATCATTGGTGCGTGAAAGGGCACATTCTCCTGTGCCTCGAGGGCGAGTTGCACACCGAGCTCGACGACGGCCGCACGTTCGTACTCAAGCCGGGTATGAGCTACCAGGTGGCCGACAACGCCGAACCGCACCGCTCGTCTACAGAGGTCGGCGCCAAGCTGTTCGTGGTGGATTGACGTTGCCCCCGGTGTATGACCGGCACCCCCATCGAACCCAGGCACCCGTAATGGCCACCTTGGGCGCGGTTCAGGCAACGCTATCGAACGTGGGCACCCGTAGGAGCCCTGCCCTCAGGGCGATCTGCCCGAACATGGCGCCGGGCTCTCGGGGCATGGTGGCGTTTCTCGACGGCACGGCGCCACCGGGAAGCGGATCGCGCACTTCGGGTGCGCTCCTACGGGTGCCTGGGTTCGATGGGGGTGCTGAGTACGACAGAGGCGCTCTCAGGCTGCCCGCCCTGGCTAGCCCCGGCCGCCGGTCGGCGGCATCCACTCCCCGGTGTCGAAGAACCGCTCCAGCCCCTCTAACCACGGCCCAAGCTCCAGCCCGCGGGCGGCGACCCAGTCGTCGTCGTAGTACGTGCCGAGGTACCGCTCGCCCGGGTCGCAGATGAGGGTGACGACCGAGCCGCGCTCGCCCAGGTCGTGCATGTCGGCGATGAGCTCGACCGCGCCGATGAGGTTGGTGCCGGTGGAGCCGCCGCAGCGTCGGCCCAGGTGCGTTTCCAGCCAGCGGATGGCGGCGATGCTGGCCGCGTCGGGGACTTTGATCATACGGTCGACGACGCCGGCGATGAACGAGGGCTCCACCCGCGGCCGGCCGATGCCCTCGATGCGCGAGCCGCAGTCGAGCGTGAGGCTCGCATCGCGGCTGTGGAAGTAGTCGAAGAACACTGAATTCTCCGGGTCGACCACACACAGCTGCGAGCGCCCGTGCACCTCGTGGTAGCGCAGATAGCGCCCGATGGTGGCCGATGTCCCCCCGGTGCCGGCGGAGACGACGATCCAGCGTGGCACAGGGTGGGGCTCGCGCTGCATCTGCTGGAAGATGCTCTGGGCGATGTTGTTGTTGCCGCGCCAGTCGGTGGCCCGCTCGGCGTAGGTGAACTGGTCCATATAGTGCCCGCCCAGCTCGCGCGCCAGGCGTTCGGACTCGGCATAGATGTCCGCCCCGTCCACCAGGTGGCAGCGCCCGCCGTAGAACTCGATCTTGGCGATTTTCTCGCGCGCGGTGGTGCGCGGGATGACGGCGATGAAGGGCAGGCCGATCAGCCGGGCGAAGTAGGCTTCCGAGATGGCCGTGGACCCGCTGGAGGCCTCGATGATGGGCGCGCCCTCGCGTATCCAGCCGTTGCACAGCCCGTACAGAAACAACGAGCGCGCCAGCCGGTGCTTGAGGCTGCCGGTGGGGTGGACGGACTCGTCCTTGAAGTACAGGTCGACCCCGGCGACCGCCGGCAGCGCCAGCGTGATCAGGTGGGTGTCCGCCGAGCGTTGAACGTCCGCCTCGATACGCGCGATGGCGCCGACCACCCAGTCGCTCATGTCACAGCGTCCGCAGCAGTTCGGCGGCGCGCTCCAGCGTCATGTCATCCTTGGCGAAGCAGAAGCGGATCAACCGCTGCCCGGCCGGTTCGGTCTCGTAGAACACCGACACCGGGATGGTCGCCACGCCGGTCTCGCGCGTCATGCGCTGGCTGAACACGGTATCGGGCTCGTCGCTGATGGCGCTGTAGTCGGCCAGCTGAAAGTACGTTCCGGCGCTGGGCACGGCACGCAGGCGGCTGTCGCCGATCAGCGAGCAGAACAGGTCGCGCTTGCGCTGGTAGAACGCCGAGAGGTCGCGATGGTGCTCTGGATGGTCGGACAGAAAATCCGCCAGCGCGTGTTGCATGGGGGTGACGGTGGCGAAGGTCACGTACTGGTGGATCTTGCGAAACTCCACCGACAGCGCTGGCGGCGCCACGCAGTAGCCGATTTTCCAGCCGGTGGCGTGGTAGGTCTTGCCGAAGGAGGAGATGGCGAAGCTGCGCGCGGCCAGCCGCGGGTGACGCAGCACGCTCTCGTGCTCGATACCGTCGAAGACGATGTGCTCGTACACCTCGTCCGAGACCACGTACAAGCCGTGCGTCTCCACCAGGTCGGCCAGGGTGAGGATGTCCTCGCGCGACCACACACTGCCGGTGGGGTTGTGTGGGGTGTTGATGATGATCAGCCGGGTGCGCTCGCTGATGGCATCGCGCACGCGGTCCCAGTCGGGCAGGAAGCTGCCGGGGCTCAGCGGTACGTGTACGGTGCGCCCGCCGCACAGGCTCACCGCCGGGTCGTAGCTGTCGTAGCAGGGGTCGAAGACGATAGCCTCGTCGCCGGGGTGGATGACCGCGGTGATGGCGCACAGCAGCGCCTCGGTGGCGCCGGAGGTCACCGTCACCTCGCTGGCCGGGTCCACGGTGCGGCCATAGCAGTCGGCGATCTTGCCGGCTACCGCCTCGCGCAGGGCCGGTACGCCGGTCATCGGGGCGTACTGGTTGCGCCCGGCGCGCATGTGGCGCTCGACCGCATCCAGCAGGGCCTCGGGCGCGGCGAAATCGGGAAAGCCCTGGGACAGATTGATGGCGTTGCAGTCCTGCGCCAACTGGGACATCACCGTAAAGATGGTGGTCCCGACCCGGGGCAGCTTGGAGGCGATCTCGGCGCTCATGTGTCGGCGGTACCTTGAAGTCTGGAGGCGATGGCCTCGAGGTGGGGGTCGTGGATGCCCAGCGTCTTGAGCTGGGACAGCGTGTTGAGGACATAGTCGCGGTTGGGGCCGCTGCGTCCATGCGCGCCGGCGATCACCGCCGCGGCGGCGCCGGCGTCCAGCCGGCCGGCGTACTGCGTCGTGCGGCGTTGGACGACGAAGGTCAGCGCCCGCACCCGTCGGCCATCGTCCAGGCGTACCGGCAACCATTGCGGCCGGTAGACGTCGTACACCAGTTCCCGCTCCCAAAGGTAGGTCATGACCGATTCGGTGTCGCGATCGGCCACGCGGAAGACCCGCCCGACGCAACTGCCGCCGCGGTCCAGGCCGAACACAAGACCGGGCGTCTGGCGGCTGCCGCGATGGTCCCAGGACCACACGCACAGGCGGCGGTGATAGCCCGTAAGATGGGCGCGTGCGGCATCCTCGTGGGCAAAGCCGGGGCGCCACATCAACGATCCGTATCCGTATACCCACAGCGGGCCGGAATGTGCAGGGTCGGTCGTGGGTCGATGCCCGTCGGGTATGGGGTTTGACATGCGTGACCAGATGTGAAAAGACAGCGGTTTGTCACCAGCGTAACGCGACCGCCACCGCGCGTGAACACGAGAAAACGATAACTATGAGACGAGTTTCCACCAGCCGGGTGTTGCTGCTGCTGGCCGCCGGCCTGTTGGCCGGTTGCCAGACCCCACCGTCGACAGGGCAGACCACGCCGATCGCCGACACCCCCGTTGTGGACTCCGGCGCCACGCCGCTGTTCGCTGAATGGCTGGCCGGCTTCCGCAGCCAGGCGCAGGCCGAGGGCATCCGTGCCGATGTCCTCGATGAGGCGTTCGCCGGGGTGGAACCCAACCCCCGCATCATCGAGCTCGACAGCCGCCAGCCGGAGTTCGCGCGTCCCATCTGGGAGTACCTGGACAAATCGGTCACCGACGAACGCGTGGCGCGCGGCCGTCGCCTGCTGAATCAACATCGCGATGTACTCAGCCGCATCGCCGGCTACTACGGGGTGGCGCCGGAGTACCTGGTGGCGATCTGGGCGGTGGAGACGGACTTCGGCCGGGTGCTGGGCGACTTCTCGGTGATCCGCTCGCTGACCACCCTGGCCTACCAGGGGCGGCGCCAGGCCTTTGGCCGTGAGCAGCTCATGGCGGCGCTGCGCATCGTGCAGGCCGGGGACGCCACGGCGCAATCCTTGATCGGCTCCTGGGCCGGGGCGATGGGACAGACCCAGTTCATCCCCACCACCTTCCTGGCCTACGCGGTGGACTTCGACGGCGACGGTCGGCGCGACCTGTGGAACAGCGCCGATGATGCCCTGGCCTCCGCCGCGCGCTACCTCGGCGACATGGGTTGGCGCAAGGGCCAGAGCTGGGGTCTGGAGGTCCGTCTGCCGCCCGGGCTGGACTGGCAGGCCGCCGACCCCGGGGTGGCCCGCACGCTGACCGAGTGGGGGGCCCTGGGCCTCACCGGCGTCGATGGCAGCGGGTTGGCCGGCGATGCCGAGGCGCGCCTGCTGCTGCCGGCCGGCGCCAGTGGGCCGGCGTTTCTCACCTTGCACAACTTCCGTGTCATCCTGCGCTATAACAATGCCAGCAGTTATGCGTTGGCCGTCAGCCAACTGGCCGACCGGTTCAATGGTGCCGGCGGCATCGTGGCGGCCTGGCCGACCCACCTGACGCCGCTCTCGCGCAGCGAGCGGGTGAGTCTGCAACAGGCGCTGGCCGCACGTGGGCTGAACCCCGGTCCGGCCGACGGCATCATCGGGCCACGCACGCGCAGCGCGGTTCGCACCTATCAGCTCGGCCAAGGACTGCCCGCCGACGGCTTCCCCACGCGCGAGTTGCTTGCGCGACTCATGGAGGAGTGACGAGATGGCCGACAAATCAGGTTCCGGGACGCCCAGCCGCGGCGAGATTGGCACCTTGTCGGGCATTCTCGATCCCGATGTCGAGCCCAACCGCTTCAAGGACGTCACCTGGCGCAAGCGCAATGCGGTGCGCCGCGCGCTGGATGATTTCAACGACGACCCACGCTTCAACCTCAAGCTCGATATGCCCAGCCCGCTGGCGAGCGGCCTGGGTATTCGTCGAGTGGTGACGGTGATCGCCGACAACCCCGACGTGTTTCGTTTTTTCCTGAACCCGCGGCGCGAGTCGGTACGCCGCCTGCTGACGATGACCGAGGCCTATGCGCCGCGGGTGCGCTTCGTGGACGATCGTGGCGGACAGGAGGTCAACGTTGCCCTGGAGCAGGGGCGCTTCCGCAGCGTGGATATGTTGCGCAACCCGCGCTGGTCGCCGCGGCGCTTCCGCATGCTGTTGGACGAGGTGCACAAAGGGCAGCAGGCGGTACGGGTGACCGCCGACGACTTGCGCGAATTCGTCCAGGGCATGGAGCGGTCCGACCCGGGGCGGCTCAAGGCCATTCTCGCGCGCACCGGTGCGGGCATGTACACCGGCCGCGGCTCGCTGGAGTTCTATCCGGTGGGCGAGTCCGGCCTGGTGGCGCCGGTGGGCGACGAGGCGTTGGTGGGTGCGTTTCTGCAGAACCTGCTCGCCCGCGTGCGCCTGGCCGTGGCCCAGTTCGGGCGCCTGGAGATCGACGAGATCGAGGAACCGCTGACCGTGCGCCTGGCGCGTCGGCATGTGGACCCACGCGAGCTCACCCGCAGCGGGCTGGCCATGCGCGAGGTGCAAGGGCCGCCCATGAAGCTGGTGTTCGCCCGCATCGAACAGCCCGAACAACTCGCGGTGCGCGCGCCCGCCGGCAACGCGGCCGACCGGCCGGCGGTCGCGGTCAGTGCCCCGCCACCGCGGCCGGTGGTGGTGGCCCCACCGGTACGGGCCCAGCCCGAGATGGTCGGCTCGGTGCGCGATAAGCTGCTCGAGCGGGTGCGCAAGGTGTTGGCCGATGCGCCGGTGTGCGTGTTCAGCGAGCACGGCGATGCGCTCAACTACCGCCTGGCGCGGCAGTACCTCACCGACCTGGCGGTCAAGCCGCATGGGTTCCGCCGCCTGGACTACCCCGACCACCTGGAGTTCGTGCCGGTGGCGCGCAACTTCGACGGCCACCTCAAGCATTTGTCGCTGCTGGCACGCAAACGCCTGCGTCAGGCCCTGGTGCAGGTCCAGGTGACTGGTGACAGCGTGCCCATCGCGGCGGATGACGAAGAGCTGCAGCGGTTCCTCGCGCGTCCGGATGTGCGCGAGGCGCTCGAGCGCGACAAAGGCTTGTGCTTCATCGCGCCCGGCGACACGGGCGAGAATGGTGGGCCCGCCTACCTGACCCGCATGCTCATGCTGTGATGGTCGTTTTCAGTAGCGGATCCAGCGCCGCCCAGAATCGCGCATCGTCGGCCTGGGCCACGTTGATACGCAGGTGACGGGAGAACCGCCGCCCGGGCGAGAAGCCGTTGCCCGGCGCCATGACGATACCCTGGCGCTCCAGCGCATCGGTGAGGGCCTGGGCGTCGAGGGCCTCCGGCGGCAGCGCCGCCCAGGCGAACAAGCCCTCGTCGTTGTCCTCCAGGCGAAAGCCGCGCTGGAGCAGCTGCGTGCGAACCGTGGCGCGTGCCTTGGCCAGGCGCTCGTGCAGGCGGGCCAGGTGATGCCGGTACTGCCCTTGTGCGATGAGCGTGGCGACCACCGCCTCGGACACCGGGTTGCCGGCGATGCGAGTGATCACCCGATGCTGGATCACGCTGGCCAGATGCGCGGCCGGTACGCGGATGAACCCCACCCGCATGGCGGCGCTGAGGGTCTTGCTGAACCCCCCGGTGTGAATGACCAGGCCGCTGCTGTCCAGGGCCGCCAGCGGTAGCCCGGGTGTGGCGGCGAACGCCCCGAAGATGTCGTCGTCCACGACCAGGCAGCGCTCGCGCTCGGCCAGGGCGAGGATGCGGTGCACCGCGGCCGGGCTCAGGTGGTAGCCGGTCGGGTTGTGCAGGCAGGACTGGGTGAAGTACGCCCGGGGCTGGTGGTCGGTCATGAGTGTTGCCAGCGTGTCCAGATCCGGCCCGTCCGGGCCGCGCGGCACGGCAAGGGGTACCAGCCCGCGCAGCCGCAGCAGGCCGAGCAGGTTGAAATAACCCGGGTCCTCGACGATGACCCGGTCGCCCGGCGCCAGCCAGGTGGTGACGATCAGGTCCAGGGCCTGGCTTACGCCGTCGGTGAGCACGAGGCCTTCGGTATCGGTGGCGATGCCGCGGCGGCTGAGGTCCATCGCGATCTGCCCGCGCAGGCGCCGATCGCCCTGCGGGTCGCCGTAGGCCACCAGCGTATCGGCCGCGCCGGCGGCGGCCTGACGCAGGGCGCGGCGCAGCGCCGGGGTGTCCAGCCAGCTTGCCGGCAACCAGCCCGAACCGGGTACGGGCATACCCGGCGGTGCCTGAAGCAGACGCAACAGACCGAAGCTCGCGGTGCTCAACTCGTCGCGCACGCGCTCGGGCAGGGCGGGGCGCCGCAGCGCTTGGGCAACGTAGAAGCCAGAGCCGCGGCGGGCCTCGAGGACGCCCTCGGCGACCAGGCGGTCGTACGCCTCGACCACCGCGAATCGGCTGACACTGAGCGCCTCGGATTGCCGCCGGATGGATGGCACCCGCTCGCCGGGCTTGAGCTCACCCTGGGTGACTTGACTGTGTACACGCGCCTGGATGCCGGCGATGACCCCGGCCTCGGAAACTGTCTTCACGGTGCACCGGTACGGTTGTTGGCTGTCGTTTGCGAGTGTACCTGTACGGTTCTCTCGTCCACCAGCTAGGTTGAGCGACCATCAATTTGCAAGGAGCCGTGCTCATGTCGCCTACCCGGGGAACCTGGCTGGGGTTGTTGGCGGTCGCCGGGTTTGCCGGCACTGCGCCCGCCACGCGTCTGGCCGTTGCCGATCTCTCGCCGTTGTTCGTGACCTCGGGACGGGCACTGGTTGCCGTCGTCATGGCCATTGCGGTGCTCTCGATGTTGCGCCCAAGGCGGCCGACCCTTTCAGAGTGGGCGGGGTTGACCGTGGTTGCCGGCGGTACGGTGGTGGGCTTTCCCCTGTTCATGGCCATGGGCGTTCAGACGGCGCCAGCCTCGTATGCCGGGGTGTGGAACGGCCTGCTGCCTCTGGCCACGGCAATCGCTGGCGCACTGCGCGTGGGCGAGCGCCCGCCTGTGCGGTTCTGGCTGGCCGCGATTGCCGGCTCTGCCTGCATCGTTGTCTATGCGGCATCCGGGCAGGCGCTCGATGGTCTGTCGATCGCCGACCTGTGGTTCGCCCTGGCAGTCGTTTCGGTGGCCATAGGCTACGCGGAAGGCGGGCGCCTGGCGCGGCAGCTGGGCGCCCTTCCGGTGATCTGCTGGGCACTGGTGCTCTCGGCGCCGCTCATGGTTCTGCCCACTTGGTGGAGCTGGCCGGCCGGTGAGGTCAGCGCGTCGGCCTGGGCCGGGTTTGCCTACGCCGGGGTGGTGAGTATGTTTCTGGGGTTCTGTGCCTGGTATCGGGCCATGGCCATCGCCGGTGTTGTGAAGATCAGCCAGCTGCAGCTCTTCCAGCCGTTCATTACCCTGGTGATCTCCGCCTGGTTGCTGAACGAAGCCATACCCCTCACCGGTTGGCTGGTGTGCGCGCTGGTGGTGGGGTGCGTGTGGTTCGGCCGCCGCACGCCTCTGGGATCGCCGAGTACAACTCGGCGATCCCAGGGGGCGATCCCGGAGAGGACATGTCATTGCCCTCGGCTTACGGCATCGTCCCGTTGATGGCGTGACGGAACAGGCTGGCGCAGTTGTCGGTGGTCAGCGGAATCGGGTTGGTGCCCGATGAGGGGTCCACCGCGGCCATCGGGGCGAGGGTGTCGATGTGCGCTTCCTGCACGCCGATCTCCGCCAACGTGTGTGCGATGCCGATCTCCGCACGCAGGGCCAGTACCCAGTCGATGACCGCGCTGGACCCCGAGCCGGGCAGATCGAGCACGCGGGCCAGATAGGCCAGCTTGTCCTCGATGGTGCTGCGGTTGAAGGCCAGCACGTAGGGCATGACCACGGCGTTGGTCAGCCCATGGTGGGTATTGAGTACTGCGCCGCAGGGGTGGCTGAGGCTGTGCATGGCGCCGAGGCCCTTCTGAAAGGCGGTCGCCCCCATGGTGGAGGCCACCAGCAGATGGGCGCGGGCTTCGATGTTGTGACCCTCGGCGACCACCGTGGGCAGCCAGTTGCGGATCAGGCGCATGCCTTCAACCGCAATGCCTTGAGCCATGGGGTGGTACAGCGGGCTGCAGAAGGCCTCCAGGTTGTGCGAGAGCGCGTCCATCCCCACCGCGGCGGTGATGTGCGCCGGCAAGCCCACGGTGAGCTCGGGGTCGAGGATGACCTGGCCGGGCAGCATCCGGGGGTGGAAGATGATCTTCTTGGTGTGGTCGCGCACATCGGTGATAACCGAGGCGCGGCCGACTTCCGAGCCGGTGCCGGCGGTGGTGGGCACGCCGACGATGGGCGCGATGCCCGCCGGGTCGACCCGGGTCCACCAGTCCTCGCGGTCCTCGAAGTCCCAGATCGGCCGGGTCTGCCCGGACATCAGGGCGATGGCCTTGGCCGCGTCCAGACCGCTGCCGCCGCCGAAGGCGATGACGCCGTCGTGACCGCCGGCCTTGTACACCGCCACGCCGGCCTCGACGTTGGCCGCCACGGGGTTGGCCTGCACCTCGGAGAATACCGCGCAGGGCAGGCCGGCGTCGTTACACACCGCGGCGGCCTCGGCGATCATCGGCAGGGCGGCCAGGCCCGGGTCGGTGACCAGCAGCGGGCGAGTGATACCTAACGCCTTGCAGGCTTCGGCCAGCTCGCGGATGCGCCCGGCACCGAAACGGATGGGCGTGGGGTAGTTCCAGTTGCCACGCAAATGCGACAGATCAGCCATGTTCGTTCAGCTCCCCACACGCAGGTGGAAGGATTTGGGGCGGGTGAGGACTTCGTAGCCCACCCGCGACAAGGTGCAGCCGCGACCGGAGTCTTTGACCCCGACCCAGGCCAGGGCCGGGTCCAGGTAATCGCAGCGGTTCATGAAGACGGTGCCAGTCTCCAGGCGGTCGCCCAGGCGCATCGCGGCCCCGGCATCGCGGGTCCAGACCGAGGCGGTCAGGCCATAGTCGGAGTCGTTCATCAAGGCCACGGCGGCCTCGTCGGAGTCCACCGCCATGATGCCGACCACCGGGCCGAAGCTCTCCTCGGTCATCACCCGCATGCTGTGGTCCACGTCCACCAACACCTGTGGTGCGAGGTACGCAGAGCCCGGCTCGTCGGCGGCGAAATGGGCCGGGTCGATCAGCGCGCGGGCGCCGGCGGCCACCGCGTCGGCGGTCTGCCTGCGGACGAACTCGGCCGCCTGCGGGCGCACCATGGGGCCGAGGTTGGTGTCCGCCTGCAGCGGGTTGCCCAGGCGGTAGGCCTTGACCAGCTCGACCGCCCGCTCGACGAACTCATCGTAGACCGACCGGTGCACGTAGACGCGCTCGATACCGCAGCAGGACTGGCCGGAGTTGAAGAACGCGCCATCGACGATGCCGTCGGCGGCCTGGGCCAGGTCGGCATCTGCGCGGACATAGGCCGGGTCTTTGCCGCCGAGCTCGAGACCCGTGCCGATGAAACGCTTGCCGGCGGCCGCTTGCACCGCATGGCCGCCGCCCACCGAACCGGTGAAACAGACGAAGTCCACGCGTGAGTCGCCGATGACCCGCTCAGTGGCGCTATGGGTCAGATGCAGGTATTGCAGCACGCCCTCGGGCAGGCCGGCGGCGCGCGCGGCCTCGACGAAGCGCTCGGCCACCAGCGGGGTCTGCCCGGAGTGCTTGAGCACGACGCTGTTGCCGGCCATCAGTGCCGGCACCACGCTGTTCACCGCGGTGAGCAGCGGGAAGTTCCACGGGGCGATGGTGAACACCGTCCCCAGCGGTACACGGCGGATATAACGATGAAAGCCGGGTTTGGGGGCGACGGAGACATCGGCCAGCGCCTCGTGGGCGATGCCGATCATGTGCCGGGCGCGCTCCTCGAAGCCGCGCAACTCGCCCGGCGACTGACTGATCGGCCGGCCCATCTGGCGGGTGATCTCCTCGGCGATCGGCTCACGCTGGGCGAGCAGGGCATCGACCAGCGCGTTCAACTGCGCGGCGCGCTGCTCCAGCGGCAGGTTGCGCCAGTGGACCCGCGCCCGGCTGGCACGCTCCAGGGTGGCGTCGACCGCGGCGGCGTCCGCATAGGGCCGCTCGATGAGCACCTTGCCGTCCACCGGCGAGATGGTGCGTTGTACATCGGACATGAAACAAACCTCCGACCGTGTCGTAGCGGTCAAATGATTTCGAAGTAGCGGGCGAGTTCCCAGTCGGTGATGTGCTTGCGGAATTCCCTCTCCTCCCACTCGCGGCTGGCCGCGAAGTGGTCCACGAAGGCATCGCCCAGCCATTGGCGGGCCGCTTCGCTGCCTTTGATGCGCTGCGCGGCGTCCCACAACGTGCGCGGCAACTGGCGATGCTCCGGCTGGGTCTGCTCGTAGGCATTGCCCATGACCGGGGGCTCCAGCTCCATCTCGTGTTCGATGCCGTACAAGCCGGCGGCCAGCGCAGCGGCCAGCACGAGGTAGGGGTTGGCATCGGCGGCGCCGACACGGAACTCGGTGCGTTGGCTCTTGCTGCTGCCCTGGATGACACGCAGGGCGCAGGTGCGGTTGTCCACGCTCCAGGCCGAGGCGGTCGGCGCCCAGAAGCCGGGAATCAGGCGGCTGAAGCTGTTCACCGTCGGTGCGGCCATGGCCAGGAACTCCGGCAGCAGGGCGACCTGCCCGGCGACGAACTGTTGCTGCACCTTGCTCATGGTGTAGGCCTCGGCGGCCTCGTAAAACACCGGCTTGCCCTCGAGGTCGGTGAGCGACATGTGCACATGCCCGCCGGCGCCGGGCCAGTCCGGCGACCACTTGGCCATGAAGGTCGCCAGCTTGCCCTGGCGTTGGGCGTAAATTTTGGCGAAGGTCTTGAACAAGGCCGCCTTGTCGGCCGCCTCCAGACCGTCGTCGACGCTGATGGCCGCCTCCAGCACGCCGGGGCCGGTCTCCTCGTGCAGCCCTTCGATGGGGAAGTCCATGTCCTCGCACAGGGCCAGCAGCCCGCGGTAGAAGTCCGAGTCCACCGAGTTGCGCAGCACGGAGTAACCGAAGAAACCCGGCGCCAGCGGGGTGAGGTCGCGGTAATTCTTGGTGCGGATGGACTCGCGCGTCTCGTTGAAGACGAAGAACTCGTACTCGAACCCGGCCTTGGCCAGGAAGCCCATGTCCGCGGCCTTGTCCAGAACGCGTCTAAGCGTGCCGCGCGGGCAGATCGCCTCGGCCTGCTTGTCGAACTCCCCAAGGATGAACAAGCCGTCGTCTTCCATCGTCAGGTTGCGGCAGGTCTGCGGCAGCAATCGCACCGGCGCATCGGGGTAACCGGTGTGCCAGCCGGTGTAGGTCACGTTGTCGTACAACTGGTCGTGCGAATCCCAACCCAGGACCACGTCGCAGAAGCCGAAGCCCGAGTCCAGCGCCGAGTAGAGCTTCTCGCGGGAGAGGTACTTGCCGCGCAGAATGCCGTCGATGTCGAACACTCCGACCTTGACGTGGCTCAACCCGCGGCTCTCGACCAGGCGGCGGACATCGTCGGTCGTTTTTATCTCAGCAGACGTCATGATCCATCCTCGATTACGGCCCTTCATTGTTGCGTATCCGCGCTCGCCCCCGGCGGCCCGGCACGCGCCTCTAACAGGTATTACAGGCGGAACAATATTGTCAATGATGTAACGGAAAAAACGAAATGCCTCTGCAAGTGGTGTTCAGGCGATAAAATTTTTAGTCAATGAAAACATTATCTTGGCACCATGTGAAAAACTGCGTCCACTTGTCTGGGTATACGTCTTCGGCGCTTTGTGCCAAATCTGTAATATGCGTTACAGCCTTAGGCCAGCTTCGGAGTGAGTGCATGACCCCACCCGCCACGCGCAGCGCCGCGGAGCAGGTTCGACAGATGTTCGACCTGCTCACGCCGACGGAACGGCGCGCCGCCAAGACCTTGCTGGCGCACTACCCCATGCTGGGGTTGGAGACAGTCGCCCAGTTTGCCGCGCGTGCGCATGTCAGCGGTCCGACGATTCTGCGGCTGGTGAACAAGCTGGGGTTCAGCAGTTATGTGGACTTCCAGCGCCAGCTTCGCGACGAGTTGGAGGCGCGTCTGCAGTCCCCCCTGGCCACGCCGCCGGAGGCGACAGACCGCAGCCGCGACTTTCTGCCGCGCTTTGCCGATGCGGTCTGCGCGAACGTGCACGACACCTTGAGCGGCGCGGTGCCCGGTGAATTCGAGGCCCTGGTCGAGATGCTCGCCGACCGGCGTCGAGGGCTGCACGTCATCGGCGGGCGTTTCTCCGATGGCATTGCCCGCTATGTCCACGCGCGCCTGTCGGTGTTGCGCCCGCGGGTGCAGCACATCGGCAGCCAGTCCGCCGCCTGGGCGGAGATCGTCGTGGACCTGGGCCGGCGCGATGTGGTGCTGATCTTCGACCTGCGCCGCTACCAGGACGACCTGGCCGTGCTGGCCGAGCGCTGCGTGCGCCAGGGGGCCCAGGTGGCGTTGTTCACCGACCAGTGGATGTCGCCGGTCGCCCGCCACGCCCGTTGGGTATTCGCCGCCCACACCGCCCTGCCGGCCGGCTGGGACAGCTCCGTGGCCGTCCTGGCCCTGGCCGAGGCCCTTATCACCGCCCTCAACGACCGCGACTGGCCCCGCGTGCGAACCCGCATGGAGCGCCTGGAGCGCCTGCGCAGCGGGCGCTGAGGCGTTGGTTGGTTTGGGTGGGGTCTGC
>CBFGWV010000108.1:0-14346 GCA_965652545.1 uncultured Candidatus Competibacteraceae bacterium | reverse complement strand
GCGTCCAGCAGGACATCGGGCGTCAATGCGTCATACGGATGAGTGTGTTCCATCGCCATAGTGTATGCGCCCGGGGTAACGGTTGCCGCCGCGGTTCGCAAGCCCTCGCGAACCCGGGTTTGCAACTTGTGACGATTGCGCCGATCGAGTCGGCTTACCATCAGCGCTATCGACAACCGGTCTCGTGCCGCAGTGCCGTGGGGGCGACGCTAGATGAGTGACTTCACTTTTCAGTCCATTCCATTGTTCGACGCCTCCGGCACGGTCAACGAGTCCACGCTGGTCCAGGTGGCCGAGGCGGCTATGGCAACAGAGTCGCTCAGCAGCGAGGAGCGCACCGCCCTGCTGACGTGGATGACGCAGGTCATGGCGCTGGATCTCACCGACGAGGTGGAGGAGAAGGTCTCCGACCTCAAGGTTCAGCACGACTTGTGAGCCGCCGCCGCTCGGCCCGCAGGTTGAGCAGGTTACCGGCAAGAATCAGCGCGCCACCGACGAATACGGCCACCTCCAGCGGCTCGCCGTAGAGCAGCATGCCCACCACGGCGATCACCGGCAGGCGCGCGAAGTCCATGGGCGAGACCACCGAAGCCGGCGCGCAATGCAGCGCGCTGGTGATGCAGAAGTGTGCCGACAAGCCGCAGATGCCGATCAGCACCACCCACGGCAGCGCCGACAGCGTCGGCACGGCGATACCGCCGGGCAAGGCGCAGACCAGGCCCATGATCAGTTGCATGGTCGTCATCCAGAACAGGATGGAGAACGTGCTTTCGGTGCGTGCCAGGTGCTTGGTGCTGAGCACCGAGCCGGTAAACGCCAAGGCCGCCAGCAAGGCCGCGGCATGCGCCGGCACCAGTTGGATCATGCCCGGCCGGGCCACCAGCAACACGCCGATGAAGCCTGCCACCGCCGCCAGCGCGCGCCAGCGTGTCATGCGTTCGCCCAGCACGAAAGGCGCGATCATGGCCACCCAGATCGGCGTGGTGAACTCCAGGGCGAACACCTGGGCCAGCGGGATGACCGCCACGGCGTAGAACCACAGGTTCTGCCCGGTGAAGTGAAACAGGTTGCGGGTCAGGTGCACACCCATGCGGCGGGCGCGGATGGTGGCCAGACGGCCCGACCACAGCGCCGCCGACAGCACCACGACAAGCCCGATGAATGAGCGGTAGAGCATGATCTCGAAGGTATCGAGCTGCACCGACATCTCGCGACCGGCGACAGCCATGGCCGAGAACGAGACCACAGCGCCAGTCATCCACAGGGCCGCACGGGCGGCGCTTTGGGGGCTTGCGGGTACGGTAGCGGCTGTGACGGCCATGGACGAATCGCCTTGTCAGTGAAGCTGGGCACGATACGGTAGCGCATCGCCATCTTCCACACCTGTGCACACCGGATGTGTGACGCAGTACCCGTTCGGTGCCGCAAACACCCCCGCGGTCTATTCTCCACCGTATGGTGTTGGTATTAGGCAATCGGGAGCATGCATGACTCAACTGTTGCCGCACGGCATCTGCTTCCTATGGCAACCGGAGATTCTCTGGCTGCACGTCATCGCAGACATCTTCATCGCGGCGGCGTACTTCTCCATCCCGCTGGTGCTGGCCGTATTCGCCATACGCCGACCGGACCCGACATTCCGCCCTGTGCTGTACCTGTTCACTGCGTTCATCGTGCTCTGCGGCATCACTCACCTGTTCTCGATTCTCGTCATCTGGCAGCCGTACTACCTGCTGGAGGGAATGGCGAAACTCGCCACCGGCGCGGTGTCCATGGCCACGGCGATCGTGCTCTGGCCCTTGCTGCCCCGGGCACTGGCCATGCCCACACGCGGCGAGTTGGAGGACAAGAACCGCGAACTGCAGGAGGAGATCGAACGCCGTATCGAGGCCGAGCGCGAACTCAAGGCACTGACCCAGTCGCTTGAGCTGCGGGTCAACGAGCGAACCGAGGCCCTGCGTCAATCCAACGAGATCTTGCGCCAGTTCTCCGTGATCGCCTCGCATGACCTGCAAGCGCCGCTGCGTCACATCGGCCTGCTCACCGAACAGCTCGAGGACGAGCTTGCGGACGTCCTGACCGACACATCCCGTAGGCATCTGCGACGAATCGAGTACAGCGCTCAACGGCTGCGGCGGCTGACCCAGGCCTTGCTGGAGTTCGCGCAATTGGCCAACACGCTGCCGACGACGGGTTCCGTCGACAGCGAAACCGTTGTCCGCGAGGCGTTGGCCGATCTGGAGCCGGTACTCGATAATGCCAATGCGACGGTGACCTGCGATCCATTGCCCGCCGTGCGCGGCCAGGCCGACCTGCTCGTGCGCGTGTTCCAGAACCTTATCGACAATGCCCTCAAGTACCGGTCCGGGCAGCCGCTGAGGATCCACATCGAGGCCCGACGCGACGACGATATCGTCACCTTCTCGGTCAGCGACAACGGTATCGGTATCGAAGCGCGCTACGCCGAGCGGGTGTTCGCAATGCTGCAGCGCCTCCACGCTGCCGATGAATACCCCGGCAGCGGTATCGGGTTGTCGGTCTGTCGCCGTATCGTCGAAAGCCACGGCGGGCGGATCTGGCTGGACACTACCTACAGCGGCGGCGCCCGCTTTATCTTTACCCTGCCGCCAGCCGAGCCAGCGTCGTGATCGCCTGGTCGATACGCGCAGTCCACAGATGGCCGCAGTTGAGGCGTATACAGTAGCGGGCCTCGTCGGTTGCCGAGAACAGCGACCCCTGCGCCACGGCGATGCCCGCCGCCAGGGCACGCTCGGACAGCACGTCGCCGTCGACCGGCCCCGGCAAACGCACCCACAACAGAAAGCCCCCGCGCGGCTCGCCGACTACCGTGCCGGGGGGAAAGCGGCGCCGCACGGCCTCGGCCATCTGCGCCACCTGCCGCGCCAGGCGCGGACGCAACCGGCCCAGATGACGCTCGAAACCGCCGCCGTCGAGATACGCCGCCAGGGCCAGTTGCGGCGCCGCCGCCGTGGACACGGTGCGCTGCGCCTTGAGCAGACGGGCCGGGTGCAGATAGCGGCCGGGGACCAGCCAACCGATGCGCATACCCGGGGCGAGCGCCTTGGACAGCGAGCCGCAGGTCATCACCCGGCCGCGGGTGTCCCATTGCTTCATGAACGCAGGCCGCGGACCGCTGTGGCACAGGTCGCCGAACACGTCGTCCTCGATCAACGCCACCTCGCGGCCGGCCAGCAGGTCGACGATGGCCGCCTTGCGGGCATCGGGGATCACCGCGCCCAGCGGGTTGCTGAAGTTCGGCACCAGAACGCAGGCCTTCACCGCGCCGGGCACGCGGGTGGCGGCTTCCAGGGCATCCAGCGACACGCCTTCGATAGGGTCAGTGGGCAACTCCAGCACCCGCAGGCGCAGGGACTCGAGAATCTGGTGGATGCCGAAGTACGTCGGCGACTCCACGGCAACCACATCGCCGGCTTGGGTGACCAACTGCAGGGCGAGGTTGACCGCCTCGGTGCAGCCGTTGGTGATGATCAGCTCATCGGCGCCCAGCGGGCAGCCCAGCGCAACCGTGCGGCGGGCGATCTGCTGCCGCAGCGCCGGCTCGCCGATGGGGTTTTCCAGGTAGGTGGTCAACACCTCCGGACGCTGGCGGACCACCTGTTGAAGATGACGGGCGAGCGCCTTGTGCGGGTACAGCGAGGGGCCTGGAAACGCGGCAGCCAGGGGTACCAAGTCCTGCTCGACCCCGGCCTTGAAGATGCGGTAGACGCGTTCGGCTGTCCCTTCCAGCGGAATCGTGGCCGCCGCTGGAGGGACACCCATGGCCGCCGCGGGCCGCGGGCGCACGAAGTACCCCGAGCGTGGCCGCGCCTCCACCCAGCCCTCGCGCTCAAGCCAGCGCAGTGCGCCGAGCACCGAGGACACACTGACCTGCCGTTGCCGGCTCAGCGCGCGGATGGACGGCAGCCGCTGCCCCGGGCGCAGGCTGCCGGCGCGCACGGCGGTGGCCAGTTCGTCCGCCAGGCGTCGGTAAAGAGGGTCTGTGTCCGCCGTCTCGCGCATCTGCACCGATACAAGTAACAGGGTTCTGTACCTACACAGGCTACACACGCCACCGTAGCCTGTCGCGCTATCACACCGATGCAGGAGTATGGCCGGCATGTCCGATGTCCACGACGCCACACTCACCCGCGACGGCGGGTTGCCGCTGGGCGCGATCACCGCCGGGTTCATCACCGTGCTGGTGGGCTACACCAGCTCGGCGGCCATCGTCTTCCAGGCGGCCACCGCCGCCGGCGCCACGGCGGCGCAACTGGCCTCGTGGATGATCGCGCTGGGTCTGGGCATGGGCGTGACCTGCATCGGCTTGTCACTGCGCTACCGGGTACCGGTGGTCACCGCCTGGTCCACACCCGGGGCGGCACTGTTGGTGACCAGCCTGCCCGGCCTGAGCATGGCTGAGGCCATCGGGGCGTTTCTGTTCTCGGCGTTGCTGATCACGGTGAGCGGGGCGACCGGTGCGTTCGAGCGCGCGATCAACCGCATCCCCCTGCCGATTGCCGCGGCCATGCTGGCCGGTGTGCTGCTGCGTTTCGGGTTGGACGTGTTCGTGGCCATGCAGACGGAGGTCATCCTGGTGGGCGCGATGTTCGTCGCCTACCTGATCGCCCGCCGCCAGGTGCCGCGCTACGCCATCATGCTGGTGCTGGGCCTGGGGCTTGCTCTGGCCTATGGCCTGGGGTTGATGAATACCGGCGCCTTGACCCTTACCGTGGCGGCGCCGGTGTTCACGATGCCGGCGTTCTCCTGGCAGGCGCTCATCGGCGTGGGCGTGCCCTTGTTCGTAGTGACCATGGCCTCGCAGAACATCCCCGGCGTGGCGGTCATGCGCGCGGCCGGTTTCCAGGCGCCGATCTCGCCGATCATCACCTGGACCGGCATCACCACCTTGCTGCTGGCGCCCTTCGGCGGCTACGCCTTCAACCTGGCGGCGATCACCGCGGCCATCTGCATGAGCGACTCGGCCCACCCCAATCCCGACAAGCGCTATCTGGCCAGTGTGGCCGCAGGGGTGTTCTACCTCGTCCTCGGCGTGTTCGGCGCCACGGTCGGGGCCTTGTTCCTGGCGTTTCCGCAGGCCCTGGTGCTGGCCATCGCCGGGCTGGCGCTGCTGGGCACCATCGGCAACAGCCTGGCCACCGCCTTGGGTGATGAGACGGTGCGCGAGCCGGCTTTGATCACTTTCCTCGTCACCGCCTCGGGGCTGTCGCTGCTGGGTATCGGCTCGGCATTCTGGGGGCTGCTGGCCGGCGCGCTGGCCCTGCTGGCCACCCGCCGCCGGCCCGCCTGAGCCCCAAACCGTCGAGGGCCATGGACAACGATATGTAGGATGGGTTGAGCGTAAGCGATACCCATCATGGAGCGGCGGCGACCATTAATGAGGGACGCGACTTCGGTCAAGTGCGGCTGATGGGTATCGCTTACGCTCAACCCATCCTACATCGAGAAACTTGACCGGTTTCAAGCTCTCGCAGATCACGCATGGCTAGCGACGCGCCAGCCCGTCGACGACATCGGCGATGCGATCGCGCTCGATACCGATATCGCGAAGCTGACGGTCATTGAGGCGGCTCAAGGCCCGGATCGACTCGCGGCGACGACGGAAGCGGGCGAGCGGCTGACGCAGGCCATGTGCAAAGGCTGTCAATAGGTGAAGTAGCCGCGCCACCGGCGTAATGCGGGACGATGAACCCGCTGCCCGGCGCGCGTCGAAGTCGGTCTCGGCAAAGCGCGTATTCATGACAGTTTTCCTCAAGCCAAAATGGGCTTTCCATTCCCGTGGTCTTTGCGATTGCTTCCGCAATTCGCTGTCGTGGATAGAATTTTCGGCCTATGCTTGGCTTGTCACAAACGACATGTTTTCTCTGCCGATAAAGTTTTTCTTTAATGAACGGACCGCGAACCCATTTCCCCTCGTTGAATGCCCTGCGTGCGTTTGAAGCCGCGGCACGGCACCTGAGCTTCAGCGCCGCTGCGCAGGAGCTGCACGTCACCTCCGCGGCGGTCGGCCATCAGGTCAAAGCCCTGGAAGAGCATCTTGGCGCGGTGTTGTTCGTGCGCCTGAATCGGGCGATCGAACTCACCGAGGCCGGGCGGGCGCTGTTGCCGGGCGTGCAGGACGCCTTCGCACGCATGCACGATGCCGTGGACGGATTTCATCGTCGCAACGCCGATCGCCCGCTGGTGGTCAGCGTGGAGCCGGGGTTTGCCGGCAAGTGGCTGGTGGCGCGGCTGGATGGCTTTCGCGAAGCCCACCCGGGTATCGACGTGCGTATCGACGCCACCGCCCGTGTGGTGGACTTCTCCCGCGAACAAGTGGACATCGCTATCCGCTATTGCAGCGGCGACGGCTACCCTGACCTGCGCATGGACTGCCTGCTGCCCGAGACGGTAGACCCGGTCTGCAGCCCCGAACTGCTCAAGGGTCCGCATCCTTTGAGGGTGCCGGCCGACTTGCGCCACCACACGCTGCTTCGCCGGTTATGGGATCCGAACTATCCCACCTGGCCCGACTGGCCCATGTGGTTGAATGCCGCGAAGCTCGGGGATCTGCCGGTTCAGTACAGCGCAGCCTTCACCGGGCAATCGTGTTCGCTATTGATACAAGCCGCCATCGATGGGCGTGGCGTGGCGCTGATCAGCAGCGTGCTTTCCGCCGACGACTTGCGCACCGGTCGGTTGGTCAAGCCCTTCGATGTCTCCTTTCCAGTCGAATTCTGTTACTGGGTGGCCAGCCCGAATACCACTGCGGACGCCCCCAAGACGGTCGCGTTCCGGCGCTGGCTGCTGGAACAAGTGCCGGCGACGGTGGGCGAGGAGTCGGACGCTACGGCCTGAACGTCGCTATCCTGAGGCGCACCGGCAAGAGCGCAGGAGACCGGCCCCATGGCCAGCAGAGAACACCAGGACGCCGAGGCCCTGGGCTTGATCCCCGACACCACCGCCGGGCCGCCGGGCGACGGGCTGGAGAAGTACATCGGCGCGGAGATCCGCAAGCACCGTCGTCGCGCCAACATGACCCTGGTCGCCCTGGCCCAGCGCGCCGGGGTGTCGCAGGGGATGATGTCCAAGATCGAAAACGGCCAGACCTCGCCGTCGCTGGCCACCCTGGCCGCACTGTCCGAGGCGCTGGGGGTGTCTTTGTCGGTGCTGTTCGCACCGCTGGAGAAAAGCCGTGACGTGTCCTTCGTACCCGCCGGCCAGGGGCTGGAGATCGACCGCCGCGGCACCCGCGCCGGCCACGTGTACGAGTTGCTGGGCCACGGCGTGCGCGGGCTGGTCGGCATGGAGCCGTACATGATCACCCTGGGCGAGGGGTCCGAGGTCTACGGCGACTTCCAGCACGAGGGGGTGGAGTTCATTTACATGCTCGAGGGCGAACTGGTCTACCGCCACGGGGCGCAGACCTTCCGCATGACCCGCGGGGACTCGCTGTTCTTCGATGCCATCGCCCCGCATGGGCCGATCGAGCTCATCACCCTGCCCTGCCGCTACTTGTCCATCATTACCTACCCACGGACCGATTAGCGACATCGTTGTAGGAAAATAATATTCCCTACGATAAAGTCTCAGCCATGCCATGGGCTGAGGACCGGACATGTGTGGAATCGTCGGGCTGTACCTGAAGAACCCCGAGCTGCAAGACGCCCTGGGCCGCCTGTTCTGCCCCATGCTCGTGGAGATGACCGAGCGCGGACCCGACAGCGCCGGTATCGCCGTCTACAACGACCAGCCCGATATCGGCAGCAAGATCAGCTTGTACTCACCGCTGCCGGGCTTCGACTGGGACGGCCTGGCCGCGGAGGCGGGCGCGGCGCTGGGCACCCGCGTCAGCACCCGGCGCAATGCCACACACGCCATTCTCAGCACCCGCGAGACCGACACCGACCTGCGCGGTTGGGTGGAGGGTCACCGGTCCGAGGTGCGCATCATGAGCTCAGGGCATGCGTTGGAGATCTACAAAGAGGTCGGCCTGCCGACGGCCGTGCTGGCGCGTTTCGGGGTCGCCGACATGCGCGGCACCCATGCCATCGGCCACACCCGCATGGCCACCGAAAGCGCCGTCACCACCGAGGGCGCCCACCCCTTCAACACCGGCGATGACCTGTGCCTGGTGCACAACGGTTCGCTGTCCAACCATCACTTGTGGCGGGATTGGCTGACGCGCCATGCCGGCATCCGCTTCCAGACCGAAAACGACAGCGAGGTCGCCGCCGGCTATCTCACCTGGCGGCTGCGCCAGGGGGCGAGCCTGTCCGACGCGCTGGAGGCCGGGCTGAAGGACCTGGACGGTTTCTTCACCTTTGCCGTGGGCACCCGCGAGGGCTTCTGCGTGGTGCGCGACCCCATCGCCTGCAAGCACGCCATCATGGCCGAGACCGACGATTGGGTGGCC
Organism: uncultured Candidatus Competibacteraceae bacterium; assembly: GCA_965652545.1. Classification (GTDB taxonomy): domain Bacteria; phylum Pseudomonadota; class Gammaproteobacteria; order Competibacterales; family Competibacteraceae; genus CBFGWV01. The sequence continues at coordinate 5,912 of CBFGWV010000108.1, read as the reverse complement.
ATGGCCACCGAGTACCGCGCCCTGGCGCGCCTGCCGGGGGTGAGCCAGGCCACCGTATGGGAGCCCAAACCGGCCACCGTCTACAGCTGGGGGAGGGCCTGACCGTGCCGACACTGGACCTGGATACGCTCAGCCTGCGCGAGGTCAATCGCTGCCTGCAACAAGGCGACGGCGGCAGCGGTGAGACCGCGTACGACATCGTCAACCCGCGCGGCCGCCACGCCATCGCCGCCGGTCTCACCCACCCGCTGGCGGTCACCGTGCGCGGCCACGCCGGTTACTACTGCGCCGGCATGAACCAGGCCGCCGAGGTCACCATCGAGGGCAACGCCGGGGTCGGCGTCGCCGAGAACATCATGTCCGGCAGCGTGCGGGTGACCGGCTACGCCAGCCAGTCCGCCGCGGCCAGCGGCCACGGCGGGTTGGTGGTCATCCACGGCGATGCCAGCGCCCGCTGCGGCATTTCCATGAAGGGCGTGGACATCGTCGTCGGCGGCTCGGTGGGTCATATGTCCGCGTTCATGGCGCAGGCCGGCCACCTGGTGGTCTGCGGCGATGCCGGGGAGCACTTCGGCGACTCGCTCTACGAGGCCAGGCTGTACGTCCGCGGGCGGGTGGAGAGCCTGGGTGCGGACTGCATCGAGAAACCCATGACCCCAGAACATGTGGCCATCGTGCACACGCTGCTGACGCGCGCAGGTCTGGACGCCGACCCGGCGAGCTTCCGCCGCTACGGCTCGGCGCGCCGCTTGTACCACTTCAACGTCGGCAACCTGGCGCACTACTAGGCGCACTTACCAGAGGCGATGACGATGGACGAACGCAAGATCCGCGAATCCGCCACCTTCCCGCCCCATGTGATCGCCGAGATCCAGCGCGCGGCGGCCGAGGGGCTGTATTACATCCGTGGCTCCGGCGCCAAGCGTGCCCTGCCCTCCTTCGACGATTTGGTGTTCCTGGGGGCATCGGTGTCGCGCTACCCGCTGGAGGGCTACCGCGAGACCTGCGACACCACTGTGATGCTGGGTACCCGCCATGCCCGCACACCCATCGAACTGAAGATCCCAATCACGATCGCCGGCATGAGTTTCGGCGCCCTGGGGGCCAACGCCAAACAGGCCCTGGGGCTGGCGGCCACGGCCATGGGCACCAGCACCACCACTGGCGACGGCGGCATGACGGACGAGGAGCGCCAATCGTCCAAGACATTGGTGTACCAATACCTGCCCTCGCGCTACGGCATGGAGCCGGACCAGTTGCGCCGTGCCGATGCCATCGAGATCGTCGTCGGCCAGGGCGCAAAACCCGGTGGCGGGGGCATGTTGCTGGGGCAGAAGATCACCGACCGCGTCGCGGCCATGCGCACGCTGCCCAAGGGCATCGACCAGCGCAGCGCCTGCCGCCACCCCGACTGGACCGGCCCGGACGATCTGGAGATCAAGATCCTCGAGCTGCGCGAAATCACCGGCTGGGAGAAGCCGATCTATGTGAAGGTCGGGGCCACCCGTACCAAATACGACACCATGCTGGCGGTGAAGGCCGGTGCCGATGTCATCGTCATCGACGGCATGCAAGGCGGCACCGCCGCCACCCAGACCTGCTTCATCGAGGACGTGGGCATCCCCACCTTGCCGGCGGTGCGCCAGGCCGTCGACGCGCTGAAGGAGTTGGGCATGCACCGCCAGGTGCAGTTGATCGTCTCCGGCGGCATCCGCACCGGCAGCGACGTGGCCAAGGCCCTGGCGCTGGGTGCGGACGCCGTATCCATCGGCATGGCCGCGCTGATGGCGCTCAACTGCAACGCGCCCATCCACGAGGCGGACTACGCCGCCCTGGGCACCCGTGCCGGTGCCTGCCACCACTGCCACACCGGGCGCTGTCCGGTGGGCATCACCACTCAGGACCCGCAGTTGGAGGCCCGCCTGGACCCGGTGCTGGCCGCGCAACGGCTGCAGAACTACCTGGCCACGCTGACCCTGGAATGCCAGACCCTGGCGCGCGCCTGCGGCAAGTCGCACGTGCACAACCTGGAACCGGAAGACCTGGCCGCGCTGACCATCGAAGCCGCCGCCATGGCGCGCGTCCCATTGGCCGGTACGGACTGGATTCCCGGCTGGTAACCCGTAAGGCGCGACTCGCACCCGCCCACCCAACCATCCGGGGATGCCACGATGACCAGCACGCTGCAAGCCTTCGCCAGCGATCACGAGATCAAGTACTTCCTGTTCAACTTCACCGACCTGCGCGGGGTGCAGCGCTCGAAACTCGTGCCCACCGCGGCCGTCGCCGGCATGGAGAAGAACGGGGCCGGCTTTGCCGGCTTCGCCACGTACCTGGACCTGACCCCCGCCCATCCGGACATGTTCGCGGTACCCGATGCGGACACCGTCGTCACGCTGCCGTGGAAGCCCGATGTCGCCTGGGTGGCCTGCGATCTGTGGATGGACGGCAAACCCATGGCACAAGCACCGCGGCAGGTTCTGAAGCGTACCGTCGAGGCGATGGCCGCCCTGGGCTATCGCCCGAAATCCGGTGTGGAGGCGGAGTTCCACCTGATCAACCCCGATGGCACGGACGTATCGGACACCCTCGATACCGCCAGCAAACCCTGTTACGACCAGTCTGCCGTGATGCGCCGCTACGACGTGGTGTCGGAGATCTGCGACGCCATGCTCGCCCTGGGCTGGGCGCCCTACCAGAACGACCACGAGGACGCCAACGGGCAGTTCGAGATGAACTGGGGCTACGCCGACTGCCTGGTCACTGCCGATCGTCACGCGTTTTTCAAGTTCATGGTGCGCTCCATCGCGGAGAAACACGGGTTGCGGGCGACCTTCATGCCCAAACCCTTCATGCACCTGACCGGCAACGGCTGCCACATCCACCTGTCGCTGTGGGACGCCACCGGCACGACCAACCTCACCCTGGATGAGGGCGACGAGTTGGGGCTATCGGGGCTTGCATATCGCCTGCTCGGCGGCGTGCTGCACCACGCCGAGGCCATGTGCGCCATCACCAACCCCACCGTCAACAGCTACAAACGCATCAACGCGCCCATGACCGCATCCGGCGCCACCTGGTCACCCAACGCCATCAGTTGGAGCGGCAACAACCGCACCCACATGGTCCGCGTACCCGATGCCGGCCGATTCGAGTTTCGCCAGGCCGACGGTGCCGTCAACCCGTACCTGTTGCAGGCGGTGAACCTGGCCGCCGGGCTGGACGGCATCGCCGGCGGCCGCAACCCCGGCCCGCGTCTGGACATCGACATGTACAGCCAGGGGCACACCGTTGACGGTGTAAAGCGGCTGCCGGTGTACCTCATCGACGCCATCCGCGCATTCGCGGCCAATGACGTCTTGCGCGAGGCCCTGGGTGGCGAGTTCTGCCGCGCCTACGTCAAAATCAAACTGGCCGAGTGGAACGAGTACAGCCGCCACCTCACCGAATGGGAGCGCCAGCAAACCCTCGATTGCTAAGCACCAGCCAAGTCAAACGTGGGTGCCGGCCAAGTCCAATGTAGGGTGGGTGGCGCGAAGCGATACCCACCAGCCGCCAGACCAGCAACGCCGAAGCGCCACTCGCCCTGATCAACCCTCCGCCGCCCGCTTGAGCGCGGCGATGTCGAGCTTTTTCATCTGCATCATGGCCGCCATGGCCCGCTGCGCCTTTGCCGCGTCCGGGTCGGCCAGCAGCTTCGGCAGGATGTTCGGCACCACCTGCCACGACAGGCCGTACTTGTCCTTCACCCACCCGCATTGCTGCGCGTTCGGGTCGCCACCGGCCGAGAGCCTGTCCCAGTAGTGGTCCACCTCCTCCTGCGTCTCACAGCCGATCTGGAATGAGATCGCCTCGGTGAACTTGAACATGGGACCGCCGTTGAGCGCGGTGAACGGCTGGCCTTCGAGCTCGAAGGCCACGGTCAGCACCGTGCCCGGCGGCATACCGTGAACCTCCTGACCCGCCTCGCCGTAGTAGGTCGTGTCCGTGATACGCGAGTTCTCGAAGATGCCGACGTAAAACGCCGCCGCCTCATCGGCCTGCCGGTCGAACCACAAACATGGCGTGATCTTTTGAGTCTTGAGCATGTATTCCTCCGGATTCGGGTCTGACCACGGCCCACGATGACCGTGACTACCTCTTAAGACGCCCGAGAAAACCGGCCTCCGACAAACCGGTCACATTGTTTTCGTGGCTCGGGCGTTTATGTAGGCATGTCACAGAGCCCAAGAATGTTGCAGATCGCGATGTCGACGTCATCCGGTTGTTCTTGCGCACCGTCCGAAGGTCCGTGGCCGTCACCGCCGTCCTGGTCGTCGTTTTCGGCATCCCCATAGGACAATGGGTTCTGGTCGCCCGCGGCCGCCCGCTCGACGACTTCTTTTGGTACAGGCAGCATCAGTATCTCGCCAGCATGAATGATATTCGGGTCGGCATGGCCATTTTCCTTGACATGCTCGACAGCACCCAGCCATTGCTGAACTGTGCCCTTCCCATCCTTGACGATTATCTGATAAAGGCCACCAGTATCGTCGCTCTGGACTCGATAAGGGTTTACGGCATCGTTACCCACAAACTCAACTCCATAATAGATGCAAAGCGCGTCTAGCGTAGAGATCGGTATATTGCCTCGCAAGCGGCCTTCATACCGAAGTATTTCGCCAAACGGGGAAACCAAAATAAAAACTTTCCCCGCAGGGGCGGGCAGAATATTTCTCAATCGGGATAGAATCCGGATTCGACGTCTGCCACCCCCGAGCCTCATGACTGACGCCGCCCATGCGTTCATCATCCGCCCCGCGACTGTGGCGGACACCCGGCCACTGTGCGTGCTGCTCAACACCATCATCCGCATCGGCGGAACGACGGCCATGGAGCAGCCACTGAGCGAGGCCACATTCGGCGAGTGGTTCATCCACGGCCCGCGGGTGTTGTCCTGTCTGATGGCCGAAGATGCAACAACAGGGCTCGTACTGGGCTTCCAGGCGCTGGACCGGCACCCTGAACTGCCCGACCGATGGGCGGATATCGCCACCTTCGCCCGACCCGAGCCAAAAGTACCGGGCGTTGGGACGGCTCTCTTCGCGGCGACACTCTCGCGCGCCCGCGAACTGGGCCTGACCGTCATCAATGCCACGATCCGGGCCGACAACACGGGAGGCTTGGCCTTCTACACGAAGATGGGGTTCCAGGATTACAACATCGCCAAAGCACAGCCGTTGGCCGACGGCACACCGGTCGATCGGTACTTCAAGCGCTACCGCATTGCTTGAAGCGTTGTAATATTTTCCAATGACGTCATCCCCCCGGTGAATAAGGAAAGGTAATAATAGCCCCTGCCGACCAAGCTCAAAGAAATAATTCATCTGCCATCAGGCCCAGCGGCAGATATTCTTCTTGTTCATCGCGATGTGATACCAAAGTTGGATTGTCGCTGCTTGCTGTGACCTTCAACCTGCGCGCCGCTGATTCGGACAAATTCATGAAGGAAACCGCACACATGACTATGGCACTTCGCGCCAACGCCGACCCTCTCACCGTGTCGCAGGCGCATCAAAACATGGAGAGCGCACGGACGACGCGGGACGCCGCGAATGAGGCATTCGAGACCGCGGCCGAGGAAGCGATCGATGAACTGGGCGAACTGGATTACTACGAATTGAATGGGGGCTACGAGCTCAACCCGGAAGATACATTTTATCGGTCCGAACTCAACAACCATCGGACGTTCCTGGATTTTCAGCTGGACCTCAGCGTCGAGGATCTGAAGAACTACAATTTCTTCACCAACTCCCCTGGACAAGGCACCTACGGGGAAGATGAATACCGACATACCGAATCGCTTTTCGAGGAATACGGCAGTCATTACAGGTTTCTGGAAGAGCATGCGCCAGAAGTGTTGGAGAAATTCA
>CBFGWV010000107.1:0-14360 GCA_965652545.1 uncultured Candidatus Competibacteraceae bacterium | reverse complement strand
CCGCCGTAGTGTGCTGGCCGCACCCTTGCCGCTGCCGCATCCCCCGGAGTCGTTGATTCGCCATGTCCAGCACACCGGTCACGCCCGCCGCACCCATGGATGAAACCGCCGCCGGCGTCACCTACGCGTTGCTGGCATATGTGTCCTGGGGTTTGATGCCGATCTACTGGAAGCTCACCGCCTTTGTGCCGCCGCTGCAGATGGTGGCGCACCGGGTGGTCTGGTCGGTGGTCGTGCTAGCCGCCATGCTGGCGGTGTTCAAGCGCTTCGGCGCGGTGCGCCTGTCACTGACCAACCTGTCCCATCTGAAGGTGCTGGTCGCCAGTGCGGCTTTGATCACCGTCAACTGGCTGGTGTTCATCTGGGCGGTGCAGAACGGCCGCGTGCTGGAGACCAGCCTGGGCTATTACATCAACCCCTTGATCAACGTCTTGCTGGGCATGGTGCTGTTGGGCGAGCGCCTTCGCCGACTTCAGTACATTGCCGTGGGCATCGCCGCCGCCGGTGTGCTCTATGCCACGTTGCAAGTGGGTGTGGTGCCCTGGGTGGCGTTGATCCTCGCTTTCACCTTCGGCTTCTACGGTCTGTTGCGCAAGACCGCGCCGGTCGACGGTATGGTGGGCCTGACCGTCGAGACCGTCCTGTTGCTGCCTATCGCTCTGGGGTATCTGGTCTGGGTGCAGTTGCGCGGCGAGTCGGTGTTTGTCGCCGATGGTGCCGGTAGGGCGTTTCTGATCATGCAGGCCGGCTGGGTCACCGCCCTGCCCCTGATGTGGTTCGCCAACGCCGCCAGGCGGTTGAAGTATTCGACGATCGGCCTGTTTCAGTACCTTGCACCGTCCTGCGCACTGATCCTGGCCGTTACCGTCTTCGGCGAGGCGTTCACCACCACCCATGCGGTGGTGTTCGCCTGCATCTGGATTGCGCTGGCACTGTATACCTGGGACATGCGACGGGCACTGAAGCCCCGCGGCGGCTGAGCGTCCGACAGGCTCCTACACCCAGTCGGCCGGCCAGTCGTCGTCGGAGCCGTCGTTCTCATCGTGCAAGGTCATCACCCAGCCGGGACCCAATGCCTGGATCTTCTCGGCGATCTCCCGCGGGACAAGCGGATAATCGTAGGGATCGCGGTCATTGCGGATAATGCCCAGCTTGCCCATGCCCAGCAGCCGCTGCTGTGACTCGGTCACTCGCACGCTGCGAATCACCTTGCCGTTGTGGCTGAAGTTGTACTTGTGCTCGGCTTTAGGGTCGTTGACCCGGTGGGCGTCCATCAACTGACGGGCCTTGAGCATGGCTTCGCGCTGCTGGCGTTTGCCTTGACGCTCGCGCTCCAGTTGGCGGTCGCGCTCGCGCTTGGCGGCGGCCTCGGCCTCCTGCGCACGGCGAACCTGCTCGGCCTCAGGGTCCACGGGCTTGCGGGTTTTCTTGGCCTGGTGAGTCTGAGCTTTCTTGCTCTTCTCGGCCTGCTTCACCTGCTCGGAGGAAACCAGCCCCGCCTTGAGCAACTGATCGCGTAACGACACGGCATGTACCTGCGTTGGCTTAAAGCGAGTGGTGGATCAGCCAATCTCTGATCAGATCGGCGGCCACCGTCCATTTGCGTTCCAGCATCATGGCGTGGGCCATGCCCGGTACGATAACGGCCTGGCGATTGAATTGGTAGGCGCTCGCACGCACGAGTGCCGACGGCACCAGCTTGTCGCGGCCCGCACCCATGACCATCAAGGGCATCGCGGATGCCGGTGGACGCCTTGGCAAGTCCCAGCCGGACAAGTCCATGACCACCCGGTGCGACTCACCTTGCGACTTGTGGAAATAGCGCTCGAGATCCGCGCGGTCCATATCGTCGGAGAATAAGGCCCGTTTCAGGGTGTCCGGCGACCCCCACTCCGGGCCAAGCGTCATGAGCAGGCCCAGTTGCTGGAACAGCAGTGGGTCGGTGAACATCAGGCTGGCACCGGTCCAGGCGAGGCCAAAGGGCGGTACCGAGGCCATGAGCACGGCGCCCGGCGCCTGATGCTCGCCCAGATACTTCTGCACCACCATGCCGCCCATCGAGTGTCCGATGAGCACGGCCGGGCGTGCCAGGCCATCGATGACGTGACGCAGATCGTCCACATAGTCACCCAGGCCGGTCATCGCCAAGGTTTCATGCCCGCCGCTGGCACCGTGTCCGCGCAGGCTCAGGGCGATGGACGGCCAGCCGGCGGCGGCGAAGTACGGCAGAAAATGCTCCGCCCAACACCAGGCTCCAGCAAACGCACCGTGGACGAAAACCAACGGAGTCCGCGACTTGACGCCGCTCGGCGGGTCGTGGCGGATGATTTCCAGGTGGGGCTGCTGCAAAGGGTCGACTCGATGAGGGCGTCAGGGACGGCATTATGCCGCCCCTGACACCTATGTACAGCGATCCTCAATAAAGAATGCGCGTACGGATGGTGCCGTCGATCTGCGAGAGACGCTCGCGTACGTTCAGCGCGGTGTCTTCATCGGTGTCGATGTCGATCACCACATAACCGATGGTCGGGTTGGTCTGCAGGTACTGGGCATCGATGTTGATGCGCCCCTGCGAGAACGCATCGTTCACCTTGGACAGCACGCCGGGTACGTTGCGATGAATGTGCAACAGGCGGTGGCTGCCGGGGTGCGGCGGCAGGGAGACTTCGGGGAAGTTCACCGACGACAAGGTGGAGCCGTTGTCGCTGTAGCGGATGAGCTTATCGGCCACCTCCAGCCCGATATTCTCCTGGGCCTCGACCGTGCTGCCGCCGATATGCGGCGTCAGAATGACATTGTCGAACTCGCGCAGCGGCGAGAGGAACTCGTCCTGATTACTCTTGGGCTCGACCGGGAAGACGTCGATGGCCGCGCCCGAGAGACGGCCGTCGCGCAACGACTCGCAGAGCGCGGCGATGTCCACCACCGTGCCGCGGGAGGCATTGATCAAGATGGCGCCGGGTTTGCACTTGGCCAGTTGCCGTGCACCGATGAGGTTGCGCGTCTGTCCCGTCTCGGGTACGTGCAGCGTGACGACATCGGACTTCGACAGCAACTCGTCCAAAGACCCGGTGGAACGGGCATTGCCCAGGGCCAGCTTGCTGTCGATATCGTAGTACAGCACCCGCATACCCAGCCCCTCGGCCAGCAGGCCGATCTGGGTGCCGATGTGGCCGTAGCCGACGATGCCGATGGTCTTGTCACGGATCTCGAACGCGCCGGAGGCGGTCTTGAGCCATTCACCCCGATGTGCCGCCGCGCTCTTCTCCGGTATGCGGCGCATCAGCATGATGGCCTCGCCCAGGACCAGTTCGGCGACGCTGCGGGTGTTTGAGTACGGCGCGTTGAACACGGGGATGCCGAGATTCTGCGCGTGCACCAGTTCGACCTGGTTGGTGCCGATGCAGAAGCAGCCGACTGCGATGAGCTTGCGCGCTTCGTCCAGCACCTCGGCGGTGATCTGGGTGCGCGAGCGCAGGCCGACGAGGTGGGCATCGCGGATCGCATCGCACAGTTGCGCTTCGGGCAGGGATTTCTCATGGTACTCAATCTGGGAGTACCCTTGCGCGCGAAGGGATTCGACGGCGCGCGGGTGCACGCCTTCGAGCAACAGGATTTTGATCTCGTCCTTGGGCAGCGAGGTTTTCTTCATGGATACCGGTTGTGTCGTGGCGGGTGTTCTATTGGGCTCATCGGTCCCAGAGCGCGGAACGATACGCTACACTGCCGCGCTGCACAACATGCCCACCACTGCTTTAACGCGAGCGACATGACCGTACCTGAAATCGACGCCGCCTTGACGGCGCTTAGTGAATTGGCTTTGGATTTACGCATTGCCACCGACAGCGACACACTCACTGAGCACGGTCGCGACTGGACGCGTTTCCACAGCCCCGCCCCCTCCGCCGTGCTGTTCCCCGGGGATATCGCCGCCGTGCAGGCGATCGTCGGCTGGGCACGGCCCCGTGGGATCGCGCTGGTGCCCTCGGGCGGGCGTACAGGGCTGTCCGGCGGCGCTGTCGCCGCCGCGGGCGAGGTAGTGGTCAGTTTCGACCGGATGAACACGATCGGTGCGTACGACCCGGTCGACTCCACGGTCACTGTCGGGCCGGGTGTCATCACTGAGCGGCTGCAACAGTTTGCCCGCGAGCAGGGTCGTTGCTACCCGGTGGACTTCGCCTCGCGTGGCTCCAGCCAGATCGGCGGGAATATCGCCACCAATGCCGGCGGCATCAAGGTATTGCGCTACGGCCTCACCCGCGACTGGATCACCGGCCTGAAGGTGGTCACCGGTAGTGGCGAGTTGTTGGACCTCAATCGCGGCCTAACCAAAAATGCCACCGGCTACGACCTGCGTCATCTGATGATCGGCAGCGAGGGTACGCTGGGCTTGATCGTCGAGGCCACGGTGAGGCTTGCACCGGCGCCGCGCGAGCTCAGCGTCATGGTGCTGGGTATCGATGCCCTCGACGGGGTGATGGCCGTGTTCGAGGCGCTGCGCGAGCGCTTGGCCCTGACCGCGTTCGAGTTCTTTACCGACAAGGCGATGGCCCACGTTACGGCCAAAGGAGTGGCCCGGCCGTTCGAGTCCGACACGCCCTACTACGTCCTGGCCGAGTTCGAACACATCCGTGACGATGCGTTGGATCAGGCATTGGCGGCATTCGAGACCTGCGTCGACAACGGCTGGGTCAGCGATGGCGTCATCAGCCAGAGCGAGGGCCAGGCGCAGGCCTTGTGGCGCCTGCGCGAGGACATCACCGAGTCCATCGCCCCGTTTACACCGTACAAGAACGACATCGCCACCCGGGTCAGCCGTGTACCGGCCTTCCTCACGGCCATGGATACCCTGTTCGCGACCGAGTACCCACAGTTCGAGGTGATCTGGTTCGGCCACATCGGCGACGGCAACCTGCACATCAGCGTGTTGAAGCCGCAGGATTGGTCGATGGACGATTTCAAGCGCGAGTGCGAGCGGGTCAGCGACCACTTGTTCCGCACGCTGGCCGAGCACGAGGGGTCGATCTCGGCCGAGCATGGTGTAGGCCTGATCAAAAAGCCCTACCTGCACTACTCCCGATCGCCGGCCGAACGGGCGTACCTGAAGGCCATCAAGCAGGTGTTCGACCCGGACGGTATCCTCAACCCCGGCAAGCTGCTGGATTGATCGACAGCCGTATGGCGACGCCCGTATGAGCGATGTGGACGCCGCGGTCCGCCGATGGCTGGAGAGCGTGGTCATCGGGCTCAACCTCTGCCCCTTCGCAGCGGGGCCCTATCGCCGTGGGCAGGTGCGCATCACGGTGACCGATGCCAGCACCGACGAGGCGGTGCTGGAGGCGATGGAGGCCGAACTCGGCATGCTGGCCGCGACGCCGGCCGCTGAGGTGGAGACTACCGTGCTGGTGATTCCGGCCCATCTGGCCACGTTCGAAGCGTACAATCGATTTCTCGATGCGGTGGACGTCTGGTTGGTTCACATGGGCTGGGAAGGCACATTCCAGGTGGCCAGCTTCCACCCCGACTACCAGTTCGAGGGTACCGCCCCGGGGGACGATGAGAACCTCACCAATCGTTCGCCCTACCCGATCCTGCACATTATCCGCGAGGCCAGCATCGATGCGGCGCTTGCCCGCTATGACAACCCCGAGGCGATTCCGCAGCGCAATATCGCGCGGGTTCGCAGCTTGACCGGGGACGAGCGCAAACGGCTGTTTCCCTATCTGTCGTATTGACGGGCGGGACGTCTTACGCCCTGTAGCCGCCTTTGGCGTACAAGCGGTAGAAGCGTCCCGGATGATAAAAGCGTGCATAGGTGATGACGGTCTGCTCGATCCAGGTGCGCCGCTCCACTAACAGCAGGGCGTCGCCCGGCGACAGCTCCAGCCGCTGGGCGTGCTGAATGCTGGCGTTCACCGCCGAGACCACATGCTCCACCTCGGACCATGGCAGCCGATCCAGTAGCCAGAGATTCGGCCCCTGGGTATCGAACGGCTCGTCCGCCGCCTGTGGCGCGACCGCAAGGTTGATCCAGCGCTCTTCCAGTTGAAACGGCGCCTCATTGGCGAAGTGCAGGCAGGTCAGGTGAACCGTGCGCTCGCCCTCGGGCAGACCCAGCTTCGAGCGTACCGCCTCCGGCGGCGTCTCCAGCCGCCGCGCCAGACGGGCGTAGCGGTAGCTGGCCCCCATGGCCTCGATTTCCATATCCACGCGCGGGATATCGAACATCGCACTGCGACCGGTCGGCATGGCCACGCGTGTTCCGGCACGTTTGCGCCGCTCGACAACGCCCTCGTCCGCCAGCTCCCGCAGCGCCCGGTGGACTGTCATGCGGGCGCAGCCGTAACGCTGGGCCAACTCGACCTCGCCGGGCAGCAAATGCCCCGGCGGCCAGTCGCCGGCGCGGATGCGCCCGAGAATGTCCGCTTTGATTCGCGCATACGCAGGCGCTGTTCTCATCTACGATCATCCTTGTTGTTTTGTATGTGCATACCGTGGCGTCTGTGTAAGCATTATCCAGATACATCATAGAACGCATCATGGTGTGGGCCGGTCGCTGCGACGGTGCTTGCCATTCCGCGTGCACCGGCATGATGCCAGCCAATTCATTCAGAGGAGATATGCATGAAGCGTAGAGCGTTTCTCAAATCGACCGGTGCCGCCGCCGGAGTCGTCGCCACCGGTTTTGCCGCACCGACCATCGCCCAGGATGTCATCGAGTGGAAGATGGTCACCGCCTGGCCCAAGAATCTTCCGGGGCCGGGGGTCGCGGCGCAGAAGCTGGCCGACCGCATTACAGCGTTGTCCGGCGGTCGCCTGAAGGTCACCTTGTACGCCGCCGGCGAATTGGTACCGGGGCCGGGGGTGTTCGATGCGGTCTCGGAAGGCACCGCAGAACTCTATCACGCTGTTCCAGCCTACTGGGGCTCAAAGTCCCGCGGCATTCTGTTGTTCGGCTCGCAACCCTTCGGACTGCGCGCCGACGAACAGGTCGGCTGGCTGACCTATGGCGGCGGGCAGGCGTTGTACGACGAGATCTACGCCCGTTTCAATCTCAAGCCGTTTCTGTGCGGCAATTCCGGACCGCAGTGGCAGGGCTGGTTCCGCAACGAGATCGCCTCGGTCGACGATCTCAAGGGCCTGCGCTTCCGCACCACCGGCCTGGCGTCCGAGATGTGCGCCAAAGTGGGCATGGCGGTGCAGGCCATGGGCGGTGGCGATATGTTTCAAGCCCTGCAGTCCGGCGCGCTGGATGCCGGCGAGTTCATCGGCCCATGGACCGACTCCGCACTGGGCTTCCACCAGGTGGCCAAGAATTACTATTGGCCTGGGGTTGGCGAGCCGTCGTCCGCCGAGGAATGCGCGGTGAATAAAGCTGCCTACGACGCTTTGCCCACCGAGTTGCAGCAGGTTGTAAAAACCGCGTGCGATGCCTTGTACAACGAGGTGTGGACGGAGTACACCACCAAGCACGCCCAAGCCCTCACGCAACTGGTGAACGAACACGGCGTGCAGGTGAGGCAACTGCCCGACGACGTTCTGGTCGCCTTGGGCAACGCCGCCGGCGAGGTGATCGCTGACCTACGCGAGGATGACGACGAGTTGGTGCGCCGCATCGTCGAGAGCTTCATCGCCTACCGCGCCAGCATCGCCGACTACATGGTCTACGCCGATAACGGGCAGATGAATGCCCGCGCCCTCGCCTACACCTACCCCCGCGACTAACGAAACAGCGAGACGCGCCGGTCTCTCCCGACCGGCGCGCTCGCGTGTACCGACCCTATGACACGACTGATTGCTTTGCTCGAATCCATCAACCGCGCAGTGGGCACCGGCATTCGCTGGCTGGCCCTGCTCATGGTCTTGCTGCAGTTCGCCATTGTGGTGTTGCGCTACGTGTTCGGTGTGAGCTTCATCTTTTTGAGCGAAGGTGTGCTGTATATGCACGCGACCTTGTTCATGTTGGGCGCCGGCTACACACTGCTGGTCGACCAGCATGTACGCGTCGATGTGTTTTATAGCCGCTTGTCGGCACACGGACGGGCGCTCATCGACTTGTTCGGCGCCTTGGCCTGGCTGCTGCCGTCCATGGTGCTGCTGGCCTGGTACAGCTGGCCGTTCGTGCGCAATGCCTGGGTCAATCTGGACGGACCGATCTCCGTCGGCGGCATCCCGGCGAGTTTTCTGCTGAAGTCGCTGATTCCCGCCTTCTGCGTCCTGCTGATCATCCAGGGTCTGGCTTGTCTGCTGCGGGACGCGCTTCGCATCCGCCACGGGAATGACGCCCCATCATGACGGCCTATCTGGACATCCTCATGTTCGCCGCGTTGTGCGGCGGTATTCTGCTGGGCTACCCGGTGACCTTCACGCTCGCAGGCACGGCGTTTCTGTTCGCCCTGCTGGGGGCGAGCCTGGGGGTGTTCGACCTGAGCCTGCTGGGGGCATTGGCGCAGCGGGTCTACGGTATCCTGACCAACGAGGTCCTGGTCGCCATACCGGTGTTCGTGTTCATGGGCGTGGTGCTGGAGAAAAGCCGCATCGCCGATGACCTGCTGCAGACCATGGGGCGCCTGTTCGGCGGCCTGCGCGGCGGGCTGGGCGTGGCGGTGATCGTCGTCGGCGCCCTGCTGGCCGCGTCCACCGGCATCGTCGGCGCCACGGTCGTCGCCATGGGGCTGATCGCCTTACCGAGCATGCTGCGCAACGGCTATGACCCGAAGCTCGCCGCCGGGGTCGTGTGCACGGCCGGGACGCTGGGGCAGATCATCCCGCCCTCCACGCTGCTCATCATCCTCGCGGACGTGATGTCCAACGCTTATCAGCAGGCGCAATACGCACAGGGCAAGTTCAGCGTCGAAACCCTCTCCGTCGGCCAGATTTTCGCGGCAGCGCTGCTGCCGGGGTTGACACTGGTGGTCATCTACATGGGCTACATGCTGGGGCGGGCATGGCTGCAGCCGGCCTGTGCACCGGCGCTGATGGATGTCGGCGAGCGGCCTCCCCTGCGCGAGGTCATGCGGGCGCTGGTGCCGCCGATCCTGCTGATGATTGCGGTGCTCGGGTCGATTCTCGGTGGCATCGCCACGCCGACCGAGGCCGCCTCGGTCGGCGCAGTCGGTGCGCTGTTGCTGGGTGGGGCGCGGCTAGTGCCTGGACGCTCGAGCCGCCTGCTGGTAGGAGGCGGCGTCGCCCTTGCCGGTTTGGTACTGGTGGCGAGCATCTGGCCAGTGCGCTTGCAGCGATCGGACGCCGCGGCGGGCGACTGGCTGGTCGGCGCCTTGGCCGTGGCGCTGGTCGTGGTGGGTATCGCTGCGCTGGCTCAAGCCGTCTGGCGCGCACACTCGGCGGACGTGCTCAAGCCGGTACTGACCCAAACCATGACCGTATCGGCCATGATCTTTGGCACCATCATCGCCGCGAGCATCTTCTCGCTGGTGTTTCGCGGCCTGGGCGGCGATCACCTGGTCGAGACCTTGATCGCCAGCATGCCCGGGGGCGAGACCGGTGCGTTGCTGTTCGTCATGTTGTTGGTTTTCCTGCTGGGGTTCTTCCTCGACTTTGTCGAAATCTCCGTGATCCTGCTACCCCTGGTGGTGCCCGCCCTGATTGTCATGGGGTTCGACCCGATTTGGCTGGCGGTGCTCATCGCCATCAACCTACAGACGAGTTTCCTTACGCCACCGTTCGGCTTTTCACTGTTTTACCTGCGTGGGGCGGCGCCGAAGTCCATCACCACCTGGCAGATTTACGCCGGCGTGGTGCCGTTCATCGGTCTTCAGGCGCTGGGCATCGTGGTGGTATGGAGTCTCCCGGGAATCGCAACCTGGGTGCCGCGGATGCTGTTCGGTTGATGGTGCGGACTAAACTTCCCTGATGTCATCTGTCTGATACGACCGCTGTCCTGTGCAACACCCCATCGAACCCGATCAGGAGACTGTTTATGATTCTTACCACCAAGGCCTTCCCCGACGGTGGACGGATTCCGGAGCACTACGCAGTCGGCAAACCGGACCCTGACACCCATGTCACCTTCGCCAGCAATCAAAACCCGGACCTTGCCTGGTCCGAGCTGCCCGCAGGCACCCGCTCGCTGGTCGTGCTGTGTATCGACCCGGATGCGCCCAGCGTGGGCGACGATGTCAATCAGGAGGGGAAGACGGTAGCGGCGGATCTCGCTCGGACGGACTTCACCCATTGGGTACTGGTCGACCTGGACCCGGCCTCCGGCCCGATCGAGGTGGGCGAATTCAGCGACGGCGTCATCGCCGGTGGCAAAGATGGGCCGGAGGGGCCCCGCGGCACCCGCCAGGGGATCAACGACTATACCGGCTGGTTTGCCTCAGACGCGGATATGGCGGGCGACTACTTCGGCTATGACGGCCCCTGCCCGCCCTGGAACGATCCGCGCGTTCATCGCTATGTCTTCACGTTGTATGCGTTGGATATCCCGAAACTCCCGGTCGACGGGCGGTTCACCGCGGCGGACGTGAAAGCCGCCATGGCCGGGCATGTGCTCGCCGAGGCCAGTGTCAGCGGTGTGTACAGCCTGTTCAAGGATTGACGATTTTGCGGTTAAGCGCCGGTTCAACGGCGCTTGACCAGACTGCCTACCTATCCAAAAGCCGCCACACACGGATGTCGTGACCGATAACAAAACTGCCCTGCTATACTCCGCGGCGCCCTATCGCGCGTCGACCGACAGCCCGCATCCCATGGCCCCTTCTCGAATCCATCGCGTCCTGGTGCCGCTGCTGCTGGTGGCCGGCCCGCTCGCCTTCGCGCTCCTGTCCGTATACCTGGGACAGGATGCCGGATGGGACCTGCGCAACTATCACTACTACAACCCCTGGGCATGGTTGACCGGCCGGTTGGAGTTCGATGTGGCGCCGGCCCATGTCGCGACTTTTTACAACCCTACGCTGTACTTCCCTTATTACGGATTGGTCCAGGTCTTGCCGGCCATGGGCGTGGCGGCGGTCATCGGTGCCGTGCAGGGCTTGAATCTCCTGCTGGTCTATCTTGTCGCCCGTCAGGTTCTGGTGAACACCTCGCCATTCGAGCATCCGCTATGGGCCCTGGCCGTCGCCGTCACGGGTGTGCTCGGGGCGGCGATGCTCAGCGAGGTCGGCACCTTGTTCAGCGACAACCTGTTGTCGCTGCTCATTCTGAGTGCCTTGGCGCTGGTCTTGGGTGGTTTGAAGGGCGCCGCGGTATCGCCTGGATTTCTCCGCCTGGCGCTGGCCGGGCTGCTGGCCGGTTTCGCCTTCGGGCTGAAGCAGCCGATGGTCTTGTACTGCGTCGGCTTGTGCGCCGCCTGTTTTGCCCTGCCCGGCCATTTCTGGCGCCGCTTCAACAGCGCCTTCGTCTTCGGCTTGGGTGTGCTGGCGGGCTTCGCTGTCACGGGGGGCTGGTGGGCCTGGCATCTGTGGTCGCGTTTCGGTAATCCGCTGTTCCCGTATTACAACCAGATCTTCAAGTCGCCCTGGGCACAGCCGGAGCCGTACAACGATCCGCGCTTCCTGCCACAGTCGCTCGGCGAGGCCGTTCAGCTGTTGTTTGCACCGTTCAACGCACCGACGGAGATTGGCGAGGTCGGCTTCCGCGACCCACGCCTGCCGATGCTGGTGCTGCTCGCCGTGGCCGCCCTGCTGGCATTAGCGATTCGCCGTCGTGCTGACATCTCGCGCGCCGGCGGCTACCTGCTGGCGATGCTCGGGGTTACGTTGCTGGTCTGGCTCAAACTGTTTGCCATCTATCGCTACGTGCTGCCGGTGGAGTTGTTGGCCCCCGCCGCCATCGTGCTCCTGACCGGGGCCTTGACCGCCATAGCCAGTATCCGCAGTGCGCTGGCGATACTGTTCCTGACCCTGTGCCTGATGTTGACGCAGCCGGGCAACTGGGGGCGCGCGCCCTGGGGGCCCGATCCCTTCGGCGTGGAACTGCCGCCAGTGGCTGAGGACGGCATGGTCCTGATGACCGGTTACGAGCCCATGACGTATATCATCCCGGCGTTGCCGCCCCGCGTGCCGGTGTTGCGCATCCAGAGTTATTTCACTGGCCCGTCCGACAGGCCGCATGCGTACGACCGCCTGATGCAGAAGCGCATCGCCGGGCACCAGGGGCCGTTGTACCTGATCTACCGCAGCTACGAGCCCTGGGCCGCGGAGCAGGCGCTGACCGCGTACGGGTTGCGTATGGGCAGCTGTACGGCATTCGTACCGGCCATGGATCGGTGGATCGAAGGGGAATTCCTGCTGTGCCGGCTGCAACCGGACGAATCTGGAACAAGGAGTACTCAGTGAGCGTCAGTTTCTCCGACCGCATCGCGGTCCTGATCCCCTGCTACAACGAGGCGGTTGCCATCGGTCAGGTGGTGCACGATTTCCGGGCCTCGCTGCCGGATGCCACGGTGTATGTTTTCGACAATGCCTCCACTGACAACACCTCGGAGGTCGCCCGCGAGGCCGGTGCCGTGGTGCGCTTCGTCGACCGGCCCGGCAAGGGTAATGTCGTGCGGAGGATGTTCGCCGACGTGGAGGCCGACGTGTATGTGTTGGTCGATGGCGACGACACCTATGACGCCACCAGTGCGCCACGGTTGGTCGCCGCCCTATTGGAAGGCGGTTTGGACATGGTCGTCGGGACCCGTCGGGATACCGAGGAGGCTGCCTATCGGTCGGGTCACCGCTTGGGTAATCGGGTGTTGACCGGGTTTGTGGCGCGTATCTTCGGCCGCGCGTTCACCGACATGCTGTCCGGCTACCGGGTATTCTCGCGCCGCTTCGTCAAGTCGTTCCCTGCGCTATCAGCGGGCTTCGAAACGGAGACCGAGCTCACCGTGCATGCGCTGGAGCTGCGCATGCCAATCGCCGAGGTGGAGACGCCGTACAAGGCTCGCCCGGAGGGCTCGACGAGTAAGCTCAACACGTACCGCGATGGCTTTCGCATCCTGCTGACCATTGCGAAGCTGTTCCGGGCGGAGCGGCCGCTGGAGTTCTTTGGCCTGCTGGCGATTGTTCTGGCGGTTCTGGCTGTTGCGCTCGCGATCCCCTTGTTTGTGACCTACCTCGATACGGGGCTGGTGCCTCGTATTCCGACGGCGGTGCTGGTCACTGGGTTGGTGATTCTGTCGGCGTTCAGTGTGATGTCCGGGCTGATTCTGAGCACGGTGACGCGTGGGCGTCGCGAGTTCAAGCGTTTGTTCTATCTGTCGATTCCTGGGCCTCGGGGCCGTGCGTGAAGCTGTTTGGCGAGTTTTTCCGCTTTGGTCTGGTCGGGACGCTGGGCTTTGTGGTCGATGCCGGCATTCTGATGGGCTTGCTGTGGTTGGGTGTCGGGCCGTACCTCGCGCGCGTGCCGTCGTTTATGGCCGCGGCGACCACCACGTGGGTGTGCAACCGGCACTTTACGTTTCACAGTGAGCGGCGCGAGGGCTTGCGCCGTGAGTGGGTTCAGTACATGGGCTTGATGGTGATCGGCGGTGCGGTGAACTACGGTACGTACGCACTGCTGGTGTGGGGTGTGGCGTTGGTGAACCAATACCCGGTACTGGGTGTGGCTGGTGGCAGCATCGCCGGCATGCTGGTGAACTTTGCCAGCTCGCGGCGGTTGCTCCGGCCCAGAGCCGCGTCGCGGGCTTGAGGTCGAGAGACGTTGGGGCGAGTCGGACTCTCTGAATGGCGCTTGGACCCGGGGAGCGTGGCTCCCTGGGGTCTGCGTCTTTCCCCCGCCCTCTGGGTTGGATGGGTCCGGGTCAGACGCGCTGTGAATACCTCCCTGTACGCTCGACGGCAGCATCCATGCTGCCGACGGTCTGACCCGGACCCATCCAACCCAGAGGGCTTACTGCGGTGGCTGTTCGAGGTCTTTTTCTCGGCGCTCACCTATCGGTTTTCGTATCCCGCTGGTATTTCGATAAACCACATGCCTTTGATTGCGGGGCGGATGCGTTGAAACATCGCTGGAAACGCTCTTGGCTGTAACGCGCACTCATCCTCACAGGCTTGGCCTGAGTCCCGGTCATCGGACGGCTCCCAGAAAGACCATTTCAGATCCAGGAAAAACAGCAGCAATAAACCGAGTACCGCCGAGACCGAATAAAGCACTATTTTCAGCATTACTGTCCGTCACTCCCTTGTCCATGGACCGCACCGACCACCCACCTTAGAGGCGGTCATGATGCACGTTGGGTCTGATCCACTCTCCTCGCCTTGGGCAGCCACCGCTGTGAGCCTGCGGCCGAGCCGGTAGGTCGTGGGCCGACCGTCGGCAGCATGGATGCTGCCGTCGAGCGTACACGGACGTATTTACAGTGCGACCTGGCAAGGTCGCAGTATCCAGCGGGTGAGAATCCCGTCCAG
>CBFGWV010000106.1:0-14419 GCA_965652545.1 uncultured Candidatus Competibacteraceae bacterium | reverse complement strand
ATTGTGTTTGCCGCACTGGCCGGGCTTCTGACCTGACCCCCCGCCCCCCCGGTTCGGGTCATGCCGGGTCAGACGCGCTGTGAATACATCCCTGTACGCTCGACGGCAGCATCCATGCTGCCGACGGTCTGACCCGGCATGAGCCGAACCGGGGAGGCTACTTCAGTGCGGGTACCCGACCGGTGGCCCCTGTCCTCTTGATCAATGCAACTTCACCCGCGGCACCGTGCGGGCGCGCAGCCATTGCCCGACGGTGTCCAGCGCCATGCGGGTGAAGCCGTGCAAGGCCATCAAATGTCTGCGATACAGCGCAGCGTAACTCCAGCGTGCCAGGACACCCTCGATGAACCAGCTGCCCCGCATGAGGGTGCTCATCAGGCTGCCGACGGCGCTGAACGAGCCCAATGACACCAGGGAACCGAAGTCCCGGTACTCGAAGGCCGGCAACGGTTCGCCGGCCAGGTGCCGGGGGAGGACGCGGGCCAGGAAGGTGGCTTGCTGGTTTGCCGCCTGGGCCCGGGGCGGGACGACGCTGTCGGCCGCCGGCCACGGGCAGCTGGCGCAGTCGCCAAAGGCGAAGATGTTCGGGTCGGTGATGGTCTGCAGGGTCTGCTTGACCTTGAGTTGGCCGCTACGGGTGGTTTCCAGACCATCCAGTGCTGTGGTGATGGTCGGTGCGCGAATCCCCGCGGCCCAGACAGTGAGGGTGGAGGGATAGACCGCGCCACTGTCGGTGACGACGGCATCGGCGCGGACTTCGCTGGCTTGTTCGCCGACGATCACCTCGACGTCCAGTTTCCCGAGCAGCCGTTCGGCCTCCTTGGCGATGCGCTCGGGCAGCGCCGGAAGTATTCGTGGCGCGGCGTCGATGATGCGTATCCGGATATCCTTGCGCGGGTCGAGATGATGCAGACCGTAGGTGGCGAAAACCTGGGCGGCATTGCGCAGTTCGGCCGACAGTTCGACGCCGGTTGCACCGGCGCCGATCAGTGTAATGTCGACGCGCCGTTGTACATCGTCATGGTTTTGAGCGCGCATGCAGGCGGAGATCAGGCGGCGACGGAAGCGTTCGGCCTGTTCGGCGGTATCCAGGGTGAAGCTGTGCTCGACGGCACCGGGCACATCGAAGAAGCGCGTCACGCTACCGATGGCGATGACCAGGGTGTCGTAATCCAGGCGCCGCTGCGGCAGCACTTGCACGCCGTCAATGTCGGTGACCGCAGCTACCGTGATCGCCTTGGCGTTGCGGTCCAGGCCGATCAGGTCGCCCTGTTGGAACTGAAAATGATGCCAGCGGGCCTGGGCGATGTATTCCAGCTGGTGCGTGAACGGGTCGAGACTGCCTGCGGCCACCTCGTGCAGCAGCGGCTTCCAGATGTGGGTGGGTGAGCGGTCCACGAGGGTGATCCGGGCTGCATCTTTGCGGCCCAGCCGGTTGCCGAGGCGGGTGGCCAATTCAAGCCCGCCGGCACCGCCGCCAACGATGATGATCCGATGTGTCATGCAAGGACTCCGATGTCCGCATCGCTAGGAGGCTGTCGGACTTGAGCGTCCGTAGCAGTAGGACAGCCTCAAGTCCGACAGCCTCCTAGGCGTGGGACCGGGCTTACGGCGCTGTGTTCAGCGAGGCGGCACGCCAAAAGTGCAGGATGCCAGGCGGGTCAGCTGCTTGCCGACCAGCGCAGAGACATGCAGGAAAGCCCGGCATCCAGCAGTTCGACATCGTGCAAGGGGACGGTGTCGACAAGATAACCATGCTCCTGCAAACGCCGTGCGGTAAGGGGGTAGGCGTGCGACAGCAGCACCGTATCGTTGACCCGCAGCGCATTGGCGACCGGCTCCTCGCCGGGTACCACGCGAATGATGTCCAGTCCGCTGATAATGCCACTGTTGGCCAAGGTGTCGGTCGCCAGCAGCGTCGAGTCGTCCAACAGCGAGCACGCCGTCTTCAGGTGCAATACCCCAGCCGGTGGGGTGACGACGCGTGAGGCCCGGCCCAGATCCCGCAGAACGCCGGCCAGCGTATCGGCACCGGTGCTGTCGGTGCGCGCCGACAAACCGATGTAGACGCAATCGGGGGTGACGAGAATGTCGCCGCCATCGACGTAGCCCGGTCCGGGCAGGTCGATGAGCGTAGTGAAATGGCGCGCCAATTCAGGCCGGATCTCGGCGGCCTCGCCGAAACGGCTGGGTGCTCCCGGGCGCAATACGATGGCCGCCTGCGGAAACACCAGCGCCGGGTCCTCCACGAACAAGGCGTCGGGGTAGTCCTCCAGCGCATTGAGGGTATGCACCCGTACGCCGGCGCGCATCAGGGCATCGATATAGGCGGTATGCTGTGCGCGCAAGCCGCCGATGGACGGTGCGCCGCGGTCGACGGCGCGCAGCCCGCCGGTGGCGGAGGCCGCGGGCCGTCGAACGAGGGCATCGGTAAACCGGTAGACCGGCTGACTGTGCATGAGAAGCTCCCGGAGCGGACGTGTACGTGGGTCGTCCGTTCCGGGCAGAGCGTCAAATGCCCAGAACGGACTCCGGCGTACGGTAGTCCAGCCCGAGGTCGTGCGCCACCTCGTTGTGGGTGATGGCACCGGCATGCACGTTCAGGCCGCGGCGCAGGTGCACATCGTCGATCAGCGCTTGGCGCCAGCCCTTATTGGCCAAAGCCAGGGCGAAGGGCAGGGTGGCGTTGTTGAGTGCGAAGGTCGAGGTGCGCGGCACGCCGCCGGGCATGTTGGCCACGCAATAGTGCACGACATCGTCCACCACATAGGTGGGCTCGGCATGGGTGGTGGCCCGCGAGGTCTCGAAGCAGCCACCCTGGTCGATGGCCACATCGACCACCACCGCGCCGGGTTTCATGCCGCGGATCATCTCCGCGGATACTAGCTTCGGTGCCGCCGCGCCCGGAATCAGCACGCCCCCGATGACCAGCTCAGCGTCCTTGACCGCCGCTTCCACCGCTTGGCGGGTGGAGAACTGCGTTTCGATGCGGGTGCCGAAGCGGTCGACGAGATGGCGCAGAACATCGACATTGCGGTCGATGACGGTGACACGGGCGCCCATGCCGACAGCGATCTCAGTGGCGTTGGAGCCGACCACGCCACCCCCCAGAACCACAACGTGAGCGGGCGCCACACCGGGCACGCCGCCCAGTAGCACGCCGAAACCGCCCTTGGCCTTCTCCAGCGCGGACGCGCCGGCCTGCACGGCCATGCGGCCGGCGACCTCGGACATGGGGGCGAGAAGCGGCAGCCCACCACGCGCCGAGGTGACCGTTTCATAGGCGATGGCCGTGCAGCCGGAATTCATCAACCCCTTGGTCTGTTGTGGGTCCGGGGCCAGGTGCAGATACGTGAAGAGCAGTTGCCCCTCGCGCAGCATGGCGTACTCCACCGGCTGCGGCTCCTTGACCTTGACGATCATCTCGGCCCACTCGAAGACCGTCGCTGCGTCCGGCGCGATCTCGGCACCCGCGGCGCGGTACTCATCGTCGTCGGCGCCGATTCCGGCGCCGGCCTGAGTCTGCACCAGCACCTGATGACCGTGCCCCACCAACTCGTGCACGCTGGCCGGGGTCAGGCCGACCCGGTACTCGTGATTTTTGATTTCCTTGGGCAATCCGATTTTCATGCGAGTGTCTCCAGACCTCTGGGGTCGTCGTGTCTTCAAGCGAACGCCGGCTCGCGGACAGTACCGCGCCGGTGAATCGCCACAGGGACGCTTACGGTGCTTTTTGACACCGTGCCGGTTATTGGGCTCTTGGGCCCTCGGCGCCTGTCCGAATCGGGAGCGGATCGTCGCGAGGGACGGCGATATCGAGCCCGATTATTCTGATCGATCCCTAAAAGATAGCCTTGCGCTTCTATCTGCACCGATCGAAAAATCTGTCTGATATCCCGGTCACCCGCAGGACAGGCGGCCACGCAAGCGTGCAGATACCGGCAGCGTGTGCCTAAATCTATGCTGCGGGCGAATGCCCCTATGCACTGGCGAGCCGGCCGGTCGCTTCTGCTACCATCGAGTCGACCCGTGCCGGCAGAACGACGAGCTCCCATGCGTTACCAAATCGATGGCGAACTGCAACCCTCCATCCATGCTGATGCCTTCGTAGCGCCATCGGCGGCGGTCATCGGCGATGTCGTGCTGGAGGCCGGGGCCAGCGTCTGGTTCGGTGCGGTTCTGCGCGGCGACCGCGACCGTCTTCGTATCGGTGCGCGCAGCAATATCCAAGACCTGTCCGTGGTGCACACCGATCCGGGTATCCCGGTCACCGTGGGCCGTGGGGTCACAGTCGGGCACAAGGTGATGCTCCATGGGTGCACGATCGGCGATCACAGCCTCATCGGTATCAACGCCGTCGTTCTCAATCGCGCGGTCATCGGCCAGTATTGTCTCATCGGCGCGAACAGCCTGATCACCGAAGGCAAGACTATTCCTGATCGTTCATTGGTCATGGGCTCGCCCGGCAAGGTCATCCGCGAGTTGACGGATGCCGAGGTGGACGCCTTGAAGGCATCGGCTCAGAACTATGTCGACAATGCGTTGCGCTATCGCAGCAGCCTCATCGAACTTGGTGCATGACACCGAGGTCTTGATGCTATCGGACCAGAAGAATTCCGGGGGAGCCCTTACACCATGTCCAGTCTCTCAGCGGCCGCCCGGCCTGCGGGTGCCGAGCGCCTCGAAGCCGCTTGTGCGCAGATCAGCCAGATCATCCTGGGCAAGGAGGAGGCGGTCAGGCTGGCATTGACCTGCCTGCTGGCGCGCGGGCACTTGCTTATCGAAGACATGCCCGGCATGGGAAAGACGACGCTGGCGCACGCGATCGCGCGCACGTTGGGCCTGGCCGACCAGCGGATACAGTTCACCAGCGACCTGTTGCCCGCCGATGTGCTGGGTGCGGCCATCTATCACCGCGAAAGCGGCGAGTTCCGCTTCCATGCCGGGCCGGTGTTCGCCCAGGTCGTGCTGGCCGATGAGATCAATCGCGCCACGCCCAAGACCCAGAGCGCGCTGCTGGAGGCCATGGAGGAGCACCAGGTCACGGTAGACGGAGAAACCCGCACCTTGCCGGAGCCGTTCTTCGTCATCGCCACCCAAAACCCGCAACAGCAGATCGGCACTTTTCCGCTGCCCGAATCCCAGCTCGATCGGTTTCTCATGCGCCTGACGCTCGGTTATCCGGATGCCGACGCTGAGCGGGCCTTGTTGGCCGGCGAGGACCGACGACGCCTGTTGGGCCGGCTGGAGCCGGTGCTCGATGCCCACCAGTTGCTGCAGTTGCAGAGTGTCGTGGGCGCCATACACGTATCGCCCAAGATTCTGGACTACGTGCAAGCCCTGCTTCAGCAGTCCAGGGCGGGTGGGTATTTCCGTCAGGGCTTATCGCCGCGTGCGGGGCAGGGCATCCTGCGCGCCGCCCGCGCCTGGTCGCTGCTTCACCGGCGCGAGTATGTTCTGCCTGAAGATATACAAGCCGTCCTGCCGGTGGTGGTCGTCCACCGCCTGGGGTCCGGCGGCCAGACGGACGAGGAACAGATGCAGCGCTGGATACGCAGCGTAGGCGTGCCTGTCTGAGCCATGGGTGCGCTAGCGGCTTGGGCCCGCGCCAGGGGTGATCGCTGGATCGACGCCCGCCACCGGCCGGCTCCCGGTGCCGTGGTGCTGCGACGGCGGCGCTTGTACATCCTGCCGTCCGTGTATGGCATCGGCTTCATGGTGCTGCTTCTGATCCTGTTCCTCTGGTCGGCCAACTACAGCAACAGCATGGGTTTCGGCCTCACCTTTCTGATGGTGGCGGTCGGACTCAACGTCATGTGGCGATGTCATGCGAACCTCGAAGGCCTGGCGCTGGAGTGCGGACAGGTCGAGCCGACGTTCGTCGGCGCGCCCGCCGTATTGCCTGTACACGTGGTGGATCAGGCGGGTCTGTCGCGTTTCGGCGTGGCATTCGATGCCGGAACCGGGGACGCGAGTGCAGCGTCAGTGAGCCGTGCCGGGCAGGCCCTTGCCCGGGTCCCCCTGCCCAGTACACAACGTGGGCGGCATTCCCTGCCGCGGATCAGGGTGCACACGCGCTTCCCCATGGACTTGTTCAAAGCCTGGAGTTGGGTTCGCTTCAGCGGGGATTATTGGGTCTACCCGGCGCCGCGTGGCGATGCCCCGCCGCCGGCGGCCCGTCCGGACCCGGCCTCCGGCACCGGTGCGGTGGGCGGCGACGGGAATGATGATTTCGCCGGGCTGCGGCAGTACGTCCCGGGTGATGCGCCCCGCCATGTGGCTTGGCGCGCAAGCGCGCGGCGTGACGACCAACTCCTGGTCAAACGTTTTCACGGCGAATCCGCCGGCCGGGTCTGGCTGGACTGGTCGTCCACCGACGGCGATGTGGAGCGCCGCTTGTCCCAACTGTGCCGCTGGGTACTGGACGAGGAGCGCGGCGGGCAGCGTTACGGTCTGCGGTTGCCGGATACGCTCATCGAGCCGGATCGGGGTCTTGCGCACTGCACCCGCTGCCTGCAAGCCCTCGCACTGTACGGGCAGGCGCCGGCATGAGCGCCGCGAGCGAAGGTGGTACGGGCTTCCGTCCGCAGGCACTGGTCGCGCTCATCGGTGTGCTGGTGTTCACCATGCTGCCGCACTTGCCCAACCTGCCTGTATGGGTGGGCCCGATTTTCGCCGTGGCCGTGCTCTGGCGTCTGGGATACGCCCGCCACGGCTGGCCACTGGCCCCGCGCGCCGCACTGGCTGCCGCGACGATTGCCGTCGGGCTGGCGGTGGTCGGCGACACCGGCACCTTGTTCGGACGCGAGGCGGGCATCGTGCTGCTGGCGTCGATGACCGCCTTGAAACTCATGGAAACCCGCAGCCTGCGGGATGTGCGTGTCCTGACGTTCCTCGGCTACCTGCTGGTCATGGCGAACCTGCTCTACAGCCAAAGCATGTGGATGGCGGCCTACCTGTGCGTGGCGGTCGCGGCCTTGATCACCGTGCAGGTCATGGTGCCGGCGGAGCACCAAGGCCTGGCCTGGCGCGATGCGGCCGGCCTCGCCGGGCGCATGCTGGCCCAGGCGCTGCCGGTCATGATCGTTTTGTTCGTACTCTTCCCGCGTCTTCCCGGGCCGCTGTGGGGTGTGCCGCAGAACGCTCAAGGCGGTAAGACCGGGTTGAGCGACGAGATGACCCCCGGTGACATCACCAGCCTCGCCTTGGACGACACGATCGCCTTCCGGGTGCGTTTCGACGAGGGACGGGTGCCTTTCGAGCACGAGCGCTATTGGCGCGGGCCGGTTCTCCTGCAGTACGACGGCCTGACCTGGCGGGCGGACGAGGAGTTTCCCGACAGCCAGGCGCCCTCGCGCATCATTCCCCAAGGCGACCCGGTCAAATACACCGTCACGCTGGAGCCGCACGGCCAGCGCTGGCTGTTCGCTTTGGACCTGCCGCTGTGGTTTCCCGACGATGCGGCCTTGACCCGTACCTTCACGCTGGTCAGGCGCCGTCCGGTGGACGAGGTCCGGCGTTATTCGGTGACCTCCAGCCCGGTCTACAGCACCATCGAGTCCAACGCCTGGATGCTGCGCCGGGCCTTGCAACTGCCCGAGGGCGGCGACCCGCAGGCGCGCGCCCTGGCCGCACAGTGGCGGACACAGTTCGCGGACCCTGCGGATCGCGTGCAGGCGGCATTGCAGACGATACGCAACGAGAACTTCTATTACACGCTGGACCCAGTCGCCTTGCGCCCGGACTCCCGTGTCGACGATTTCTGGTTCAACAAACGCGAGGGCTATTGCGAGCACTACGCCGGGGCATTCGTTTTCCTCATGCGGGCGGCCGGTGTCCCGGCGCGGGTCGTTACCGGTTATCTCGGCGGAGACTACAACGGGATCGGCGAGTACTACATGGTCCGCCAATCGGATGCCCACGCCTGGGCCGAGGTCTGGCTGGACGGGCAGGGCTGGACCCGGGTCGATCCCACCTCGGCCATCTTCCCCTCGCGCATCAATCCCGGCGTGCGCGCCGGTGCCCTGGAAGGCTTGTCCGGCTACGACCGAGACGCTTGGTGGCGGCCGGCCATGCTTACTGTGGATGCCGTCAGCCGGTTCTGGACCGAATGGGTCGTGGCCTACGACGCGGAAAATCAGCGTGCGCTTTTCGAACGCCTGGGTTGGGAGGACATCGACTGGTTCGAGCTCACCGGCTTGATGGTTGCAGTGCTCAGTGGTCTGTCCGCGTTGTTTCTGATCTGGTGGTACATCAGCCTTGGCCGTGGCGAGGGCGACGGTCTGGCCCGCGCCTATCAAGCCTTGTGCCGGAGGCTGGCAAGAAAGGGGTTGGCGCGCGAGCGTTTTGAAGGACCCATGGACTTCGCTGCCCGCATAACTCGTGAGCGTCCCGAGCTTGGGCAGGCTGTGGCACCGCTGCTCACCCGTTATGCGCAACTGCGCTTCGGCCAGTCGACAGTCGCAGATGAAGCAGCCACCATCGCGGCCTTGCGCCGGGTTCGACTATGAATTATCTGGGGCATATCTACACCGCGCGCTCCGACCCCGATACCTGGGTGGGGGTTCTGTTGGGCGATGTGGTCAAAGGCCTGCCCGATCCGCACTTGCCGACCCGTTGGCGGCGTGGCATCCGTTGGCACCGGCGTATCGACAGCTTCACCGACAGGCATCCGGCATTCCTAAGCTCACGGCAGCGTCTGCGACCGGTCGCCGGGCGCTATGCCGGGGTGATCGTCGACCTGGTGTACGATCATTTCCTCGCCCGCAATTGGGACCTGTACCATCATGCACCGCTGGCGGTCGTCTCCGCGGCTGTGTACCGTGCGCTGACGATGCGTCTGAACGGTGTGCCGGAGAGCGGTCGGATGCGTTTCGAGTACCTGGTGAAGAGAGACCTGTTGCAGGCATATCGCCGGCTCGATGCGCTCGACGATGTCCTCGCCGGCATGGAGCGTCGCCTCAAACGGCCCTTCCCACTGCGACAGAGTCTGGCGGCGGTGACCGCTCTCTATCCGGCCCTGGAAGACGACTTTCATGTGTTTATCGATGACTTGCGTCGCTACGTCGCCCATGCGCGGGTGATCGGAGCGGATAACGAGGAGGCCTGACCGTGGATCAAGCCCGTGCCGAGCGCACCCCTGAAACGGTGTATCGCAAGGACTACACGCCCGCACCCTATGGCGTAGAGAAGATCGAGCTGAAGTTCGATCTGGAGCCCACAGACACCCGGGTGACTGCCAAGGCGGAGTACCGGCTCAACCCGAACGCCAAGGGTGGAGATCTGACCCTGGATGGGCATGGTCTGGCCTTGCTGGCGTTGCGGATGGACGACCGTGACCTGATCGCCGGTGTCGATTTCGACGAAATCGACGGTGGTCTGGTGCTGCACGAGCCGCCGGCCCAGTTCGTGCTGGAGATCGTCACCCGCATCAACCCCCGCGACAATGCCGCGCTGGAGGGCTTGTACCAGTCCAAAGGCGTGTTTTGCACCCAGTGCGAGGCCGAAGGGTTTCGCCGGATCACCTATTTTCTCGACCGTCCCGATGTGATGACGGTATACACCACCACGATCACGGCCGATGCGCGCACCTATCCGGTGCTTTTGTCCAACGGCAACCTCATCGAACAGGGCGAGCGCGACAATGGACGGCACTATGCCGTCTGGCACGATCCCTTCCCCAAACCCAGCTACCTTTTCGCACTCGTCGCCGGCGACCTGGGTTGCCGCGAAGGGTCGTTCACCACCGCCTCGGGTCGCGAGGTGGCGCTGCGGATCTACTCCGAGCCCCACAACGTCGATCAACTCGACCATGCCATGGCCTCGCTGCGCAAAGCCATGCGCTGGGATGAAGAGCGCTTCGGCCTGGAATACGATCTGGATATTTATATGATCGTGGCCGTCGAGGACTTCAACATGGGGGCCATGGAGAACAAAGGCCTCAATGTCTTCAACACCAAGTGCGTGCTTGCGCGTCCGGAGACGGCGACCGATGACGACCACCTGGGCGTCGAGGCCGTCATTGCTCACGAGTATTTCCACAATTGGACCGGCAACCGGGTCACCTGCCGCGACTGGTTCCAGCTGTCGCTGAAGGAAGGCCTCACCGTCTTCCGGGACCAGGAGTTCTCTGCCGATGTGGGCTCGCGTGGGGTCAAACGCATCCAGGACGTACGCATGCTGCGCAGCGCGCAGTTCCCCGAGGACGCGGGCCCGATGGCGCATCCGGTGCGGCCGGACGCCTATATGGAAATCAACAACTTCTACACCGTCACGGTCTACGAGAAAGGTGCCGAAGTCGTCCGTATGTACCAGAGCCTTTTCGGCCGCGACGGCTTCCGCAAGGGCATGGACCTGTATTTTCAGCGCCATGACGGGCAAGCAGTCACCTGTGACGATTTCCGTGCCGCCATGGCCGATGCCAATGCCGCTGATCTGACCCAGTTCGAGCGCTGGTACGATCAGGCTGGTACGCCGGTGCTGGAGGCGACGGCCAGCTTCGATGATGCCGCCGGCACGTTGACCCTGGATCTTCGCCAAAGCTGCTCCCCGACACCGGGGCAGTCAGAGAAGCAACCGTTCATGATGCCGATCGCGATCGGGTTGATGGATGAGTCGGGCCGCGATGTGCCTGTGCGCCTGGCCGATGAGACTGCCGAACCCAGTGCCGGTACCCGGGTGCTGGTGCTGAGGGAGCATGAGGCCAGGTTCGTTTTCACCGGTTTGCCCCATCGCCCCGTCGTGTCGCTGCTGCGCGATTTCTCGGCCCCGGTCAAGCTGCGCTTCACACAGGATGAGAGCGATCTGCGGTTGCGGATCGCCCATGACAGCGATTCCTTCAACCGCTGGGAAGCCGCCCAGACCTTGTACCTGGATGTGCTGCTTCGGGGCATTACCGCATTACAGTCGGGCGATGCCCTGCCCGGGGCGCAATCTCTGGCCGAAGCGCTGGATGTCGCGCTTGCCGGTGCCCAGACGCCTCAAGGTGACAAGGCGTTGCTGGCGGAAATGCTGACGCTGCCCAGCGAGTCTTACATCGGCGATCAATTGGGCGAAGTGGACGTCGATGCCGTGCACCGCTCTCGTGAGGCGCTCCGCCATGGCCTGGCCGAGGCGCTTCAGTCCCGACTGGGTGGCCTGTACGAGCGCCTCGCGGACGATGGGCCTTATCATTTCGATGCGGAATCCGTGGCCCGCCGACGCCTGCGCAATCGGGCGTTGGACCTGCTCATGACGTTGCATGACGAGGCCTGGGTGCAGCGCTGCCAGCAGCAGTTCGAGACGGCCGGCAACATGACCGATGCCCTCGCGGCGCTCTCCGGGTTGGTCTATCACGGCGGGGATGAGGCCGATGCGGCGCTTGCGGCGTTCTATGAGCGCTGGAAGCAGGAGCCCCTGGTGGTCGATAAATGGTTTGCCATCCAAGCGGCCGTTGCCCGTGAGGATGCACTCGACCATGTGCGCGAGCTGTTGACGCATCCTGCGTTCAACGCTCGCAACCCCAATAAACTGCGTGCCTTGATCGGCACCTTTGCCAGCGCCAACCCGGTGGGCTTCCACCGCCGAGATGGTGCAGGTTATGTGTTTTTGACCGAGCAGATCATGACCATCGATGGGTTCAATCCCCATATGGCTGCACGTCTGACCGGCCCGCTCACCCGTTGGCGACGCTACGATAAACGCCGTCGCGCCGCCATGCGCGAGGCGCTGGAAGCGATCGTCGCCAAGCCGGATCTGTCACGGGATGTCTACGAAGTCGCCAGCAAGAGCCTGGAGGGCGCAGACTAGTCCACACCGCCCCGCGCACTGAAACGGGGCATTGACACGGGATGGTGCGTTGTCGACAATGCGCTTGTTGCAGTGCACCATTCCCGTAGGAGATGACCATGGCCGACAATCGCTTCAATCCGCTCAACCCTTTCGCCAATCTTGACCTGGGCCAGTTCGACCCGATGAAGTTCTTTACCGACATGAAAGTGCCTGGTATGGACATCGAAGGCATGATGGCCCACCAACGCAAGAACATCGAAGCCCTCACCGAAGCGAACAAGGCGGCCGTTGCCGGCATGCAGGCGGTGGCCAAGCGTCAGCAGGAGATCCTCACCCAGGCCATGAGCGAGGCCAATGGCGCGTTCTCGCAGCTGGCCGGTGTCAAAGACCCGAAAGAATTGACCGAAAAGCAGGCCGAGATCGCCCGCAAGGCGTTTGAGGAGGCGATCACCAACATGCGCGAGTTGGCTGAAATGATCCAGAAGTCCAACGCCCAAGCGCTGGAGCTGATCAATCGCCGCCTGCAGGAAAGCATGAAAGAACTGCAGGATCTGACAGGCAAGGGCAAGTAGGTCGAGTCGCGTTCATTCGCACCCTCGCGAATTGTGCCCTGACAATACGTTGACCCTTATACGTCGCCGTCGCTAGGCTAGTCCGGCATTTTCCTAGCGACGGCGACGTATCGCGCGTCCACTTTTTGA
The DNA here is from genome assembly GCA_965652545.1 of uncultured Candidatus Competibacteraceae bacterium. Lineage (GTDB taxonomy): Bacteria > Pseudomonadota > Gammaproteobacteria > Competibacterales > Competibacteraceae > CBFGWV01. The sequence continues at coordinate 1,949 of CBFGWV010000106.1, read as the reverse complement.
ATCGTCCAGGAGATTTCATGGCGGCCCCCAACGACCAGAACAACATCCATGTGCCCGACCCCGTGGAGATGTCCCGCTCCATGGCGAAGATTGCGGAGCAAAGTCAGCGGCTCGTGCGGGGGTTTCTCGATCGCCAGCGCAAGCAGGGCGTCCTGGGGATGGACGACAGCCTGCATATCGGCCAGGCGTTCATGGAAATGACTCAGGCCATGATGACTCAGCCGGCCAAGATGGTGGAGGCGCAGTTGAGTCTCTGGCAGGGCTACGTCGACTTGTGGCAGCGCAGTGCGGCGACCTTCTTCGGCCAGCAGGTGGAGCCGTCGTCGGCGGGCAAGGGTGACAAACGCTTCCGGGACGAAGCCTGGGACCAGAACGTCGTTTTCAATTTCATCAAGCAGTCCTACCTGCTGACGGCGACCTGGGTGCAGGACGTCGTTAGCGATGTCGAAGGGCTGGACCCCAAGAGCAAACGCAAGGTCGAGTTCTATACCCGCCAATTCGTCGATGCCCTGGCGCCTACGAACTTCCCGATCACCAATCCGGAAGTGCTGCGCACCACCGTCGAGTCCGGTGGCGAAAACCTGGTGAAAGGCTTGTCGAACCTGCTCGACGACCTTGAGCGGGGCAAAGGCAAGCTCAGCATCCGCATGACGGATATGGACGCCTTCGAACTGGGCAAGAATATCGCCACCACGCCGGGCAAGGTGGTATTCCAGACGGCGCTCATGCAGCTCATCCAGTACACGCCGAGCACAGATAAAGTGGCCAAGCGGCCGCTTCTGGTGGTGCCGCCGTGGATCAACAAGTACTACATCCTGGATCTGCGGGCGAAGAACTCGTTCATCAAATGGGCGGTGGACCAGGGCCACACGGTGTTTGTCATCTCCTGGGTCAATCCAGACGAAAAGCTGGCGGAAAAAACCTTCGACGACTACCTGACCGAGGGCACGCTGGCGGCGCTGGATGCCATTCGCGAGCAGACCGGCGAGCGCCAGGCCAATGTCGTGGGATATTGCCTGGGCGGCACGTTGTTGGCGGCCACGCTTGCGCATCTGGCGGCCAAACGCAGCAACCGCATCGCCTCGGCGACCTTCTTCACGTCGCTGATCGACTTCTCCGAGCCCGGTGAGCTTGAGGTGTTCATCGACGAGGAGCAGATCGAGGCGCTGGAGAAGAAAATGGAGAACCGCGGTTATCTCGATGGCAGCGAGATGGCCACCACCTTCAATCTTCTTCGTGCGAATGATCTGATCTGGTCGTTCTTCATCAACAATTATTTGTTGGGCAAGGATCCGTTTCCGTTCGATCTGCTCTATTGGAATTCCGATTCCACCCGCATGCCGGCGAAGATGCACAGTTTCTACTTGCGGAACATGTATCAGCGCAACCTGCTCAAGGACCCCGGTGGTCTTACGCTTGCCGGCACCAAGATCGATCTGTCCAAGGTCAAGACACCGGCGTACTTCATTTCCACCGTTGAAGACCACATTGCGCCTTGGAAGGCCACTTACAAGGGAACCCACCTGTTCAGTGGGCCGGTGAAATTCGTTCTCGGTGGCTCGGGGCACATTGCCGGAGTGGTCAATCCGCCCGAGGCCAACAAGTACTGTTATTGGACCAACCCTGAGCTTCCCGCGGATGCCCATGACTGGTTTGAGGCCGCCGAGCAATCGACCGGCTCGTGGTGGACCGACTGGCAGGCCTGGGTCGGTGAGTTCGCTGACGGCCAAGTGGATGCCCGTGATCCCGCCAAGGGTAAGCTCACGGTGATCGAAGACGCACCGGGCAGCTACGTCAAGGAGCGCCTCGTCAAGTAAAACCCGGCGACAGTAGCGGTGGGCTGGGTCCGTGCCGAGCCCACCGCCGAGCGAGCCGGGCGGGTCGTGTTCAGACCCGCTGTGAACACATCCGTGTGCGCTCGACGGCAGCATCCATGCTGCCGACGGTCT
>CBFGWV010000105.1:0-14471 GCA_965652545.1 uncultured Candidatus Competibacteraceae bacterium | reverse complement strand
GCAACGGTTCGATTGATGCCGTACATGGTGGCCGGATGCGAAAAATCAACCTTGACGCCGGTCAGTCAAGCCATATCAATGACGCCATACGGCCGCAAAGGGGGGTGCGCCGATAGGAGAAGAAACGGTCGGTGTCGCTGTGGGTGCAGAACCCGCCGCCGAACACCTCGCCGACACCCGCCGATGTCAGCCGCTGCCGCCCCAGGCCGTAAAGGTCCGCCAGCCAGCGCCCGGCCGGCGAGGGCTTGAAGCAGCCTTTAGCCGCCGGATCGACCGCCAGAAAGGCCTCACGAACTTCCGGACCGACCTCGAACACCTCCGGCCCGATGGCCGGCCCCATCCAAGCCAGGATGGATCGGGGGTCGACGGCCATGGCCTCGACAGTCGCCTCCAGCACACCGGCGGCCAAGCCTCGCCAGCCGGCATGCGCCGCCGCGACGACCGTCCCCTGGCGATCGCAGAACAGCACCGGCATGCAGTCGGCGGTAATGGCCACGCAGGGCTGACCTGGCACCCGCGTATGCGACGCATCGGCCTCCGGCAGACGGTCCTGCACGGTCTCGGCGGGAACGACGGTGGTGCCGTGGACTTGCTGCAACCAAGCCGGCTCAGCGCGATAGCCGAGCAGCGAAGCGAGCCGTTGCCGATTAGCCCGCACCTTGCCCGGGTCATCTTTGGAGCCGAAACCAAGGTTCATCGTGTCGCGCGGCGGCTCGCTCACTCCGCCCAGGCGCGTCGTGCACGCGGCGCGAACGTTTGGTGGTGCAGGCCATTCGGGGCGGATCAAATGCGTCTGGCGCAGCGGATCAGTCATCCAGAACTCCAAAACGACGGGCATCGGCCGTCAAGGCGTCGATCAGGCCGGAAAGATCGTCAGGTACCGGCGCGCGCCAGCGACAGACTCGGTCATCGGCCGGGTGATTGAGCTGCAACTCCTGGGCATGCAAGGCCTGACGATGAAAGCTGCGAACGACCTTCGCGTCGGCCTCCACCATGCGGGGCGGCAGCTTCAACCGCGCGCCATAGGCCGGGTCCCCGATCAGCGGATAACGGACATGGGCCAGATGAACGCGAATCTGGTGCGTACGGCCGGTCTCCAGACGGACATCGACGAGTGCGAACCCGCGAAACTTGGTGTTGACCGTGTAATGCGTCACTGCGGGTTTGCCAGTGGGGGTGACGCTCATCCGTTTGCGGTCGCCAGCGTGGCGGCCGATCGGCAAGTCCACCGTGCCACCGGCAACCGGCACGCCCTGAGTGACCGCGATATAGCGCCGACCCATCGACCGCGTCTGCAACTGGGCCACGAGACTGGTGTGCGCACGATGACTGGCCGCAACGACGAGCAGGCCGGAGGTCTCCTTGTCCAAACGATGCACCAAGCCGGCGCGGGGCAGACGCTCCAGGTCCGGGCGATGGTGCAATAGTGCATTCACCAGCGTGCCGTCACGGTTCCCCGCCGCTGGATGCACCACCACACCGGCCGCCTTGTTGAGAACGATCAAATCATCGTCCTCGTAGATGATCGTCAGCGGCAAATCCTGAGGCAGCGCCTCCTCCACCGCGGGCATGGTCAGCGTCCCGCGCACGGCCTCGCCACCGAAGACTTTGTCGCGCGGACGCGCCGCCTGGCCGTCGACGGTCAGGGCGCCACTCTTGATCCAGTTCTGCACGCTGACGCGGGAATAGTCGCTCAGCACGCTGGCCAGCGCCTGGTCCAGGCGCTGGCCAGCACAGGTATCCGGAATGATGCAATCGATGTCTGTTGTGTATTCGGGCATGTTCGCGCTTTGGCCGGTCGGGCTATACTCGCCGCACATTCTTAACCGTCACGGCGACTTTCCGACGATGATGCGCATTCTCACACGGTTCGGCTGTATCGGCGTAGCGGCACTGCTGCTGGTGTCCGGCTGCTCATGGCTGCCCGACCAGGTCGACGAGACCCGCGACTGGTCGGCCGCGCGCCTGTACAACGAGGCGAAAATCTCCGCGAGCGACGGACGCTACGAAGAAGCCATCGACTACTACGAGAAGCTGCAGGCGCGCTTCCCGTTCGGCCGTTACGCACAGCAGGCCCAGCTCGATCTCATCTATACCTACTACCGGGACGAGCAACCGGACGTGGCCATCGCCGCCGCCGACCGCTTTATCCGCGCCAACCCGCGGCACCCGAACGTCGACTACGCCTACTACATGAAAGGCGTCGTCAACTACAACCGCGACAACTCCCCGCTGGCGCGGGTGCTGCCGTCCGACCGCGACAAGGTCGACACCCAGATATCGCAGCAGGCGTACAACGACTTCGCAGAACTGATCCAGCGCTTCCCCGACAGCCGCTATGCCGAGGATGCACGCCAGCGCATGACCTTCCTGCGCAACAACGTCGCGCAGTACGAGGTGAATGTCGCCGAGTACTACCTGCGCCGCAAGGCCTACGTCGCCGCCGCAAACCGCGCCCGCTACGTGCTGGAGAACTTCCAGCAGACGCCCGCTGTCGAGGGCGCACTCGCCGTCAGCGCCGAAGCCTATGTCAACATGGGCATGACCGACCTTGCGCAGGACTCGGTCCGCGTGCTGGAACTCAACTTCCCCCAGTCCGGCCGGCTGCCCAGGGCTCAGGCCCTCGTCGAGGGCCGCGAGCCCCCCGCGGGAGAGGACGGCGGCTGGTTCGGTTGGTTCAACTAAGGGCGGGGGATTGGAACATGTGGGACTTCTTCGAAACCGTTCGCCATCGGCACTCCGTCCGCAAGTATCAAGCGGATATGCCCGTCGAGCCGGAGAAGCTGCACGCCATCCTGGAGATGGCCTGCGCGGCACCGTCGGCAGGGGACTTGCAGGCGTATCGGATCGTCGTCGTCAAAGATGCGACAAAGCGCGCAAAACTTGCCGAAGCCGCGGACGGACAGGCGTTCATTGCGGAGGCACCGGTGTGTTTGGTGTTCTGTGCGGATCCCAGCCGGTCGGAGACCGAGTTCGGCAGCCGCGGGGCGGAGCTTTACGCACTGCAGGACACCACCATCGCCGCAGCGTATGCGCAGTTGGCGACGGTCGCCGCAGGGCTGGCGTCGACTTGGGTGGGGCGGTTCAACGATGAAGCGCTTCGCCGGATTCTTGAGCTCGATGGTGCACTGAAGCCGGTAGCCCTGATCAGTCTCGGCTACCCGGCAGAGCTGCCGGCCCCATCGCCACGCCGACGCATGGTCGAGATCGTCAACGGCCTCTGAGGCCGCTAACGAACCCTCGTGTGTGGGATGGGTGGAGAGCAAGCGATACCCATCACGCGCGGGTTATCGAAGCCACCACCATGCCATACTCCCGTCACCTCGCTAAAAAGGGCAGCATTATCGTCGGGTGGCGACGCCCGACGTCCAACGACGGCATGATGGGTTTCGCTAACCGCTCCACCCATCCTACATATCAGCTGCCCGGGAGATGACAAGGACGGCCGCAGTCGCCCTTGCGTTTCTCTAGTCGCTTCCAGGCATCAACCAGAGAAAAACTCATTCATCGCCGCACCGATATCGGCCGGCGAGCGAACCGTGCTCACACCTGCCGCTTCCAGAGCCGCGAACTTGTCTTTGGCCGTCCCTTTGCCGCCGGCGATGATGGCGCCCGCATGACCCATGCGCTTGCCTGGCGGTGCCGTGACACCGGCGATGTACGCCACCACAGGCTTGCGCACGCTCGCCTTGATGAATTCCGCCGCCTCTTCCTCTGCCGAGCCGCCGATTTCGCCCACCATGACGATGCCCTTGGTCTGCGAGTCCGCCTCGAACATACCGAGCACGTCGATAAAGCTCATGCCATGGATGGGGTCACCGCCGATGCCCACGCAGGTGGATTGCCCCAGACCGATACCGGTGGTCTGGTGCACCGCTTCATAGGTCAGCGTGCCCGAGCGCGAGACGATACCGATCTTGCCCGGCTTGTGAATGTGGCCCGGCATGATGCCCATCTTGCATTCGCCGGGGGTGATCACACCTGGGCAATTGGGGCCGATCAGCTTCACCGCCGAACCGGCCAGGGCAGCCTTTACGCGCAGCATGTCCATGACGGGGATGCCCTCGGTGATGCAGGCGATGACCTGAACGCCGGCATCGGCCGCCTCGAGAATGGCGTCCGCCGCAAACGGGGCCGGCACGTAGATCATCGACGCGTTCGCGCCGGTGGCTGCAACGGCGTCATGGCAGGTGTTGAAGACGGGACGGTCGAGATGCTTCTCGCCACCACGGCCCGGGGTTACGCCACCGACCAGGTTGGTGCCATAGGCGATGGCCTGCTCGGCGTGGAAGGTGCCCTGCGAGCCAGTGAAGCCCTGGACGATGACCTTGGTGGATTTGTCGATGAGGATACTCATGGGAGATTCAGGTCCTTTAGCGGGCAGAAGCCACCGCCTGCTTGGCGGCATCGGTGAGATCGTCGGCGGCGATGATGTTCAGGCCGCTATCGGCCAGCATCTGGCGGCCGGCTTCGACGTTGGTGCCTTGTAGGCGCACAACCACCGGAATGGACAGCCCGACCTCCTTCACCGCGGCGATGATGCCCTCGGCGATCAAGTCGCAGCGCACGATACCGCCGAAGATGTTGACCAGGATGCACTTGACCTTGTCGGACGACAGAATGAGCTTGAAGGCTTTCGAGACACGCTCAGCTGTTGCGCCGCCGCCAACGTCCAGGAAGTTGGCCGGCTCGCCGCCATGGAGTTTGACCATGTCCATCGTGGCCATCGCAAGCCCGGCGCCGTTGACCATGCAGCCGATGTTGCCATCCAGCGCCACGTAATTCAGCCCGATCTCGTGGGCGATGTGCTCGCGCTCATCCTCCTGCGTCGGATCGCGCATCTCGGCCAAGTCCTTATGGCGATATAATGCGTTGTCATCGAGATTGAGCTTGCCGTCCAGCGCCAGCAGCCGGCCATCGCCGGTGACGATCAAGGGGTTGATCTCGACCAGTGAGCAGTCTTTCTCAGTGAACAGCGTGCACAAGCCGCTCATGACCTTTACCAAATGGGCGACCTGCTCCTTGCCCAACCCCATGCCAAAGCCCACCTGACGGGCCTGATAGGGCTGGAAGCCGGCGGTGGGATCGACCGCGACGGTTAGGATCTTCTCTGGCGTCTTGTCCGCGACTTCCTCGATGTCCATGCCGCCTTCGGACGAGGCCATGAACGTGACGCGCTTGGTCGAGCGGTCGACCACGGCGGACAGGTACAGTTCGTTCTGGATGTCCAGGCCTTCCTCCACCAGCACCGAGTGGATCGGCAGACCGGTCTCACCCGTCTGGATGGTCTTGAGCACGCCGCCGAGCATCTCGCCGGCGAAGTCTTCGACCTCTTGAAGGGTGCGGGCGAGCTTGACGCCACCGGCCTTGCCGCGGCCGCCGGCATGGACCTGGGCCTTGATCACCCACACACTGCCGCCGAGTTCCTTGGCCGCGTCCACCGCTTCACGGGGGGAGGTCGCTTTGATCCCGCGGGGCGTGGCCACCCCATATGACCTGAAGAGTGATTTCGCCTGGTATTCGTGCAGGTTCATGCCCGGGAAGCCCTTAGTATCAAATGAGTCGCGTAGTTTACCCAATGCGACGCACACCCCTCCAGCGAATCACGTAGAATTCGGAGAATCGTCCGAGGGGGAGTCGTATGTTCGGTGTTCGACAGCTCATCGTCATCGCGCTGGTGATCGCCGCCATTCTGCTGTGGAAGCGGCTGCTCAACCGCCGTCGCGCGGCGCCGGGCAAGCCGCCGGCGTTCATGGAAACCGTCCAGTGCGCGCACTGCGGTGTCCACCTGCCCGCCGCCGAGGCGGTGAGCGGCAAAGATCGACGCTATTATTGTTGCTACGACCACCGTATCGCCCACGACACAAGCACCGACACCCGAACCCGATGAGCGCTACACCAGCCGCCCCGATGCTGTCCGCCGCGCCCGAGATGGTGAGCCCGTTCCGGCACATCATCACCGGTAGCGTGCTCGATCGGCGACGAAACTGGTATGTGTTCCGGGTTTTCAACCTGTACCGGTTGACCGTGGCGGCGCTGCTGCTGACGATTTTCTCACTGGAGTCGGGGACGCGGTTCTTTGGGACCGAGAATCCCACGCTGTTTTTCTGGGCGGCTGCCGGATACGTGGCAATCGTGCTGGGCTCCATCGGCCTGAGCTTCTTGCGCCGCCCATCGCTACGCGTACAAGCTCAGCTGCAAGCGGTTGTGGATATCGTTTGCCTGACGCTGTTGATGCGCGCATCCGGGGGGCTTGGCAGCAACGTCAGCGTTCTTCTGGTCGTCGCGGTAGCCGCCAGCAGCATCATGTTACCGCTGATATCAGCCCTGTTCACCGGGGCGTTGGCTTTTTTTGTCGTAACTGGGCAATGGCTGCAAGCCGGTTGGACACGGTTCCAGATGGAGCAGTTCTCATCAGGAATCACCGACTTGGCGGCGTATCTCGCCTACATGAGCAAGAATGGCGACGAACTGGCTCGCCTCGGTGTGCTGGGCGCATCACTACTCATCGCAGCCCTGCTGACCTACACGCTCGCGGAGCGATCCCGACGCAGCGAAGACATCGCCCGTCAGCGTACGCAAGAGCTGCTGGAGGTGGCCGAACTTAACCAAACCATTGTCCAGCACCTGCAATCGGGGGTCATCGTCGTCGACCGACTCGCTCGAGTGCGGTTGATGAATGACACAGCGCGCGAGCTGCTTAGTTTTCAAGGCCCCTGTGTCGGTCTGCCGCTGTCGGAAATCTCGTCACAACTCAGCCAACGCTTGGCGACCTGGCTGAGCGCCGGCATCCAACACCCCAAGCCCTTTCGCCAAGACGAGCATCTGCCGGACGTCACACCGAGCTTCACTCACCTAAGTGGAAACCTGGCGTTCGACACGTTGATATTCCTTGAGGACTCCGGCGCAGTAGCCCAGCGTCTGCAACAGATCAAGCTCGCCGCATTGGGGCGTCTGACTGCGGGCATCGCGCATGAGATACGCAACCCGCTGGCATCGATAAGCCACGCCGCCCAATTGCTCGGCGAGTCGCCATCCGCCAGCCCCAGCGACAGACGGCTCGGCCAGATCATTCAGGACAACGCCAAACGCGCCAACCGCATCATCGCCAACGTGCTGGACATGTCCAAACGGGACAAGATTCGCCCTGAGGACTTCGCCTTCAAGCCCTGGCTCGACGAGTTCTGCAAAGAGTTCCTGCGCGCCCATGGCGAGCCGCGCCCCAAGCTGGAACTCAAGGTCAACCCGTCGGATTTGTGGGTGCGATTCGACCCGAGCCAGTTGCATCAGATCTTGTGGAACCTGTTCACCAACGCCGTGCTGCACGGCACGCCTAGCGACCAGGCCCCGCGGATCCGTGTGCAAGCTACGTTGGACCCGCTGCGCCAGCGCCCGATGCTGGACATCATGGACTTCGGCAACGGCATTCCAGACGCGGAGTCGAAGAAGATCTTCGAGCCGTTCTTCACCACCAAGGCCAAGGGGACCGGTCTCGGCCTGTTCATCGCCCGCGAGATGTGCGAGGCCAACCGGGCACAACTACAGTACATGCGCTCCCCCGACGGCGGGAGCTGCTTCCGCATCACCTTCGCCCAGCAGGGGCGCCAGCAGACGAAAGAGGCCAAATGGAGTTACGAAACGCCCTGATCGTCGATGATGAGCCGGATATCCGCGAACTCATCGAGATGACGCTCATCCCCATGGGTGTTCATTGCGTGCTGGCGGAAACGCTGGCCGACGCTCGCCGTGCCCTGGCCGGAACCACTTTTGCGTTCTGCATCACCGATATGCGCCTACCCGACGGCAATGGCCTGGAGCTTGTCAAAGCTATCCAGCAAGCGACGCCGGAAATGCCGGTGGCCGTAATCACGGCACACGGCAACGTGGAAAGCGCTGTGGAGGCGCTCAAGCTGGGCGCATTCGATTTTGTCTCGAAGCCTTTCGATCTATCGGTACTGCGCAAACTCGTGGACTCCGCACTCAAGCTCGGCCCTGGACGCGAAGCGTCAGCCAGGGACGTTGCTGGACACGGCAGCCCCGGCAGTCGCCTGCTTGGGGATTCCCCCGCCATGCAGGCCGTTCGCCGGCTCATCGAGAAGCTCGCGCGAAGCCAGGCACCCGTATTCATCAGTGGTGAGTCCGGCACCGGCAAAGAGCTTGCCGCACGCTCCATTCATGAGTCCGGACCCCGCGCCGACAAGGCATTCGTGCCCGTCAACTGCGGAGCCATACCCGAGCACCTCATGGAGAGCGAGTTTTTCGGGTATCGCAAAGGCAGCTTCACCGGCGCCACACAGGACAAGATCGGCCTGTTCCAGGCCGCCGACGGCGGCACGCTGTTCCTCGACGAAGTGGCCGACCTGCCTGCGCACATGCAGGTCAAACTGCTGCGCGCCATCCAGGAGCGTGCCGTTCGCGCCATTGGCAGCCAGAAGGAGACGACCGTCGATGTGCGCATCATCAGTGCGTCGCATCGTGACCTTCAGGAGATGATCGATCAGGGCGTCTTCCGTCAAGACCTCTATTACCGCCTGAATGTCATCGAGCTGCGCATGCCAAGCCTGCGGGACCGCAGGTCGGACCTCCCCGCTCTCACCCGACACGTCCTCAACCGGCTAGGGGAGCGCCTGAAACTCGACAGGCCCGCCACACTGGCACCGGAAGCGCTCGCCAAACTGCAGGCCTACCCCTTCCCAGGCAATGTTCGGGAGCTAGAGAATATTCTGGAGCGCGCGTCGACCCTCGCGGAAACAGAGACGATCGAAGCGGTGGATCTCGACATCCGTACGCCGCACCAGCGGGACACTGCGCTGCCTGACACGCCACAAGCAGCATCCGACCGCTCGCCATCGGGTGACGGTGACCCACAACGGCAGCCGACCACCTCGCCGGCCGATGGGCTTGAAACCTACCTGGAGGACATCGAGCGGTCGGTGATCATGGAGGCCCTCGAGGCGACCCGGTACAACAAGACAGCAGCCGCAGAAAAGCTTGGCATCACCTTCCGCGCCCTGCGCTATCGCCTGAAGAAGCTGGGGATCGACTGACCAAATGTGTCGCCCCCCGCCGCATCTCGTCACCTGCCGCAGCTTGATCGAGCCACACCCATCGAGCGCCGCCCGCATAAACACTGGCCCAGGGCGGGCAACCGGACGTCGAAGCAACATTGGCACAGCCATTGCTTAATTTCACTCAGCAACGCGGCAACTTCGCTGGCGATGCCCCGATTGACATAGTGTCCGCAAGAGGATGTACCCATGAGCATGAAGAAAGTACAGCAAGGCTTCACCCTCATCGAACTGATGATCGTGGTTGCCATCATCGGCATCTTGGCCGCCATCGCGATCCCCGCATACCAGGACTACACCATCCGCTCGCAGGTGTCGGAAGGTCTGACGCTGGCTGGGGCTGCGAAAGCTGCCGTCGCTGAGACGTTCGCAAACACAGGAACGCCGCCTGCCGACCGCGCAGCTGCAGGTATGTCAGCGAATGCTGACGACACCTCCGGTAGATATGTGGAGGAAGTGGATGTTACCGACGGTACCATCACCATTCTCTACGGCCTCAACGCGAACGCGGCAATCGCTGGCGAGACTCTCGCCCTTCGCCCCTTTGAAACAGGCGATTTCAGCGTCGCTTGGCACTGCGGGAACGCTGCCGCTCTCGGTGGCACCAATGTGAACCCGCTTGGTACCGATGCTGGCGGCACTGTTGCGCCGGCTGGCACCACCTCGGTCGACAACCGGTATCTGCCGGCCAATTGCCGCCCGTAATAGCTCAAGCCGCATGCGGGAGCCGCCGGTCAGTCCTGATAGACACTGATCTTACTGGTGAGACATTAGACCTACGGAAGCCCCTCTTGCCCAAAGAGGGGCTTCTCGCTTTTGGCGCTGTCGGCGGCTCAACCAAGTACGCGAACGATGAAGCGCCTAGAATTGCATCCGGACCATCGTCGCTTCACCATCGAATTATCCAGCAGCACCAGCCATACTTACATTCTCAGCGACCAGACACATACCGGTACCCACGCAGCCATGGCAACCAACATCTCGTCTGCTCGACCATCGCAAGCCGCCCCGATCAGCGGCCTATTTCGCCAACTGATCCGGCATGGAATGCTGACCGAGGATCGTGTCGGCACGTTGCTTGCCGAAGCGCGCGTAGACGGCGTTCCTGCCATCAACAAAGGCATTGAAGCCAAACTGTTCAAGGCTAGCGAGGTGGCGGCGATTGCGTCACGTGAGTTCCGCTACCCATTGCTCGATCTCAGTGCCATAGAGATCGAGGGCATCCCGGTATCTACGGTCGACGAGAAACTGATCCGTCGCCACAGCATCCTCCCGCTCCACAAACGCGGGAAGCGGCTGTTTGTCGCCGTCGCCGACCCCACCGACACCCGAGCCCTCGAGGATGTCAAGTTCCAGAGCGGGCTTGACCCTGAGCCGGTCGTCGCCATGGCCGATGTGCTGGCCAAGCTGATCGATCAGGCACTGGATCGCCCCTCCGAGTCCATGGCTGGGATGCTCGATGACGACTTGGAAAACATCGACATCAGCGGCGGTGAGATACAGCCACAAGAGGCGGTCTCGGCACAAAGCGACACCGATGATGCGCCGGTCGTAAGGTTTGTTAACAAGCTGCTTCTGGACGCCATCAACCGCGGAGCTTCCGATATCCATTTCGAGCCCTATGAAACCTATTATCGCGTTCGCTTCCGCCAGGACGGAGTGCTGCGTGAAGTGGTCAAGCCGCCGAGCAATATGAAGGATAGGCTTTCGGCTCGAATCAAGGTTATGGCGCAGCTCGATATCGCAGAGCGCAGGGTACCGCAAGACGGCCGGATGAAGCTCAATCTGTCCAAGAAGCGAGCCATCGACTTCCGTATCAACACAATGCCGACTTTATTCGGTGAAAAAGTCGTTATGCGTATCCTGGACCCAGCTAGCGCCAAAATGGGAATCGATGCGTTGGGTTATGAATCGGAGCAGAAAAGGCTGTTCCTGGATGCTATAAACAAGCCACAAGGCATGGTACTTGTGACCGGCCCAACAGGAAGCGGTAAAACCGTATCGCTCTATACGGCGTTGAATATTCTCAACACGCCTGAGGTAAACATATCGACAGCGGAAGATCCTGTAGAAATTAATTTGCCCGGGATCAACCAAGTCAACGTAAACCTGAAAACGGGAATGACATTCGCCAACTCCCTGCGAGCTTTTTTGCGCCAAGACCCAGACATCATCATGGTCGGCGAGGTTCGCGACCTTGAAACTGCTGAGATCGCAATCAAGGCCGCACAGACCGGCCATCTCGTGCTATCAACCCTGCACACGAACAGCGCCCCTCAAACGCTCTCCCGCTTAATGAACATGGGGGTCGCACCCTATAACATCGCCACCAGCGTTACCTTGATCATAGCCCAGCGCCTCGCCCGCCGATTATGCAGTCATTGCAAAATCGAGGAACGCGATATACCGCATGACGAACTTATTAAACTCGGCTTTCGCGAAACCGATCTGGAAGACTTAACAATCTTCCGCGCGAGCGGTTGCGACCAGTGTGTCAACGGATACAAAGGTCGGGTTGGCGTATACGAAGTCATGCCGGTATCCGAGGAGATGGGTCGTATAATCATGTCTGGCGGGAATGCAATGGAGCTTGCGGATCAAGCTGAAAAAGAAGGGATAAGCGACTTGAGGCGCTCGGGGCTAAACAAGGTTAGGCAGGGCTTGACGAGCATCGAAGAAATCAACCGAGTGACCAAAGAGTAACGGGCCTCGACTGCGGTTTAGAGAGGGATAGACTGACGTGGCTAAGCAACTTAAGACGGCAAAGCGCAAACCCGCCCAAGAAGACACCGTATTCGTCTGGAAAGGTACGGACAAACGGGGCTCGAGAATCAAAGGCGAGCTTAGGGGGCGTGACCCCAACTACATAAAAGCCGAGCTTCGTAGGCAAGGCATCCAGCCGTTGCAAGTCAAAAAGAAGCCCAGGGAAATTACTTTTGGGGAAACCATAAAACCCAAGGACATCATGCTCTTCACTCGGCAGCTATGCACGATGCTATCGTCGGGCATTGCGATCGTTCAGGCACTCGATATGGTCGGAAATTCAACCAAGAAGAAGAAGCTTCAGGAACTGATTATATCGATTAAACAGGATGTTGAGGGTGGAAGCCGATTCGCTGATGCGCTAGGGAAGCACCACTATCACTTCGACGATCTCTACTGCAGTCTGGTTCGTGCAGGAGAAGAAGCCGGTGTTCTTGAGAATCTGTTGAACAAAATAGCGAACCATCTTGAAAAGACCGAATCAATCAAGGCAAAAGTTAAAAAAGCCCTAATTTACCCGGCCATAGTACTCTTCGCCGCATTTGTCGTCACCTCGATTATATTGATATTTGTTATACCGACATTCGAAAATCTATTTAAAGGATTTGGAGCAGATTTACCCGCCTTCACTCAGTATGTAATTGGAATATCGAAGATATTCCAGAGCTATTGGTGGCTAATAATAGGCGGCATCATCGGCGTTATCGTCGGATTCATCGAAAGCAAGAAACGCTCTCGGAAATTCAATCAATTATTCGATCGATTTATACTGAAAATGCCACTTTTCGGGAACATAGCAAGCCTGTCAGCAAACGCACGCTTCGCCCGCACGCTCTCGACCATGTTTTCCGGCGGCGTACCTCTCGTCGACGCAATGACATCCGTTTCAGGAGCAACCGGGAACGTTGTCTACGAGCAAGCCGTTCTAGAAATGCGAGATTCGGTTTCCATTGGCCAGCAGCTCAACTTTGCCATGCGACAAAGTCAGCTGTTCCCTGACATGGTCATTCAAATGGTTGCCATCGGTGAAGAGGCTGGATCTCTTAGCGACATGCTATCCAAGGTTGCCGATTTCTACGAAGAGGAACTCGACAACACGATTGCAACACTCACCACTCTTATTGAGCCCATCTTGATGGGTTTTCTAGGCGTGTTGGTGGGTGGTCTCATTATTGCCATGTATCTGCCAATATTCAAGTTGGCAGCGGCCATTTAACAAAAGGCGCTCGGTCACTGCAATGGCTCTGCTCGACTTTTTGGCCACCAACTCGGTGGCCTTGGTTGTATTTTGCAGCTTGCTTGGTCTGTTGGTTGGAAGCTTCCTGAACGTTGTCGCCCATCGCTACCCCATCATGATGCAGCGCATGTGGATAGCGGAGTGTTCAACGCTGCTGGATAGCCCACCACACCACGCTGACGAGCCGTTCAACCTCCTGGCCCCACGTTCTCGCTGCCCAAGCTGCAATCATTTGATTACCGCCCTGGAGAATATCCCAGTAATCAGTTACATGGTTCTCCGAGGTCGCTGTAGACAGTGTCGCACACCAATCAGCATCCAGTACCCGTTTGTCGAACTATTCGGCGGACTGGTAGCCGGTATTGCCGCTTGGCGCTTCGGCTTCACTCCCGCTGCTGGTGCGGCGATGCTGTTGGCATGGACGTTAATCACCCTAACTGTCATCGACTTCCGCGAACAATTATTGCCCGACAGCTTAACCCTTCCTCTTCTATGGAGCGGTTTACTGCAAGCATTATTCGCACTCCACACCGACCTCCAAAGCGCAGTCATCGGCGCAATGCTTGGGTATCTGTCCCTCTGGTCGGTGTATCACCTCTTCCGCCTGCTCACCGGCAAGGAGGGCATGGGCTATGGGGATTTCAAACTACTGGCTGCACTTGGCGCCTGGTGCGGTTGGCAAGGGTTGATTCCAATCGTATTGATTTCGTCATTGGTCGGTGCCGTGATCGGTATCGTACTGGTGCTGGTCAAAGGTCGGGACAAGAACGTGCCGATGCCGTTTGGGCCATTCTTGGCCATCGCAGGCTGGATCGTGTTCACCTTCGAACCCTGGATCGCGCGGTACTGGAGCATCTGACCCGTGCACGTGGTCGGGTTGACCGGCGGGATCGCGAGCGGCAAGACGGCTGTCAGCGACCGCTTCGCCGCCCTTGGAGCCCCGGTGATCGATACGGACGTCATCAGCCGGGAGGTGGTCGCGAGGAATACACCGGGACTTGAGCTTGTGCGTCAGCGCTTCGGTCAAGCAGTGCTGGCGCCCGACGGGTCACTGGACCGGCAGGCGTTGCGGGCGCTGGTGTTCGAAGATGCCCAGGCCCGTCGGGACCTCGAAGCGATTCTGCACCCGAGGATTCAGGCGGAGGTGATCAAGCGCATCGACGCGCTGAATGGCCCGTACTGTGTCGTGGTGGTCCCGCTGCTGGTCGGGTCTGATTTGTTGGACCTGATGGACACCATCGTTACGGTCGATGTGCCCGAATCCGTGCAGATCCAGCGCTTGAAGGCCCGGGACGGCGGTTCTGAGGCCCAGGCACAAGCAATTTTGGCGGCCCAGGCGAGCCGGGACGCTCGGCTGGCCATCGCCGATCATGTGATTACCAACACCGGCTCGCTGGATGCGT
>CBFGWV010000104.1:0-14582 GCA_965652545.1 uncultured Candidatus Competibacteraceae bacterium | reverse complement strand
GAGCGCCCCGCCGATCTCCGCCGCGGTCATCAAGGCCAACGCAGCCAGCGTCAATGTGGGGTTGGCCGTGGCGCCGGTGGGGAATACACCGCTGCCGACCAGGAACAGGTTGGGGTGATCGTGGCTGCGGCCCGTGGGGTCGACCACCGAGGTCTTCGGGTCCGTCCCCATGCGGTAGGTGCCCATGATATGGCCGGCGCCGAAGACCGCATCGACATGCGTACGCTGTGTCGCCTGCAAGCCGTCAAATACCAGGTCAGCCAGCTTGCGGGCCTCCTCGATACCGCTCATCACATAGTCGTCGTGCGCGTACGTGAGCCTGGGACGCGGCAGACCTAAGGCATCGGTCTCCTCCGCCAGGGTCACCCGATTGTCCGGGTGCGGCAATTGTTCCACCAGCGCGGCCAGACGCACCTGACGCAACCCGGCCTCGGCCAGGGCGTCGTGCAGCGCCTTGCCGCGCTTGCCCTCGCCGATGAACGTCTCCGACAAGCCGACCAAGGTCTCACCACCGAATGCCCAACCGTCGTTGCCGATGGGCGTTCGAAACGCCGCCTGCCGGGCACGGAAATCGCCATCGCGCATGTGCTCGATCCCCGAGACCTCCACGGGCCCGCGATACGGATACACCGGATCCTGCGCCAGGGCGAGACTGACCTGGGTCGGGTGGTCCATCAGGTTGCGCCCGACCTGGCCACTGGCATTGGCGACGCCCTCGGGCAGCCGATCGCTGCGCGACATCAGCAGCAGCCGTGGCGTCTCGATGGCGTGGGCGGCGATGACGAACTGCTTGCCACGGGCGATGTGCTCGCTGCCGTCGGGACGTTTGAAGGCGATGGCGCTGACCTTGCCATCGGCATCCACCTCGATGCGGTGGGCGACAGCCTGGTCAATGAGCTGCGCACCGGCCTCCTGAGCCATTTTGGCGTGTACCGACGCATCGTACTTGGCGGCGATGGGACAGATGGGCACACAGGTGTTGTTGCCACAGCATGGCGGCCGGTTCTGAAAAACGATGGAATTGCGTGCGTGCGGGCTGATCCGCGTACGAAGACCGTGCGGCCGCAGCACCGCATCGATCTGCCCGTCGAGATAACTGGCCGGAATGGGTGGCAGGGGGTACGGGCCGCTGCGCGGAGAATCCAGATCATCATCAGGATCACCGGCCACGCCGATTTCCTGCTCCGCCTGCAAGTACCAGGGCTCGAGTTCGTCATAGCCCAGCGGCCAATCCACCCCCACGCCGTACACGCTACGCATGCGAAAATCATTGGGCACGAAGCGCATCGCCGTACCCTGCCAATGCCACGTCGTGCCGCCGACGCGGCGCTCGTACGTACTGCCGAACGTGGCCGGACCATCCTGCACGTAGTAGCCATCGCGCAGGCTCAGCACCGAAGGCCTCGGCGCGTATGCCTGCATGGGGTACGGCGACTCGGGCGTCTTGATGGGGTTGCTCTGGTACGTGCGCACCGCTTCGGCCCGGTCCACCCAGGGACCGGACTCCAGGATGACGACTTTCACCCCGGCCTTGGCCAGCCGATAACCGACCAGCGTGCCGGCGACACCCGCCCCAACGATGATGACATCGGCTTCGTAATCGTCCATGTCTGCTCCCTGAGAACCTAAACCGCAGGTTGATCGGCCCAGTGACCGAACGCCCCGCCGCAACTGCTCGGCCCAGCGGGTCGGTAGCCTAAGGTGCGCCAGGCCATGGCGTTGGTATACGTGGCCACACGCCGCTGGCCATCCGCATCGACATAGGTGCCGCTGTACCAGTTGCCGGTAATGGTGTCGGCCAGTTCGGCCAGCGCCGGATCGTCATACACACCACGCGCCTCGAGGTCGGCCACCGACGTCGGCGGCGCGGAACCGCCGAACCCGCCGACCTCCCACAACGCGGCCAACCGCGCAGCACCCTTGGGCCGGGCAAGTAACGCCTGCAGGTAAACCCGGCCCGCGGCCTCGTCGCGAAAGTCATCCACCGCGGTCAACACCCGCGACAAGCGCATGAAGCGCCCCAGGTCGACATCCCCTGCCGCAACCGTCGTTGGACTCGACTGCGCACCGGCCAGCCGGCCCGCAACCGTCACCAGACACGACGATGCGAAAAGCAGAAACCCTCGCCGCGTCAGCGCAAAGCGCCGCCCAAACCGTCCATCGTCCATCCGCGCCTCCATTGGCCACCCGCCGGGTTTAGCAGCCCGGCACCGCATTCGCAAACCGGCACCGGTGAGTGCCACCCCTGCCAGTGTCTACACTCAACGATCGGCGAGCCCGCCAATCGTTCAATTCGCCACATGGGGGCGCGATGACCATCGCAGATACGGATCCGGTGCGCCTGGCAAAACTGCTCGGGGTCGCGGGCATCGCCCTGCACATGAGCCTCGTGGCCTTCGGCAACCTTACCGACTACGGCTCCAACTGGGCCTTCGTCCAGCACGTCCTGGCCATGGACACCACATTCAACAGCCCCGCACTCATGTGGCGGGCAATCACCCACCCCGCCATCCAGACCGCCGCCTACCTACTCATCATCGCCGCCGAAACCGTCGGCGCCGTCCTGCTCTGGTGGGGGTTTGCCACACTGTGGCGCGCACGGCGGGCAGACCCGGAGGGCTTCCACGCCGCCAAGAGCCTGGCGTTGTTCGCCCTGATGTGGAGCTTCTCCATCTGGATGATCGGCTTCATCGCCATCGGCGCCGAATGGTTCGCCATGTGGCAGTCGGACACCTGGAACGGCCAGGCCACCGCCACCGGCTTTGCCACCTTGACCGGCATCGTGTTGTTGTTTCTGGCACTCAGGGAGTAGCGAGGTACTTGCCGGACGCACGCACACCAAGGAGCGTCCACGAAGCGGGCAGCGCGCCTGTCGAACGGCCACCGAAATGAGCCTTCTGGTCCGGGCGGGTCTTGGGCAGACCGTCGGCCGCAGGGATGCGGCCGTCGAGCGTACAGGGATGTATTCACCGCGCGTCGGCCCAAGACCCGCCCGGACCAGAAGGCGGGGGTTGGGCTCCCGCAGGACCGCAGTGCTAGCCCGCAGCCCCCAACACCGCCAACGCCATCGCCGGATCGGCACGCGGCCGTGCCAGCGTCGCAGCGATGCCATCGATGACCGCAACCCGCTGCGCATTGTCCGTCGCCACCGACCCATCGGCATGCCAGAGACTGTTCTCGAACCCCACCCGCGCATGCCCCCCCAGCGCCAGCGCCGCCGTCAATGCCGCCGTCTCACCCTGGCCGAAGCCACACACCATCCACTGCGTAGTCCCCACCAACCCCGTCTCATCCAGCGCCGCAATGAACGGCAGCAGATCCGTCGGCGCACTTTGCTGATTGGTCGTATACCGCCCCAACACAAACAACACCCCATAACGATCGCCCGGAATCAACCCCCGCCGAGCCAGCGCCGCAAACCGCCGCACCTCATCCGCCGAATACAGAATATGCTGAACAGCAATCGCCTCCGTATGCAGCCAGGCATAAAACGTCGCCGCCTCATGCTCATCCGCCTCGTCCGGCATGATCTCCTTCAACGCACAACTCACCGCCCGCGGACGCACCGCCCGCACCACTGCCATCTGCTCCGGCGGCGCATAACGATTGACCGCCTCAGTGGTGATCTGCGCAATGAAATCCGCCCCTGCCTCGCGCCGCACCCGGGCGAGCAGGTCCGTGTACAACCCCGCATCCAGCACATGTTTACCGGCGGCATCGCGCACATGGGCGTGAATGGCCTGCGCACCGGCCTCCGCGCAGGCCGCCGCGGTCCGGGCCAGATCATCCAACGTCATCGGCAACGCCGGGTGGTCCGCCGCGGTGCGCCGCGCACCGTTGGGCGCCACCATGATCACACGAGGCTGGCTCATGCCAGCCCACCCACGGTCCGATCCAGCGCCACACCGAGCTTCTCCACCAGCTCATCCAACTGGCCGTCCTCGATGATGAACGGCGGCGCCAGCAAAATGTGGTCACCATGCAGTCCATCGACCGTGCCACCCATCGGGTAACACATCAGCCCCTCCGCCATCGCCGCCTGCTTGACCTTGGCATTGACTTTCAATGCCGGATCGAAGGGTTGCTTGCTCGCCCTGTCGGCCACCAGCTCCAAGCCCAGGAACAACCCGCGGCCACGGATATCGCCCACATTGGGGTGCTCGCCAAACCGTACCTCCAAGCGCTCGCGCAAGGCCGCACCCATGGGGTGCACTCGCGCCAGCAGCCCGTCGTCCAGCAAGCGTCCCAGCACCGCCCCGGCCGCGGCGCAGGCGGTCGGGTGGCCAATGTAGGTATGACCGTGCTGGAACAGGCCCGAGCCGTTCTCGATCGCCCGATAGATGGTGTCGGAGCACAGCATCGCCCCGATAGGCTGATACCCCGCACCCAGGCCTTTGGCCACGCAAACGATGTCGGGCACCACATCGAACTGCTCACAGGCAAACAAGCTGCCGGTGCGGCCCATGCCGCACATCACCTCATCGAGGATCAGCAGCACGCCGTACTTGTCGCAGATCTGCCGGATACGCTGGAAGTACCCCTCCACCGCCGGCACCGCACCCATGGTGGCGCCGACGACCGGTTCGGCGATGAACGCAGCCACCGAGTCCTCGCCCAGGCGCTGGATCTCGGCCTCCAGCTCATTGGCCACCCGCTGGCCGTAGGCGTGGTCGTCCTCGTGCGCAAGCTTGCCGCGGTAGGCGTAGCACGGCGAAATATGGGACATCTCCACCAGCAAGGGCTCGAACTGCTGTCGCCGCCAGCGGTTGCCGCCGGCGGCTAGCGCGCCGAGCGTGTTGCCGTGGTAGGACTGCCAGCGGGCGACGATATGACGGCGCTGCGGCTGGCCGATCTCCACGAAATATTGACGTGCCAGTTTGAGCGCCGACTCCACGGCCTCCGACCCACCGGAGCAGAAATACACCCGGTCGATGCGCCCCGGCGCGAGCCCGGCCAACCGATCGGCCAGGTTCTCGGCCGCCTCGGAGGTAAAGAACGACGTGTGGGCATAGGCGAATGCATCGATCTGCTTGTGCATGGCATTCTTGACCGCCTCGTCGGAATGCCCGAGACAGGACACCGCCGCACCACCGCAAGCGTCCAGATAACGCTTGCCCTCGGCATCGATCAGATACGCACCCTCACCGCCAACCGCCACCCGTGGTTGGATCTTGGTATGACGCGGAAACACATGACTCATGGCAGGCTCCTGGCGCCGTGGCCGGTTCGTGAGCAGAAGACGCTTAGGCTAGCCCAAACGGCGCCGTACGTGCGAAGCTCAGTCGCGAATGGCGATGCCTGTTGTTGCGGAAGGAAACCCGGCAATGACGTCCACGGTCGAACGGCGCATGACCCGGACAATAATGCTCTTCATCGGGCTGCTCGCCGCCTCCGCCACGCTGGCGCAGACGGTGACACGCATACCGTGCAGCCCAACCACAGGGCTGGAGCGCTTCGCCCCGCGCGATCAGCGCTGCCAACCCTCGCCGCCGCGACCCTGGCGCTGGTCACAACCGCCGCCGCCAGCGCGGCAACCACCGCCCTTGGAGCTGCGCAGCGGGCGACTCAACCACCGCCACTACCTGCCCCCGCCGTATGACCCGATGATCGACCCGGCACCGGGGTTGGAGAATCAATGGCGGCCGTAAGGCCTGCTACCGGTCACGCTCACCCCAGCGCCGACACCGCATGGCGGCATGGACCCGCTCCAGCGCCAACGCCTCGGCAGCGGCCCGCGGCAGGATGCTCTGGGCGGCGGCCCGGGCGAGGACGGTTTCCGTATTGGCCGATATCTTCTGCGCGATGACCTCCAAGGCTGTGGTTTCGGTCCCGTGGCGGTACTCCACCGCCGCGCAGATCACCCCGCCGGCATTGACGATGAAATCCGGCAAGACGATGACACCGCGATCGTGGAGATGCTGCTCCGCCTCCTTTGTCGCCGGGATATTGGCGCCCTGTAGCACCATGCGTGTCCGCAAGGAGGCGGCGTTACCGGCGTGCAGCACGTGTGGCCGGGCAGCGGGTATCCAAATGTCGCAGTCGACGCCGATGATCTCGTCGACGCCACCGACGATACCCACGCCACCGTCAATCAGGCTGCACCCCGCGGCCTTCGTGGCCATTAGCCGCGCAAGATCCAGCCCGCCGGCATCGTGCACCGTGCCGCGGGAATCCGACGCGGCAACAAGAACGCCGCCTTTTGCGGCCAGATAGCGTGCCGCATGCATGCCGACGGCACCGAAACCCTGAATCGCGATGCGCGCCCCATCGAGCTCGATGTGGCAGACACGGGCGGCAACCTCCGCTGCCGCGGCCAATCCATAGCCGGTAGCGCCGATCTCATCCAGAGGAATTCCGCCCAGCACCCGGGGCAAGCCGACCGCACGGCCGATCTCATCCAACACGAAAGCCATCATGGTCTCGTTGGTACCCATGTCCGGGCCGGGGATGTAATCGGCAAGACCTGCGATCGAGCCGGCGAAGGCGCGAATCAACCGCTCCTTGGCGTCTGCGGGCATGCGCGGGTCGGCGAAGATGACGGACTTGCCGCCGCCATGGGGCAGGCCGGCTGCGGCATTCTTCAAGGTCATCGCTCGAGCGAGACCGACGCATTCCTCCAGGCTGACGTCCGGCGCCATGCGTACGCCGCCGATGCTGGGCCCGGCGGCCACATTGTCGATGACCACGATCGCTCTGAGCCCGACCGCCGGGCGGTGGATGTGCACCACCGTCTCAGGCCCCAGGTCGTCGGCGAAACGAAACCCCTCGTCCATAGCCCCCCCTTACTGGTTCTTTTCCAGATCTGCGATCACTGCGGCCAGAAAGCGCGCCGCTTCACCCCCAGTGACCACGCGATGATCGAAACTCAGCGACAAGGGCAGCAGCCGGTTGCGGACCCGCCCCATACCCAATATGGCCACCTGCGGCGGGACAACCACCAGATTTGCATAGCGCCCGGCGATGGCACCGTAGTTGGACAGTGACACCGTCGCGCCTCGTAGCGAGGTCGGGGCGATGGTCCGATCGCGCACCGCTTGCACGAGCGCGGCAATGCACACCCGTAATTCGTCCATCGACAGTGAACCGGCATCCTCGATGACCGGCACCAGCAGGCCGTCGGGCGTATCCACTGCCAACCCAAGGTTCACCGTCGAAAAGAGCTCCCGCTCCTGCCGCGCCTCCAAGTACCAGGCATTGAGGGCCGGCTCGGCGGCGGCACCGGCCACCACGGCGCGGACCGTGCGCAGCAACACGCGATCGAGGTCCGGCCAAGCTCCGATAGCGGCCTCATCATGCACCGTGGCGGGAACGACCCGATGCCCGGCCTCGCTCATACGCACCGCCATGGCCCGTCGGGGGCCGCGCAGCGGCTCGGTGCGCACTGATGCGCCGCGACCGGCCGCCGCACGACGGACGTCCTCGCTGAGGATGGCATCACCCGGACCGGTTGGGGTCACCATCGCCAGATCCACCGATAACGACCTGGCCAGTTGACGAACCGCGGGCGCCGCTTTCGGTGTCTTATCCGCCGGACCGGCGGATCGGGCCGGCTTGCCGGATTTCACCTCCGGTGCCTGCCGTTGCAAGTCGCCGACGATGGCACCCTTGTCCTCGGAGGCACCCCCATCAAAAGTCAACAGGGGCTCTCCGACTTTCACAATATCGCCTGCCGCGACAAGCAGCTTCGCAACGCGACCCGAGCGGGGAGAAGGCACCTCGACCACTGCTTTGTCGGTTTCCACCGCCAGTAGCGGCTGATCCAACGTCACGTGATCGCCTTCGTTGACATGCCAGCCGACGATCTCAGCCTCCGGCAGCCCCTCGCCCAGATCAGGCAGGCGGAAGGTACTCATGAGTAGGCCAGGGTTTCGCGGACGGCGTCGGCGATCATGGCCGCTGTAGGCAGGTAGCGGTCCTCCAGCTTGAGCAGGGGCATGATCGTGTCGGGGCCGGTCACCCGGCGCACCGGCGCCAAAAGGCTGGTCAGCCCTTCCTCGGCCAGGGTCGCGGCAATCTCGCTGGCGAAGCCGCAACTGCGGGCGGCCTCTTGCACGATGACGCAGCGACCGGTCCGCGCCACCGATTGGAGAAGCGTCCGGGCATCGAAGGGCTTGAGTGTAGCCACATCGATGACCTCGCAGTCGATCTCCTCCGCGGCCAGTGCATCGGCCGCCTCCAGTGTATCGCTGACCATGGCGCCCCAGCTCACCAGCGTGACATCACTCCCCTCGCGCAGCACGAAACACCGGTCCAGCGGCAGGGCCGAGCCATCGTCGACAACCGCTTCGCGGACGGCGCGATAGATGCGCTTGGGCTCCAGGAACACCACCGGGTCGGGGTCGCGGATGGCGGCCAGCAGCAGACCGTAGGCGCGCGCCGGCGAGGAGGGAACGACCACCCGCAGGCCGGGGATATGGCAGAACATCGCCTCGGTGCTTTCAGAGTGATGTTCCGGGGCATGGATGCCGCCGCCGAAAGGTGCACGCAGCACCATGGGGCAGGAGAGACGGCCACGGGTGCGGTTGCGCAGGCGGCTGGCGTGATTGAGCATCTGATCGATGGTGGGGTAGATGAACCCCATGAACTGGATCTCCGCCACCGGCCGGAAGTGCTGCGCAGCTAGCCCCACCGCGAGACCCGCGATGACCGCCTCCGACAACGGCGTATCCCGCACCCGTTCGGCGCCGAAACGCTCGAGCAAACCCTCGGTGGCACGGAAAACACCGCCATCGACCCCGATATCCTCGCCCAGCAGGATGACCGTCTCATCCTGCTCCATGGCCCGCGCCAGCGCCGTGCGGACCGCTTCGACCAGGGTCAGTTCAGCCATGGCGACGCCAGCGGGCGATGGCCTCGTCCCGCTGCGGGATCAGAGGCTCGGGCAGGCGTTCGTACAGATGGTCGAACAGGGACTCGGGGGCCTGTGGCGGCAAGGCCAGATACATCTGCGCCGCCGCATCGACCTGTACACGACAGGTTTGCTGTACGGTCTCCTCGTCCATGTTGGTCCACATGCCGGCCGCCACCATGAACTGGCGCAGCCGTGCGATCGGGTCCTCCTTCCAGTGCGGACTGACCTCACTGTCCGCCCGGTAGCGCGACGCGTCATCGGCGGTAGTGTGATCCCCCATGCGATAGGTCAGGGCCTCGATCAACGCCGGGCGCCCATCGGCCCGTGCCTGGGTCAGCGCCGCCTCGCAAACCCAGCGCACGGCCAATACGTCGTTGCCATCGACCTGGATACAATCGATGCCGGCGGCGATGCCCTTCTGCGCCAGCGTCTGCGCCGCACTCTGCTGTTCGCGGGCAACGGAGATCGCCCATTGATTGTTGTCGATGAGAAAGACGACCGGCAGCGCCCATACCCCAGCGATATTGATGGCCTCGTAGAAATCGCCCTTGGACGTAGCCCCATCGCCCAATACCGCCAGCGCCGCCCGCGAGCGGCCGCGCAGCTTCAAGCCCAAGGCGACGCCACAGGCATGCGGCAGGTTGCTGGCCACCGGAATGCAGATGGGGAAATCCTCCCGGGGGCCGGCGAAATCACTGCCCCGCTCATCCCCACCCCAGTACTGGAGCAACTCCACCAGGGTGACGCCGCGGACGATCTGACCGCCTTGCTCACGAAACGACGGCAGGAAGACATCGCCCGGGCGCATGGCCGCCCCAGCGCCGACCGATACCGCCTCCTGCCCCAGCGACGAGGCATAAGTACCCAGGCGGCCGGTGCGCTGCAGGGCCACCGCCTTCTCGTCGAAGATTCGGGTCAGCACCATTGCCCGGTACAGCGCGGCCAGGGCATCCGGTTCGGCGGCGATATCCGGCAACGGCCCCACCGCTTTGCCCGCAGGGTCCAGGCAGCGGACAAGGGGGATGCCGTAGGGGCCGACCGATTCACCATGGATGTCGCGCAGCATCGTCGCCAGGCTCCTTCCGCCAAGGTATGCCGTGGACCGGATTCCGGCTTGATACCTTTACTGATAAACAATAGCTTGGCGTTGGGCAACCCGCACGGCCGAAGCGACGTGGATATGAACGAGACTCACAAGCGATTAATACATTAGAGCATAATAATATCGAGCATTATTCGCTTAGCTATTCAAGGTCGGCAAATGAATAGCAATACAAAAAAAACAAGGATAAACGGTACACCTGCGGACGCACGGGATTCGCGCAAAAGCGCCACCAATCAATCTCTATAAGCGATTCGCATGCCGCCCCAGCGCCTGGCATTCTCATCACCAGCCCTCTGAACCCAATGAAACGCCCAGCGCAACGACTATCGGGGCCGCGAAGTCCAGGATGTCACGCACGACGTGAGCTCTCGAGCAAAGGCGTACTCACACCCGTCCCGAAAACAGCGCCGCGCAGCCGACGACCTCCACTGAGACCTCGCTGAACCGCTGCGCAAGCACTCGCTTCAAGCTGTCCAGGTCGTCCTCTCGGTTCGAGAAAATGCCTTTCTTGTTGTAGAACGCCATCAGGCGCTTCGCCGCACCACCGCGGCGCACACCGCCTTGCAGCAACGTGGAGCCGAACAACACCGCACCGGGGTTCATCAGGGCCTTCAGATGGTCCAAAACCATCGCTTTGGATTCGATGCTACCCGGGAGGCAATGCAGCAGGTAATTGACCCCGACGGAATCGAACCGCTCGACATCAAGGGACACGGGTTCCAGGACATTGCAACGGTAGCGCTCGGGTGTATACCGCGCGATTCGTGCGGCGGCGAAGGCCAGTGCCTGAGGGTTGAGGTCCATGAGCGCAACCCGCGGTGTCGCCGACGGGAAACGGCAGCGGTCGAGAAAATAGCCCGTGCCAACACCGACATCCAGGTGGTTGGCGGTCAGGTGCGTGTTGTAGTGGTCCACCAGCCTGGCCGTGGGGCATTTCCAGATCAGGCGGTTGGAGATTCCGAGCACCAGGATGTCGTAGAGGGCAAGCGTCCGCTTGGTATACACCGCCTGTCCGGCGGTCACTTGCTCGGCTGTCACGCTCATCGAAAATTCCTTTTAGGGTTGGCGGCCAATCGACGTGTCGAGGCCGAGCCTATCACGTCAGACGGCGGCATCCCGAGCGCACTGTGGCCGCCGATCGTGGCCTCTACGCTCCACCGCGCGTGTCTGGAGCACCGTGATCAGCACACCCGCCCACATGGCGATGGCCACGATCAGCCAGACGACGGTTGGCCAGCCTGCGGCTTCTGCGAGCGCGCCGGCGACGACCGGACCGAGCATGAGCCCGGCATTGTTGCCCTGCATGAGGAAGCCCACCGTGGCCCCGACGAGCTCCGGGCGTGGCGCGTGCCGAGGTGCGGCATCGAACAGCGCCACAGGAACAACCCCCGAGACGACCGAGAAGGCGAGACACGACAGGTAGATGACGGCACCCGGGCTATCCGTTCCGAGAATCCCGAAGCCGAACACGGCCATGGCCCCGAACCCGGCAAGCAGCAGATAACTGCACCGCACACCACGGGCAAGCAGCACACCGCCGACCAGGTTTCCCGGCACATTGGCCAGAACGGCGAGGCCGGCCAGTGCACTGGCCATCTCCAACCCGACGCCGAGCCGGTCCGACAACAGCGTCGGCAGAAACCCGAACACCGCAAAGAACGCCGCACAAAAGGCCGCGAACAACAACGCCAGCAACCAAGGCCCGGCACTGCCGAGCGTCACCTGCACATCGCTGGCAATGGACCGGCCGGGTGCGGCCTGAGCTTGAACCGCCCGCGTGCCGTAAGCCAACAGCATCGCGTAAGCCACCAGGACAATGGCATTAACGACCCAGAACCCGCGCCACCCAAGGGCCGTCAGCAGCGGTGCGCCCAGCATGACAATGGTGATCCCCACCGGCATGAAGGTACTCCAGACGGCAACGGCGCGTGCGCGGCTGGCCGGCGGCGCGATGGCGACGATCAATGTCGGGGCCGCAACCACCACGGCAAGAAAACCTAAGCCTTCGGCAATACGGCTCGCGAGCAGCAGTGGCGTACCGGCAGCCATCGCGCCCACGGCGCTGGCGAGTCCCTGCAGCACCAACCCACCCAGGGCCATCCGCCGCGCCCCGATATGATCGACGGCCACGCCGATAGCGATACCAACCAGCGCGCCGACAACGGCAAACGCCGACAACAGCCAGGATGCCGTGGCCAGATCCAGCGCCAGGTCGGCGCGAATGGCCGCGAGCGCGGCCGGTGCCTTACCCACCTGGAAGGCGGATACGATCCCTGCGCCCACGATGAGCAGGATGCCGAGCCAGGGCGAGCGGCCCGCAATGGCATGCCCTGTCGCGGCCGGCATCAGGCGGGCTCGGGTTGCACGGCGTGCCGACCGGCCGCCAGCATCATCGCGATCTCGGCCACGTGCCGCCCCTGGAAACGCGCCGCCGCCAGTTCGTTGTCACTGGGCTGGCGGTCGCCGCCGTTGCCATCGTCAGCCAACGTCGAGGCACCATAGGGCGAGGCGCCGGTGATCTCGTCCATCCGCATCTGCCCTTTGAAGGTGTACGGCAGACCGACCACAACCATGCCCAGGTGGTACAGCACGATATGGGTGGCGAGAATCGTCGACTCCTGGCCGCCGTGCTGGCTGCCGGTCGAGGTGAAGACGCTACCGACCTTGCCCACGAGTTTGTCCTGGAACCACAAACCCCCGGTCTGATCGAGGAAGTTTTTCATCTGCGAGGCCATGTTCCCGTAGCGGGTCGGCGTGCCGATGATGATCGCGTCGTAATCGGGGAGCTCGGCAACCGTCGCCACCGGGGCCGACTGGTCGAGCTTATAGCCCGAGCGGCTGCGCACCTCGTCCGGCACCAGCTCCGGCACCCGCTTAACCACCACATGCGCGCCGGCCTGACGGACACCGTCGGCGACCGCGGTCGCCATCGTTTCGATATGTCCGAACGACGAGTAGTAAAGAACGAGTACATCCGTCATCGCTGCATCCTCCACAAGGCCAAGAGGTCGCACATCGACCATTGGCCCAGTTTGACAATGCTTGCTGATCTACGTAATTAGAATGTTTCGCTTATCTCAATCGATTGGGTAGATCATGCTGGATGCACTGACGCTGGATCAGATGCGTACGTTTGTCGCCGTCGCCGATGCCGGCAGCTTTCGTGCCGGCGCGTCCCGGCTGCATCGGGTGCAGTCGGCAGTCAGTCACGCCGTCGCCAACCTCGAAGCCCAGCTTGGGGTGACGCTGTTCGACCGTGGTGCGTACCGGCCCCAACTGACGGCGGAGGGACGCTCCCTGCTGGTGGATGTGCGCGCCATCCTCTCGCGCGTCGACAGCCTGCGGGCTCGGGCGCAAGGCCTGGGCGAGGGGGTGGAGCTGGGGCTGTCGATTGCCGTGGATACCTTGTTCCCACCGGCGACACTCTCGCTTGCGCTCAAGACACTGCATACCGCCTACCCGACGGTCAGCGTGCGGGTGACGTATGCCTCGTTGGGCGGCACCCACCAGGCGCTACACGAACACTGGTGCGACCTCGCAGTCACCGCCTTCGACATGGCGGATGCGAACATCACACGCGAGGCCTTGATGCCACTGACGATGATCGCCGTGGCCGGCGCCGGCCATCCCTTGGCCGAGCTCGCCGGCCAGCAGGCACCGATACCGAAATCCGCATTGGCCGATCATCTGCAGATCGTCGTCGAAGACCCCTCCCCAATCACCGCGGGCCAGGATTACGGCGTACTCTCCCCGACCACTTGGCGCGTCGGCGACATGTACACCAAACTCGCGCTCATCCTCACCGGCCTGGGTTGGGGCAGCCTGCCCGACTGGCTGGTCGAGCACGACCTCGCCGCCGGCCGCCTCGTTCGCGTACCGGCCGCCGAACTGGGGCCGCGGGGCGAGTCAGGGTCCAGAGCGTACCTCGCCCACCGGGCGGACGAAGCCCTGGGCCCGGCGGGGCAACGGCTTTGCGACGCGCTGCGCGAACACACCCAGCTACAGCAGTGAGCCGGCATCACCCTCGACGTATGCCTTCAGCGCCTGCAAACGCGCGTTGGCGTGGCTGTTGAACGCCCGGTTGAGCAAAGGCTGGATCAGCCAACGCAGGATGCGCGGCGCGGCGACGACGTTGTACTTGAACGTGACCCGTGTCTGCTCTGCATCGACCGGCGCGAAATGCCAGGTACCGGCGAAGCGGCCGATGAACCAGGGGCCGGAAACCATTTCAATAGCGGCGGCTCGGGGTCGGGAGAAGCTCACGTAGCGCACAGTCATGCTGTACCCATTACGGGCATTCACCGTCAACACGGCACCGGCTTCCGCTGCCTTCAGCCCATCGTGGAAACGGTAACTTTCCGGGAAGGGGTCCCATGCGAGGCGCCGCCCGTAGTCCTGGGTAAGAGCAAAAAGACCCTCCGTCCGCCCCAGGATGACGATGGAGCACTGGATCAGGCTCATGTTGGTAGTGCCCCTTGTCATGGCGCCAAATCGACGCGGATCGGTGCCGCCGGAAACAATCGCCCTGAGGGCAGGGCTCCTACAGGTGCCAATCCCAGGGGGTGGCACCATACCCGCGCACGAATGGCCTCAGGGCAACCCACGCCCGAGCATCTCGCGCTCGAT
>CBFGWV010000103.1:0-14926 GCA_965652545.1 uncultured Candidatus Competibacteraceae bacterium | reverse complement strand
ACCGGCATAACGACCACCGGCACACCGCATCTGGGCAACTACGCCGGCGCGATCCGCCCGTGCATCGAGGCCAGCCTGCGTGACGACGTGGATGCGTACTTCTTCCTGGCCGATCTGCACGCGCTGATAAAGTGCGACGATGCGGCACGGGTGTATCGCTCCCGTCTGGAAATCGCCGCAACCTGGATTGCTCTGGGGCTGGACCCCGAGCGGGTGACCTTTTATCGCCAGTCCGACATCCCGGAGATTTCCGAACTCACCTGGCTGCTGACCTGCGTGACCGCCAAGGGTCTGATGAACCGTGCCCACGCCTACAAGGCTGCGGTGGCCGATAACGAGGCCGACGACGGAGCCGACCCGGACCGCGGGATCAACATGGGCTTGTTCAGCTACCCCATCCTGATGGCCGCGGACATCCTCATGTTCAATGCACACAAGGTGCCGGTGGGACGGGATCAGATCCAACACATCGAGATGGCGCGGGACATCGGGCAGCGTTTCAACCACCTCTATGGCGAACACTTCGTCCTGCCGGAGGCGGTGATCGACGACGACGTGGCGCTGATCCAGGGCCTGGACGGGCGCAAGATGAGCAAGAGCTACAACAACACGATTCCCTTGTTCCTGCCCGAGAAACAACTGCGCAAGCTGGTGATGCGCATCGTCACCAACTCGCAGGAGCCCGGCGAACCCAAGGATCCGGACACCTCCACGCTGTTCCAGATCTACCGCGCCTTTGCCAGCCGCGACGAGGTGGCGGCCATGCGCATCCGCTATGCGGAGGGCATTGCCTGGGGCGAGATGAAACAAGTGCTGTTCGAGACTCTCAACACCGTTCTGGCCGAGCCGCGCGAGCGCTACGAGGCGTTGATCGCCGACCCGGCGCAGATCGAGCGGGTGCTGGCCAGGGGCGCCGAAAAGGCCCGGGCGCAGGCGGTGCCTTTCCTCGGCCGACTCAAGCAGGCCGTGGGGCTGGGACCGCTGGGTTGAGGCGCAGGCGGTGAACGACACGGCGGCGGTGGTGGCGGCTGACGCACCCATCGCCCGGGTACGCGGTGAGCCGCTGACCGCGTTCCCGCAGGATCTGTTCATCCCCCCTGACGCCCTGGAGGTTTTCCTGGAGGCCTTCGAAGGGCCGCTGGATCTGCTCTTGTACCTGATCAAGAAGCAGAATCTGGACATCCTGGACATCCCGATCGCGCGCATCACCACGCAGTACATGGAGTATCTGGGGCTGATGGAGGCCCACCGCTTCGAGCTGGCGGCGGAGTATCTGGTCATGGCGGCTTGGCTGGCGGAGATCAAATCCCGTCTCCTGCTGCCCAAGCCGCCGCTCGAGGACGATGATGAGGTGGACGACCCACGTGCCGAGCTGGTGCGCCGTCTGCTCGAGTACGAACGCTTCAAGCGCGCGGCCGAGGACCTCGATGCCTTGCCGCGGCTGGAGCGGGATGTTTTTACCGCGCAGGCCGCAGTGCCGCCGCTGGAGGTGAATAAGCCCGATCCCGAGGTACGGCTGGAGGATCTGGTCATGGCGTTCCGCGCGGTACTGGAGCGGGCGGAGCTCAGCGCGCATCATGTGGTCAACCGCGAGCGTTTATCGGTGCGTGAATGCATGAGCCGCTTGCTGGAACGATTGGATGCTGTACGCTTCACCGCCTTCGACGACTTGTTCGACCCGGCCGAAGGCCGCCTGGGTGTGGTGGTGACCTTCCTGGCCGTGCTTGAGCTGGTGAAGGCCGCCTTGCTGGAACTGGTTCAAAACGGTGCGTACGCACCCTTGCATGTCCGGCTCAAGGGGGCGTCGCGTTGACCCCGCAGGACGATGAAGAACTCGCCGCGGTGCTGGAGGCGGCATTGCTCGCCGCCGGTGAGCCCCTGTCGATCGACCGCCTCGGCGATCTGTTCGTCGAGGCGCCACCCTCGCGGGCGCGCATCGAGCGTGCACTGGGTCTGCTCGGCGAACGCTGGCGTGAGGGCGGTGCCGAACTGATCGAGGTTTCCGGTGGTTGGCGGTTGCAGGTGCGGGCACGTTTCTCCCCGTGGATTTCGCGCTTGTGGGAGGAGCGCCCGGGCCGCTATTCACGGGCCTTGCTGGAGACTCTGGCGCTGATGGCCTATCGCCAGCCCATAACCCGCGGCGAGATCGAGGCGATACGCGGCGTCGCGGTGAGCTCGAACATCGTACGCACGCTGCTGGAGCGGGGTTGGGTCAAAGTGCTGGGGCATCGGGAGGTGCCCGGGCGTCCGGCGTTGTTCGGCACTACGCGGACGTTTCTCGATCATTTCGGGCTCAAGTCGTTGGCGGATCTGCCACCGTTGGCCGAGCCGCGGGACCTGGATGCCATGGCCAAGGCCTTGGACGAGGTTCCGAACTGACATTTTTCGCGATGGCCGGATGGCCGTCGTCAACCGTGTTTGGAATCAATCATCGCCGCGAGGCGAGGATGCGAGCACCATGCTGGATGCCGTGCCGCTTCACCGTTTGGATTTGAGGTGTTCATGAGTACGCGACTGCACAAATGGCTGGCCGATGCGGGCCTGGGTTCACGCCGCCAGATCGAGGACTGGATACGCGAAGCTCGCGTCTCTGTCGATGGCAAGGTGGCCGAGATCGGCACTCAGGTGGAAGGGACCGAGGCCATCCGGGTGGATGGCAACCTGGTCTATGCCCGCTCCACGACCGCGGCGCCGTGCAAGGTGCTGGCGTACTACAAGCCCGAGGGGCAGGTCTGTACGCGGCGTGACCCGGACGGCCGCCCGACGGTGTTCGACGGGCTGCCCAACATTCGCGGCGGGCGCTGGGTCGCGGTCGGGCGACTCGATGTCGGAACCCAGGGGTTGCTCTTGTTCACCAGCGATGGAGGGCTGGCCAACGGGCTGATGCATCCCTCGTCCGAGGTGGAGCGCGAGTACGCCGTGCGGGTGCTGGGCGAGCTCGACGAGAGCCATAAGCAGGCCTTGTTGTCAGGGGTGGAACTGGAGGACGGTCCGGCCCATTTCGATCGCATCGAGGCGCAAGGAGGGACCGGTGCCAACACTTGGTATCACGTCGTCTTGCGCGAAGGACGCAACCGCGAGGTCCGCCGTCTGTTTGCCGCGGTGGGTTTGACGGTGAGCCGTTTGATTCGTGTCCGCTATGGGTCGGTGGAATTGCGTCGCGGCTTGCGCCCGGGGCGCTGGCAGTTCCTGGAGCCCGACGAGGTCGAGGCCTTGCGTGTCCAGGCCGGTTTGCCACCGACGCCGGCAAGGCCGGAGCGCCGCCCGCGCCAGCCATTGGATCGTGTTTCCCCCAACGCGCCCCCACGTCGTGGCGCCCCGATCGACGATCGCGCGGCCGACGACTCGCGCCCGCGACGCTCCGGGCCTCGTCCCGGGCCGGATGGTCGGCCGGCGCGCCGTAGCGGGCCGAGTGCGGGCACTACGCCCGCTCGCGATCGCCGCTGGACGCCGAGTGAACGCCCGCCCGGTACGGATGCGGCGGCATCCGGGAGCCCGCCACGTCGTGCCGCGGGCGATGATCGTCGCCCACGAACGGGGGAGTCCCGTACCCGCCGACCCGATGGCCCGACGGTCGCGCGTACCGCGGCGCCGGGGCGCGGGCGTCCGGGCGGTGGACGGCCGGTGGGCGAGCGGCCTGAATCGCGTGGGACCACATCTGGCAAACCCGCCGGCCCGAGTCGTCAGCGCCCCGGCGGTGAGCGTCCAGCCGGAAAACCGCGGACTGGGGGTGGGCGTCCGGCCGGCAAGCCCGGCCCGGGTAAGGGACGCCCCTCTTGAGCGGCTCGCCCTCCGCTGTCAGACCGCCGGCGGGGGCAGGTTGTCCGCGCGGATGATCTCGCCGTGGTGGCAGCGCCCGCGCTCGCTCATCAAATACAGGTAGGCCGAGGCAACGCTGTCCGGCTCAGGCCAACGGTTGGCGTCGGCGGCGGGGTAGGCGCGCATCCGCAACGCGGTGCGAACCTCGCCGGGATCGATGCCGTTGACCCGGATCGGCGTATTGGCTTCTACCTCGTCGGCCAGGATGCCCATGAGACTTTCGAGGCCGGCTTTGGCCACACCGTAGGCCCCCCAGTAAGCCTTGCGGGTCACCGCGGGATGCAGGGTAAAAATGACCGACGGTGACTGGCTTTTCATCAGCAAGGATAGAACGGCGTGGGTGAGCATCGCCGGGCCGTTCAGATTGACCTGCAGTGTCTGATACCAGCGCTGCCAATCCGTATGGGCGAGGGGCGTAAGACTGTGCAGGTGGCCGGCCGCGTGGACCAGCGCATCGAGTCGGCCGAACGTATCCTCCAGCCCCTGGGAGACGGCTTGGTAGTCGTTGGGACCGGCACCCTCCAGGTTCAACGGCATGATGGCCGGCTGCTTCCCGCCGGCCGCTTCGATCGCATCGTATACCGACTCGAGCTTGCGCACTGTACGCCCCAGCAGCACGACACTGGCGCCGGCCCGGGCACAGGCGAGCGCGACGGCCTTGCCGATGCCATCGCCGGCGCCGGTTACCAGAACAACACGATCAGTCAGCTCGGCGGTACTTGTGTTCACGAATCCAGTCTCTCGGTTATGGCTGTCGGCCATCGACAGGCGCGTGTATGCGCCAGCTCAGCCACAGCTTGCGCAACGGGGTCAGTCGCACGCGGGTGGATAACATACGGTAGCCGTCGTCGCGAACTTCGGCCATTCGCGCCTGGGCCAGGGTTGCCCAAAGCCACAATGGCTTGAGTGCGGCGATATCGTCGTGGGGGCAGTGGGCGCTGGCTTGTTCACCCGAGGCCGCAGCCAATGCATGTGCCCGCGCAAACAACGCTGCGGTGTTTGCATTGTCGTGAGCCTGCGCGAGGTGCTCGGGCGAAAGCCCGATCTCCTGAAACCAGCTTTCGGGCCAGTGGACCCGCCCCTGGCCTGCGTGTGCACGGGTATCCAGCATCAGCCGCACCAAACGCAAGGCTCGGCCCCAGTCCCCACCGGCCTTGATCGCCTCCGCCCCGGTCACACCGAGCGTCGCCGCAGCCAACCGCCCGGCAGCCGATCCGCTGGCATCGAGATAGATCGCCAACGCTTGTGGATCGGGATAGCGGCCGAACGTCAGGTCGAGATGGACGCTATCCAACAGGCTGTCCAGCTCGCGGCGGGCCTGTGGCAGCCGGGGAAGCGCCGCGTGCAACGCCAGTGTCGCCGGGTGACTCGGCCGCGCATTGAACAAGGCGTCCACTTCGCGTCGCCACCATGCCAGCTTCGCCTGCGCGACGGCCGGCTCACGGCAGTCCAGGACGATGGCATTGATGTCGCGCGCCAACAGGGCAGTGGCCAGAAACGGTTGCGCCTGCGCTGCAGGCAGCCTGCGTACGGCGTAGTACAGGCTGCTGCCGGGCGGTGCGATCAGCGCCCGACATCGCTCCAAGGCCTCGGTCACGGTGTGGCGGTGTCCATCAGCCAGCGCGTCAGGTCCGCTGCCTGCAGCGCAATGCCATGGGCACCCCAGTCGCCGGGCCGGTCGTCTGTGGCGAGATACCCGTAAGCGGCGATCAGCACCGGCATGCCCGCCGCGAGGGCGGCTTGTACGTCACCGATCGCGTCGCCGACATACCAGCAGCTGTCCGGGGTCCGGCCGAGCCGGCGCGCCGCATGCAGCAGCGGCGCCGGGTCGGGCTTGCGTTGGGGCAGGGTGTCGCCACAAACCAGGACACCGCAGCGCGCAGTCAGGCCCATGGCCTCCAGCAGCGGCAAGGTCAGCGAGGTGGGTTTGTTGGTTACGATTCCCCACGGCCGGTCGGCCTGCTCGATGGCCAGCAGTAACTCGGCCATGCCGGGGAACAAGGCGGTGTCCACGGCAACGGCTTGGGCATAGTGGTCCAGAAAGCGTTGGCGCAGGGCGGCGAATCCCGGGGCGTCCGGCGCCAGGCCGAAACCGAGCTTCACCAGGGCGATGGCGCCATGGGATACATACGGCCGAATGGCCTCGAAGGGCAATGGCGAGCGCCCCTCCTCGATGAGCAGGCGATTGAGCGCCGCCGCCATGTCCGGGGCCGTGTCCAGCAAGGTGCCGTCCAGGTCGAACAATACGCCGTGAGTCGCGGGGTGTGTCATGTGGCAGGCTGAAGATGGCATAGGTAATTCACATCCACGCCATCGGCCAGGCGATAGCTGCGGGTGATGGGGTTGTAGTGCATACCGGTCAGGTGTTTGAGCTCCAGCCCGCAGCGGCGCGCCCAGGCCGCCAGTTCCGATGGGCGGATGAACCGCGCATAGTCGTGCGTGCCCATCGGCAGCAGGCGAAGCAGGTATTCGGCGCCGAGCACCGCCATTGCGTATGCCTTGGGCGTGCGGTTCAGGGTGGACAACACGACATGGCCGCCAGGCTTTACCAGGCGGGCGCAGGCGCTGACGACGGACGCCGGATCGGGTACATGCTCGAGCATTTCCAGGCAGCACACGACGTCGAACGGCGCCTCGCCCTGCTCGACCAGCTCTTCGATGCTGATAAGGCGGTAGTCGACCGTCAGCCCGGACTCCAGTCCATGTAGGCGTGCGGTGGCCAGAGCGCCCTCGGCGAGATCAATGGCGGTCACCTGCGCACCGCGTGCGGCCAGCCCTTCGCTGAGAATGCCGCCGCCACAGCCGGCATCCAGGACGCGGCGGCCGGCCAGCGGCCCACAGCGTGATTCGATGTAGTCGAGTCGCAGCGGGTTGATGTCGTGCAGGGGTTTGAACTCGCCCTCGAGGTCCCACCAGCGGCTCGCCGAGGCGTCAAACTTGGCCAGTTCCTGTGCATCTGCATTTCGTGCGGTCATCGTGCTCATCCTTTCATCCGCTCGCTCCAGCGACGCGCACGTTCGGCCAGCGAGGCGCTATCGAGGGTCATCAGCTCGCCATCGCGCAACAGGCGGCGTCCACCCACCCACACGTCCGACACCTGATCCCGCCGGCCGGCATAGACCAGTTGCGACACGGGGTTGTTCACTGTGCCTTCGCTGTCATCGCCCAGGTCGACGGCAACGACATCAGCGGCTTTGCCGACGACCAGGCTGCCAATGCGGTCGGCCCAGCCCAGTGCGCGTGCGCCGCCCATTGTCGCCATCTCCAGCGCCTGGGCGGCGGGCAGGGCAGCGGCATCGCCGCTGACACCTTTTGCCAGCAGGGCGGCGGTTCGCATCTCGCCGAGCATGTCCAAGTCGTTGTTGCTGGCCGCGCCGTCGCTGCCCAAGGCCACATTTGCGCCGGCGGCAAGCAGTTTCGCCACCGGGCAGAAGCCGCTGGCCAATTTCAGGTTCGACTCCGGGCAGTGCAGTGCGTGAGCGCCGGCGCTGACCAGCTGGTCAATTTCTCCGTCCGTCAGTTGGGTCATATGAACCGCAAGCAGGCGGGCATTCAACAACCCAGCCTGATGCAGGCCCTCCCAGGGTCTGCGGCCATGTTGATCCTGATACTGGATGACTTCGGCCGCGGTTTCGTGGACGTGGATGTGCACCGGCAGGTCGTGCCGTGCCGACAGTGCGGCGATACGTTCCAGGCGCTCGAAGCCGACGGTATAGGGGGCATGCGGCGCCAGCGTCGGCGCCAGTAGCGGATCGCCCGCCAACTCGCAGCGCAGCGCATCCCCTCGGGTGAAGTAGCCTTCGGGGCTGTCGGCATAAGCGGTTGGGAAATCCAGCACAATCATGCCGATGCGCGCGCGCATACCGGCCTCGCGGGCTGCCTCGACCACCGCCTCGGGGAAGAAATACATGTCGTTGACCGTGGTGACGCCGCCGCGTATCGACTCTGCCAGCGCCAGACGCGTTCCATCGGCGACGAACTCGTGCGATACCCAGCGGTTCTCCCGCGGCCAGATATGCTCGGTCAGCCAGGTCATCAGGGGCAGGTCGTCGGCGACGCCGCGCAGCAGATTCATAGCCAGGTGGGTGTGGGCGTTGACCAGGCCGGGGATCAGCACATGCCGTGGCAGATGGACGTGGGCGGCGTCTGGGTAGGCCGCGGTGGCGTGGCTGGCATCGCACAAGGCTTCGATCCGCCCCTCGCGGATGACCAGCGCGTGATGCTCCAGAACGGTGTCGGCAGGCTCGACTGGAATGATCCAGCGAGCGGTCAATACCACATCTGCGGGCATCGGCACTCCGGCGGTCGGTCGACAGGCTCTCCAGTATACCGGCGCCTCGATCCGCTGTCCGTGGCACGAAGCGGCCGGCTATGGCGCGAGGGGCAAAAAAAAGCCCCGCCGGAGCGGGGCTTCGATGCGATGTGCCGGCCGTCGTTGGGACGGTCGACAGCGCCGGTCTTACTTCATCACGTTGGTGGTGATCTCGACGCGACGGTTCTGAGCGCGACCTTCGGGGGTGGCGTTGGTGGCCACCGGCTCGAGCTCGCCACGACCGCTGGTGGTGATCAGGCTGGGGCTGACGCCCTTGGATACCATGTAATCACGCACGGACGAGGCACGACGCTC
Organism: uncultured Candidatus Competibacteraceae bacterium; assembly: GCA_965652545.1. Taxonomy (GTDB): domain Bacteria; phylum Pseudomonadota; class Gammaproteobacteria; order Competibacterales; family Competibacteraceae; genus CBFGWV01. The sequence continues at coordinate 6,480 of CBFGWV010000103.1, read as the reverse complement.
GGACAGGCCCTGGTTGTACTGCTCACTGCCGACGCTGTCGGTGTGGCCGACGACGTCGATGCTGTTGACCTGCTGCACCTGACCCAGGTCGCTGACCAGGGTGTCGAGGCTGGCGCGGCCGGCCGGCTTCAGCGTGGCCTTGTCGAAGTCGAAGAACGCGTCGGCGGACAGCGCCATCGTTTCGATGGTGGGCTCCTGAGGTGCGGGCGCAACACCCGAGCACTCCGGGAAGTCCACCCCACCGATGGTCAGAATGCAACGGTCGAAGGGATCCTTCACCGGACGATCAAACGGGTCTTTCAGGTACTTGTCTTCAGCCATGGCCGAAGGACCTGCCAACAGCAGAGACGCGGCCACCGCCACGCCCAAGCTAACTTTCATCAGAGTGGATTTCATCGCGAGACCTCCCAGAGGAACAAGACGTGTGTCAAATCCTTAACCGCCACGTGTCAGGCTTATACTTAGCCTCCACGAAGCTACCCAAACCAAGCCAGCCAAGTATAATCGGTAGAAACCGCTCACGGCCCAAGATCATATCGTGCCTTCGTTTTCAATGATACAGGGCTGTGTCAGAATTGCAAAAAATGTTGTTTAAGGAATAAAAGGTCGCCGAGTGCGTGTAGCGCTGTTGGAAGACGACCCGGATCAATCACGGCTGATGACCGAGTGGCTCATCGCTGACGGACACGAAGTGCATGTGTTCGAACAGGGCAGGCCATTGATCCGGAACCTGGGACGGGATTCCTTCGATCTCGTCGTTCTCGATTGGATGCTCCCCGATATCGAAGGTATCGAGGTGCTGCGCTGGATCCGCGAGCACGTGGACTGGTCGGTGCCCGTACTGTTCGTGACCGCGCGGGACGCCGAGGCCGATGTCGTGCAGGCGCTGGAGCACGGCGCGGACGACTACATGGCCAAGCCGGTCAAACGTTGGGAGATGATGGCCCGGATCAAGGCCATCACCCGTCGTGCCATGGTTCAGGCCGACGACAGCGGTCAGATCGAGTTGGGTCCTTATGTGCTCAACGCTCAAACCCGTGCCGTGTCCGTCAACGGCCACGTCGTGGAGTTGACGCAGAAGGAATTCGAACTGGTCCTGTTCCTGTTCCGCTCGGCCGGGCGTGTGTTGTCGCGCAGCCACATCCTCGAAACCGTGTGGGGCTACAGCAACAGCCATCTGAACACGCGGACGGTGGACACGCACATCAGCCGCATTCGCAACAAGCTCTCGTTGAAAGGGGAGTTGGGCTGGCAACTTCGGGCGGTGTACCAGCACGGCTATCGCCTGGAGCGTGGCGAGGACGTGGCGTCCGGTTGACGGGGCCTGCTCTGTGGGCCCTCTTGGTATTAGCGTTTCGAGGTCATGATGTCCGGCACGGTATTGGACGCCTACGATGGGGTGCGTCCCCTGGCCTGGGACGGCGACGTCTTGCAGTTGCTCGACCAGCGCCGTCTTCCCGATGACGTCCAGTGGCTTCGCTGCACCGATGTGGATGCGGTCAGTCAGGCCATCGGCGACATGGTGGTGCGCGGCGCACCCGCCATCGGTGTCGCAGCGGCCTACGGTGTCGTCCTGGCGGCGCGGCAGTACGGTGACGATGCGCCTGCGCTCGCCGCAGCGCTGGAACGGCTTGGGAACAGCCGGCCAACGGCCGTCAACCTGCGCTGGGCCTTGAGCCGTATGGCGCACCTCATCCCGGCCGGCCCTGCGACGCTTCTCGATGAAGCGCGGCGAATTCACGCCGAAGATCTCGCGGCCAACCGGCGCATGGGTGACCTGGGGGCGGCGCTCATCTCGCCGGTGGACGGTGGCCTCCTGACCCACTGCAACACCGGTTCGCTGGCCACCGCCGGGTTCGGCACCGCCCTGGGCGTGGTGCGGGCCGCGGTGGCCCGCGGTGTCGTGTCCGAGGTGTACGCATCCGAAACCCGGCCGTGGTTGCAAGGCGCGCGGTTGACGGCGTGGGAGCTCACCCGCGACGGCATTCCGGTCACGCTGCTGACCGACAGCGCCTGCGCGCATCTGATGGCGCGCGGCAAGGTCGGTTGGGTGATCGTCGGTGCCGATCGGGTGGCGGCCAACGGCGACGTGGCCAACAAGATCGGAACCTATGCCCTGGCCGTGCTGGCGCGTCATCATGGGGTCCGGTTCATGGTGGTGGCGCCGAGCTCGACAGTGGATATGGCCGTCGCTAGCGGTGCCGGCATTCCCATTGAAGAGCGGGACGCCGATGAGGTGCTCGGGTTGGGCGGGCGGCGCATCGCCGCGCAGGGGGCCCGTGCCTGGAACCCCGCGTTCGATGTTACGCCGGCGGCACTGGTGGATGTGCTCGTCACCGAGTGCGGTGTGATCGAGCGCCCCGACGCCGGCGGTATCGCACGGTTGCTAGGGAAGCTCTGAATAAGTCTGGTGGGCCACGTTGGGCGTCCAAGATTCGTTCTCGCACGGCGCAACGCACAGTGCCGTGGTCACTCCACGGTCAAGCGTTGCAACACAGCGAGAGCGAATCTTGGCCCCAACCCCTTGGGGCTCGGGCTCTTTTTGCCCAGTGCTGCGTTGTGGGCAACGACCGATAGAATGACTATCGATCACTGCCCACGCCTTGCCCTGAGCAAAAAGAGCCGCGAGCGTGACCCTCCAGACTTGTTCAGAGCTTCCCTAGGGAAGCTCTGAGGCGGCCGGTGGGTTGCCTCTGTGATACGATTGCACGTTTGGCGAGCCCGCTTGGCATGCCCTTCCATCATCCCCTGATGGCATAACACGGATATGACGACGCGATGGCAGAATTCGCGAAAGAAGTACTCCCGGTCAACCTCGAAGACGAGATGAAGCAGTCCTACCTCGATTACGCGATGAGCGTAATCGTGGGACGGGCCCTTCCTGATGTGCGCGATGGCTTGAAGCCCGTACATCGTCGGGTGCTGTTCGCCATGAGCGAGCTGGGTAACGACTGGAACAAGGCGTACAAAAAATCCGCCCGCGTCGTCGGTGACGTGATCGGTAAGTACCACCCCCATGGCGACACAGCGGTCTACGACACGATCGTGCGCATGGCGCAGCCGTTCTCCATGCGCTACATGCTGGTCGACGGGCAGGGCAACTTCGGCTCGGTGGACGGCGACAACGCCGCCGCCATGCGATACACCGAAGTACGCATGGCGCGCATCGCGCATGAGCTGCTGGCGGATATCGACAAGGAGACGGTCGACTTCGTCCCCAACTACGACGAGTCCGAGTCCGAGCCGGCGGTGTTCCCCACCCGCCTGCCCAACCTCCTGGTCAACGGCTCCGCCGGCATCGCCGTGGGCATGGCAACGAACATCCCGCCGCACAACCTCGGCGAGGTGATCGGCGCCTGTATCGCGGTGCTGGATGACCCGACGATCACCATCGACGATCTGATGCACGTCCTGCCGGGGCCGGACTTCCCCACCGCGGCGATGATCAACGGTGCATCGGGCATCCGCGAGGCGTATCACACCGGGCGTGGGCGTATCTACATCCGCGCACGCAGCCATGTCGAGGACAACACGGATAAGGGCGGACGGGTGGCGATCGTCGTCACCGAGCTGCCGTATCAGGTCAACAAGGCTCGGTTGATCGAGAAGATCGCCGAGCTGCATAAAGAAAAACGCATCGAAGGCATCGCCGACATCCGTGACGAGTCCGACAAGGACGGCATGCGGATGGTCATCGAACTGCGCCGCGGCGAAGTGCCGGAGATCGTGCTGAACAATCTTTATCAGCACACGCAGATGCAGTCGGTGTTCGGTATCAACATGGTCGCGCTGTCCGATGGCCAGCCCCAGTTGATGAACCTCAAGAGCATTCTCGAGGCCTTCCTCCGCCATCGCCGCGAGGTGGTGACCCGGCGGACGGTCTACGACCTGCGCAAGGCACGTGAACGCGCCCACGTGCTCGAAGGCCTGGCGGTCGCCCTGGCCAACATCGATCCGATCATCGAACTGATCAAAGCCTCGCCGGGCTCCGCCGAGGCCAAGGCGGCGTTGCTGGCCCGGGTCTGGGCGCCCGGCGTGGTGACGCAAATGCTCTCGCGCGCCGGCGCCGAGCTGTCGCGGCCCGAGGATCTCGAAGCCGGGTTGGGCTTGGGCGAGGAGGGCTACCGCCTGTCGCCGGTACAGGCCCAGGCCATCCTGGACCTTCGCCTGCACCGCCTGACCGGTCTGGAGCAGGAGAAGATTCTCGATGAGTACAAGAAGCTCCTGGAAATCATCGACGATCTGCTGGATATCCTGATCAACCCCGACCGGCTGACGCAGGTGATCCGCGACGAACTGATCGCCCTGCGCACCCAGTTCGGCGACGAGCGACGCACCGAGATTCTCCACACCCATCTGGATCTGACGCTGGAGGATCTGATCACCGAGGAGGATCGCGTCGTCACCTTGTCGCACGGTGGTTACGTCAAGACCCAGCCGTTGGACGCCTACCGTGCCCAGCGCCGCGGCGGCCGCGGCAAGGCGGCGACCTCGATGAAGGAAGAAGACTTCATCGACAAGCTGTTCGTCGCCAGCACCCACGACACGCTGCTGTGCTTCTCCAATCGCGGCAAGGTGTACTGGATCAAGGTCTACGAGTTGCCCCAGGCCGGGCGCAACTCACGCGGGCGTCCGATCGTCAACCTGTTGCCGCTGGAGGGCGAGGAGCGCATCAGCGCCGTCTTGCCGGTGCGCGAGTACAGCCCCGATCACTTCCTTTTCTTCGCCACCTCCTCCGGTACGGTAAAGAAAACGCCGTTGTCCGACTTCTCCCGTCCACGCGCCAGCGGCATCATCGCCGCCGATTTGCGCCCGGATGATTGGGTGGTCAATGTGGCGCTGACCGACGGTACGCGCGACATCATGCTCTTTAGCGACGCCGGCAAGGTCTTGCGCTTCAAGGAAGACGACGTGCGCGCCATGGGCCGCACCGCCTGCGGTGTGCGCGGTATGCGCCTGGGCCAGGGGCAGTCGGTGATCGCGCTGATCGTGGTCGACGAGCCCGGCGCCATTCTGACCGCCACCGCCAATGGCTACGGCAAGCGCACCGTGCTGGACGATTTCCCGGTCTACGGGCGTGGCGGGCAAGGCGTGATCGCCATGGCGCTCAGCGAACGCAACGGCGCGCTGGCCGGTGCCGTGCTGGTCCAGGAGGAGCACGAGATCATGCTCATCACCGATGGCGGTACGCTGGTGCGCACCCGAGTCGACGAGGTGTCCGTCTTGTCGCGCAACACCCAAGGCGTGAAACTGATCAGCCTGCAGACCGGGGAGCGTCTGGTCGGCGTCGAGCGTATCGAAGGGGTCAATGGGGATGAGGCCGAAGGCGACGAGGCGGGCGACTGAATGAGCGGCTGGCGATGAACCCGTCCGAGGCCGATCAACTCAAGAGCGTGCGCGAGCGTATCGATCAGATCGATACCGAGATCGAAAACCTCATCAGCGAGCGTGCCCGCTGTGCGCAGCGGGTGGCCGCCATCAAACTGGCGGCCGGCGATACCAGCGATTTCTATCGCCCGGAGCGCGAGGCCCAGGTGTTGCGGCGTGTTCGCGAGCGCAACCCCGGTCCTTTGCGCGACGAGGACATGACTCGGCTGTTCCGCGAGATCATGTCCGTGTGCCTGGCGTTGGAGGAGCCGCTGACGGTCGCCTTCCTCGGCCCCGAAGGCACCTTTACCCAGGCCGCGGCGCTCAAGCACTTCGGGCACGCTATCCGCACCCGCCCGATGCGGGCGATCGACGAGGTCTTTCGTGAGGTCGAATCGGGTGCGGCCGATTACGGTGTCGTTCCGGTGGAGAACAGCACCGAGGGGGTGGTCAACCACACCCTGGACATGTTCATTGCCTCGCCGCTGATCATCTGTGGCGAGGTGCAGGTGCGCATCCACCATCACCTGATCAGCCGCAGCGGCACGGTCGATGGCCTCAAACGGGTGTATTCGCACACCCAGTCGTTTGCCCAGTGCCGCGAATGGCTGGACCTCAACCTGCCGTCCGTTGAACGTATACCGGTCTCCAGCAATGGCGAGGCGGCGAGGCTTGCCGCCCATGACCCCGAGTCGGCGGCGATCGCCGGCCGCGCGGCGGCGGAGATCTACGATGTGCCGGTGCTCATGCCCAATATCGAAGACGAGCCCAACAACACCACGCGGTTTCTCGTGGTCGGTTCGCGCCGCGTGCCGCCCTCGGGCAAGGACAAGACGGCCATCATGGCCTCTTCGTACAACCGGCCCGGATCCCTGTTGCGTTTGCTCGAGCCCATCTCCCGCCATGGTCTGTCCATGACGCGCATCGAATCGCGTCCATCGCGGCGGGGCATGTGGGACTACGTATTTTTCATCGATGTTGAGGGGCACCAGGACGATGCGCCCGTCGCGGCCGCGCTGAAGGACCTGGAAGCCGAAGCCAGCTTGTTCCGGGTGCTGGGATCGTACCCGGTCGGTGCACTGTGAGTGTTTAAGTTTTAAGTTTTAAGTTTTA
>CBFGWV010000102.1:0-15059 GCA_965652545.1 uncultured Candidatus Competibacteraceae bacterium | reverse complement strand
CTAACACGCATACCGATGCCGCACATTCACGAGAACAGGACCCATCACCCATGGCCAGAACCACCCGTCAGTCGACCACACCGCTTTGGTGGGGCAATGCCTTGAAGACTTGGGAGCTCTCCGTGGCGGCCCCGCAGGTCGTCGCGCACCGCATGATGCGTATGGCGATGGCGGGCTCCAGCCCCAGCCTGCGTGATCGCAAGGAGTTCAGCCGCATGGGCGAGGAGAAGGTCGAGGCCTTCGGCGAGTCGCTGATGGCGATGTCCACCGCCATGTTTCTGACCGGCCAGGAGCTTGCGCTGCAGTCCGTCCGGCAATGGTGGAGCATGTGGGGCGGCGCAGGCTTCGACATGAGTGACACCTACCACAAAGTACTCAGCAAGGGTCTTGCCCCGGTACACCGTCGGGCGACGGCCAATGCCCGGAGGCTGGGCAGGACCGCGCGGCGTTGAGTGTACGTGTTCGCGCACCGGGGCACTCTGGCGGCGCGCTGCTGTCTGCCTCAAAAGCACCGCTGGCGTAAAGAGACGATACGCGGCGGATGCGTCACATAGCGTGCCGGAATGGGCCGGTGCCGCGACAGGAGGACATTGCCGATGTGGACGACACCCGCGTTTACCGAGTTGCGACTGGGGTTTGAAGTCACCCTGTACGTCAACAACCGCTGACTCAGCGCATCCGGGCGCGCGGCCTGTGTCGGCCATGCGCCCGGGCTCTCGACGATGCATATTCGCATTCTCGGTTCCGCCGCCGGCGGTGGCTTTCCGCAGTGGAACTGCAACTGTCGCAACTGCCATGGCGTGCGTACAGGCGACTTGCGTGCCCGTGCCAGGACGCAGTCCTCCATTGCGATCAGTGACGACGGCCAGCAGTGGATCTTGTGCAATGCCTCCCCGGATATCCGTGCGCAACTGGCGGCCTTCCCAGCCGCGCAACCGGCGCGCCGGGTGCGCGATACAGCGATAGCCGCCATCGTCCTCCTGGACAGCCAGATCGACCACACCAGCGGATTGCTCAGCTTGCGCGAAGGGTGTCCGCATGCAGTGTGGTGCACCCCGGCCGTTCATGAAGACCTGTGCGAGGGTTTTCCCTTGTTCAACATTCTGGCGTTCTGGAACGGCGGTTTGCAGTGGAACCCTATCGACCCGGGGCGGGACTTCACGATTCCCGCATGTCCCGGCTTGCGCTTCACACCGATCCCGCTGCTCAGCGATGCACCACCGTACTCGCCGCATCGGCACGACCCACCACCGGGCGCCACCATCGGTTTGATCGTCCGCGATACGCGCAGCGGCGGATGCTTGTTCCATGCACCCGGCATCGGGCGGGTGGACGAGGCTGTGCGCGCGGCCATGAGCGGCGCCGATTGCCTGCTGGTGGACGGCACGCTCTGGCACGACGACGAGTTGCGCAGCAGCGGCGTGGGCAGCGCATCGGGCCGCGATATGGGGCATCTGGCGCTCAGCGGCCATGGTGGCATGCTGGAGGTGCTCGATGGGTTGACGGTGCCGCGCAAGATCCTCACCCACATCAACAACACCAACCCGATCCTGGACGAAGACAGCCCTGAACACGCCGAGCTGCATCGCCACGGTGTAGAGCTCGCCTGGGACGGCATGGACATCCATTTGTAAGGAGAACGACATGCCCGATGTGGGATTGGACCGCGTGGCGTTCGAGCAGGCGCTGCGTGAAAAGGGGCGGTACTACCACATCCACCACCCGTTCCACCGGCTCATGGACGAAGGCCGTGCAACACGCGAGCAGGTGCAGGGCTGGGTCGCAAACCGCTTCTATTATCAGGTCAATATCCCTTTGAAGGATGCCGCCATCCTCGCCAACTGCCCCGATCGCACCGTGCGGCAGACGTGGGTGCAACGCATCGTGGACCACGACGGCGCTGCCGGAATGGACGGTGGCATCGAGGCCTGGCTGTGCCTGGCCGAGGCGGTGGGTCTGGCCCGCCAGGACGTTCTGTCCCAGGAGCGGGTGCTGCCGGGCGTGCGTTTCGCCGTCGATGCGTACGTCGCGTTTGCCCGGCGCGCCCCCTGGTGGGAGGCGGCCGGCAGCTCGCTCACCGAGCTGTTTGCTCCGCAGATCCACCAGGCGCGCCTCGATGCCTGGCCGCGTCATTACCCGTGGATCGACCCGACAGGCTACGCCTACTTCCGTCGCCGGTTGAGCGAGGCGCGGCGCGATGTGGAACACGGTCTGGAGATCACATTGGCGCATTGCCGCACGCAGGCGGCCCAGGCGCGCATGTTGGAGATCCTGCAATTCAAGCTTGATGTGCTGTGGACCATGCTCGATGCCATGAGCATGGCCTATGAGCTCGGACGCCCGCCGTATCACACCGTCACCGCGGATCGCCGATGGCACCGGGGTCTGGCTTCGTGAGTGGGTTGCGCGACCGGGTGCCGGCCCTGCGCCGCGGGTTTCGCCTGCAATGGGAGCCGGCGCAGGGCTGCCATGTGCTGCTGTATCCCGAAGGGATGGTGCAGCTCAACGACAGTGCATCGCACATTCTGCAAGCCGTCAACGGCCGGTGCAGTGTGGCGGACATCGTCGAGGGCCTGCGCGCGCGCTTTCCCGATGCCCCCCAACTGGAGGACGAGGTGCTCGCCTTCCTGGAGATCGCCCATGCCAGACACTGGATCGAGTTGCGTTGAGCGCCCCGGTCCGCCGCTGTGGCTGCTGGCCGAGCTGACCTACCGCTGTCCGCTGCAATGCGCGTACTGCTCCAACCCGCTGGATTTCGCCCGCTATGACCATGAACTGGACACCGGGGAATGGATCGACGTCTTCCGTCAGGCCCGTGAGCTGGGTGCTGCGCAGTTGGGGTTTTCCGGTGGCGAGCCGCTGGTGCGCAAGGACCTTCCCGAGCTGGTTGCGGCGGCTCGAGAACTGGGGTTCTACACCAACCTGATCACCTCTGGCATCGGGTTGTCGGAGGCTGCGATCGACACCCTGGCTGAGTGCGGTTTGGATCATATCCAGATCAGCTTCCAGGCTGCCGACGCGGTGTTGAACGACCGGCTGGCAGGCTCGGACAAGGCTTTTGCCCACAAACTGGCTATGGCGCGGGCGGTGAAGGCCCAGGGCTATCCAATGGTGCTCAATGTCGTCATCCACCGCCACAACATCGAGCGCATCGACCAGATCATCGATCTGTGCCTGGATCTCGGCGCCGATACCGTGGAGCTGGCCAATTGCCAATACCACGGCTGGGCGGCACTCAACCGCGCCGCCTTGCTGCCGAGCAATGCGCAACTCGTGCAGGCCGAAGCCACGGTCGCGGCGTACCGGCAGGCGTTGGCGGCGCGGGATGACCCGTGCACGCTGATCTTCGTCGCGCCCGATTATTACGACGGCCGCCCAAAAGCCTGCATGAGCGGTTGGGGGCGCCTGTTCCTGGGCATCGCGCCCGATGGCACCGCCTTGCCGTGCCATAGCGCCGGCCAGTTGCCCATGGACTTTCCCTCCGTGCGCGAGTGCGGCTTGCGCGAGATCTGGTTCGAGTCACCGGCCTTCAACCGCTTTCGCGGTGACGCCTGGATGCCCGAACCCTGTCGCAGCTGCGATGAGAAGCTGCGTGACTTCGGCGGGTGTCGCTGCCAGGCATTCATGCTCAGCGGCGATGCGGCCAACACCGACCCGGCATGCAGCAAATCACCGCACCATCGCAAGGTGCTCGCCGCCCGCGCGCAGGCGCAGGCGGGCGCTGCCGGGCTGGATGCGCTGCTGTTGCGCAACCGGCGCATCTCGCGCGGCTTCATCGCATGACGGTGCGGCGCATGCACCGTAGTCCGACAGAGCGGCTGTGCGCGTGGGGACGAAGCCTGCTCCCACAGCGGCAGTTCGACCGCGACTCGGTCCGCGTGGTGTGCCAGATGATCCTGGCTACCACGGTCACCTATGCGGTCATTCGTGTGCTGGGCCTGCCGAACCTGTCCTGGGCGGTCGTCGTCGCGTTATTGACCGTGCATCGCGATGCGGACGCCACCCTGACCTCCGGGCTTGGGCATATCGCAGGGGCGGCAATAGGCAGTGTGCTTGGCTTGACGGTGGTGGCCGCCCTGGGCGGGCCGGATCTGGTCCTGGTGCGTCTTTCGCTGACGATCGCCGTGACCGGCGCGATCATCGTGGTCTGGCCTGCCTTGCAGTATTTGGCGATGACTGCCGCGGTCGTGGCGCTGTACCCCGATCCCGAACTGGCCGGCGCATACGAGTTGGCCATGGCGGTGATCATCGGCACGCTGGCGGGGGTGGCCGCGGCATTGCTGGTGATGCCCAAATCCTCCGGCCGCAGCGTGCACTATCTTGTCGAGCAGTGCCTGAGCGATTGCCGTGATCTGCTCGATCGCATTCTGAAGGGTACGGACAAGGCGTCCGTGCGCGCGCGCGATCAGGCGCATGCCGATTTTCTCGATCACCTCCAGGATGCGCGCAAAATTCTTGCCCGCACCTACCGGCCGCCGACGCTCCCCGGCGGTGCGTCGCTGCGCGATGCGCTGACGGCCATCGAGCGTTTGTGGGCTGCGGTATTGATACTCGATCGGGTCGTCCGCGATGAGCTTCCTTACGCACCTGCGGACAGGTTGCAACGGCTGCGCCCTTCTATCGACCATGTTCGGCAGGCGGCATGCGAGCTCGTGGACGAGCTCATGGAGCGGGCCAACGGCACCTCCCGATCGCCATCCCTGGCGTCATTGCATCAACGCATCGAGGCAACCAAAGCGCTTGGGCGGCAACACCTTGCCGGGCAGCCGGCAGAGGCCGACGCCGACCACGGCAGGGCGCTGCACGCCTTGTTCTTTGCGCTGGATGCGGTAAGCGGCAACATCGAAGAACTCGATCGGCTGATGACCCGCGGCAGCGACGCCGGCAAGGATTAGTCGGCGCGTTTGGGCATGACTGGGCTGAGCGCATGGACCGCGGGGCCGAACAACACACTGCCATCGGGCAGGAAGCGCGAGCCGTGGCAGGGGCAGTCCCAGGTGCGATCGATGGGGTTCCAGGTGACTTGGCAACCCATGTGCGTGCACTTGGCGGACACCTGCAACAGATTGCCTTGCTCATCGCGGTACATGGCGATCTTCTCGCCGTCGACTTTCACCACCGCGCCGCTGCCCCGCCCGATGGTCGCCGCCACATCCGTATCGGTGTGCAGACTGCCTTGCACGAAGGCTTTGGCGACATTGGCGTTCTCGCCGATGAAGCGCCCTGCCGACTGGACGGGGTCCAACCGGGTGGATTCGAACAACCCGGCCCAGGGGTTGTCACGGCCGAGAATGCGGTCGCACAGCATCATCGCGGCCGCCGTTCCGGCGCTCAGTCCCCAGCCGCCGAAGCCGGTGGCTGTCCAGACCCGCTGAGAGGACGAGCGCAGCGGCCCGACGAACGGCCGGCCGTCCATGGCCTGGAAGTCTTCGTTGGTCCAGGTGTTGACGATCCGCCGCGGCGCAAAGTGTCGTTGCACCCAGGCCTGCAGATCCGCGGCCAGGGGCTGAGGATCCTGTTGGCCGGTCTTGTAGGCATCGCCTACGGCGATCAGGTACATGCGGCCATTCACGTTGTGGGTGCGGATCGAGCGCGTCGGCTCTTCGGCACTGATGAACATGCCTATCGGCGCGGTTGCCGGGTCGATCTCCGCGGCCAACGCGACATGGCTGCGCGGGTAGGCTTTGCTGAAGAATCCGCCGCGATCGAGGATGGGCAGGTTGGTCGCGACAACCACGTGTTCGGCAATGACATGGGCAAAATCGGTGTCCACCACCAAGCGCTCGCTTTCCTCGACATCGTGGACGCGGGTGTTCTCGAACACGCGTCCACCGTCACCGTCGATCGCGGCAGCCAAGCCGCGTGCGTAGTGCCAGGGGTGGAATTTGGCCTGGCCGGTAAAGCGCACGGCACCGTGGTTGGGCACCGGTAGGGGAGCCTCGTCGACCCAACTGGCGGGTAAGCCCAGTTGCTGGGCGATCTGCGCTTCGCGGCGGGCGTGATCCACCGTCTCGCGCTCGGCACAGTAGGTGTAGGCCTCAGTGGGCTGGAGATCGCACGCGATGCCGTGTTCGCGAACCAAGTCTTCGATCAGACCGATTCCGGCCTGGTTTGCCTCGCCATAGCGCTGTGCAGCCTCGTGCCCCGCCTGGTCGGCCAAGTCTGCATAAACCAACCTGTGCAGCGACGTGAGTTTTGCCGTGGAGCGGCCGGTCACCTGGCCGCCGGCCTGCCGCGCCTCCAGCACGACGACCCGCTTGCCGGCCTTTTTCAGCAGGCAAGCGGTCGTCAGGCCGACGATCCCACCACCGATGATGGCCACATCGGTGGTGAAATCCCCCTTGAGGACCGGATAAGCGGTGTCTTCGGTATCAAGCCAATACGAACCGCGTGCTGCTTCCTCATCCGTATGCATGCCATCAGTCCTTTGGTCATTCGGTTCGTGTTGCGAGCCTTTCGCCGTGCCGAAGTTCCGATATCGCCCGTTCGTCGCTTACGGGGCGGTGCCGTGAATGGCGATGGTGCGCAGCCCATAGTCGCCACCGCGGTTGACCAGCGTAAAGCCGCTGAAGTCCTCGCGGAACGCCCGGTCGGTGGTGCGCAGCAGCTCCTCGCCATCGAGGAACAGCGCCATCTCACCTGCGCTGTCCCGTGTCCAGCGCAACGCATACTGACGGCCATACTCCAGGCGAATGGGGTTCTCAGCGGTTTCGATAATGCTCGAGCCGCTGCGGGTGACCCGCAGAAGGCGGAACGGCCGCTCCTCGTTGGGCGTGAACAGCACACGGTACCCGCTGGCCCGGTCACTGCCCTGGTACGGCCCAAACTCCAGCAGCCCGGTGGCCTGGCGGGCATTGATGTCCATCTCGATGGCAAAGGCGTTGGTGATGGCGACCGGCGCGAAGATTTCCGCATGGTCGAACTGCGCCTGCGCGCTGCTGCCGCCTTGTCCCAGTGCCTCGTTCAGCATGGCCTGGATGATGGCCGAGGGGATGTCCTCCGGGGCGGTGTTTCTCGCCGCGGCTTGCTCGGGTTCTACGACCGAGCGCAGGCCAATGCCGCTGTCCACCGTGAACTGCCCGGCGGCGACTTCCCACGCGGACAGATTGCGGGTGGATTGGAACGTCTCGCGCAGGATCAGTTTGCGCCAGGGCCAATCGTCGTTCGGGGTTGTGACGACGGGGTCGGCGGGCAGCAGCGGCGGCGCCTGGGTGCTGGCCTGCAAGCGTTGCAGCAACTGGGCGGAGGACTCGCCGGTTACCGCAATACGCTGGTCCGACTGATACTGGCGAATGGCCGAGCGTGTGCGCGAACCCATCAGGCCATCGACCGGGCCGGCATCGTAGCCCAGGGTGTTGAGTTCACGCTGGATACCGGCCAGTGTCTCGCGCGGCGACAGGATGACGGGCGTGGGCGGCGTAATCGGCGCGGTAACCACTGGCGGTGGCGTGGCCGACCATTGCCGGGCCTGCGTCTGGGCGTCTTCGACTTGGCTGGGTGTCATCCGCTTGGCAATGTCGTCACGTGCCGTGGCCGCCTGGCGGTGGCCGCCGGCCGCGGCCAGGTTGTACCACTTGTGCGCCTGAACGAAGTCCTGCAGCACACCATGGCCTTGCTGATAAGCGCGTCCGAGCATGTACTGCGCATCGGCATCCCCGTTCTGGGCCAGTTCTTCAAACCCGGTGAACGCGGTGCGGTAATCCTGCCGCTCGTAAGCGGTCATGGAGGAATTGAAATCGGCCGCCAGCGCGGTGGATGAGCCGAAGGTCAATAGAAGGGCGAATGGAATGGCTAGCGCTCGCATGCCTTTTTCTCCTTTGTAGGTTTTTCAAACCCAGCAATGAGCCATTGCGGGTGACTGCACCCTGAACTGCTTATCGGCCCCGGGGTGAACGGCCGTCCTCATCCGACGGATGGAACGAACGCCGGCGAGAGTCTCCTAAGTTTTGCGTAGTCCGACAACGCGTCCGGCGACTGGTTTGGCGAGTGCGCCCGGCGATAAATGGAGACAGGTCATGGTTCAAGGTCCGCACGACACCGGTTCGAATACGCCTCGCGAGGGCGACAACGCCGTCGATGAAGCCGTGGATGAATCCTTCCCCGCCAGCGATCCGCCCTCGTGGACGGGCTCGGTGGCGGCAGCGGCCGAGCCCGTTGGCCATACGGGTGCCAACACTGCTGTGCTGTCCTTCGATGCCATCGTGATCGGCACCGGGCAGGCCGGTCCTGCGCTGGCGCGCCGGCTCGCGGGTGCCGCGTTGAAGGTTGCGGTCATCGAGCGTAAGGATTTCGGCGGCACCTGCGTCAATACCGGGTGCACGCCCACCAAGACCATGATCGCCAGCGCCCGTGCCGCCCACATGGTGCGCCGGGCGGCCGATTTCGGTGTGGTGCTCGACGGCGGCGCCCTGGTGGACATGAAGACGGTCAAGCTGCGCAAGGACGAGCTTGTGCGGCGTTCGTCAGAGGGGCTTGAGCGCTCGCTGCGCGAAACCGACAACTGCACGGTCTTCACCGGTCACGCATGTTTCGAGGGGCCGCACGTGGTGCGGGTGGGCGATACATTGCTGGAGGCGGAGAAGATCTTCATCAACGTCGGTGGCCGTGCCCAGGTGCCGCCGCTCACTGGGTTGGACACCGTCCCCTACAAGACCAACACCAGCATGATGGACGTGGACTACCTGCCCGAGCATCTGGTGATCATGGGCGGCAGCTACGTCGGGTTGGAGTTTGCGCAGATGTTTCGCCGCTTCGGTAGCGAGGTGACGGTCATCGAGCGCGCCCCGCGCCTGGCGGCGCACGAGGACGAGGACATCTCCAGCGAGATCCGCCGCATCTTGGAGGAGGAGGGCATTCGTATCGTCACCGATGCGCCGGACTATGCCGTCGGCAAGCACGGCAATGGCATTCGGCTCACCGCAGTCGACGATAAGCACCCGATGGAGATCCTGGGCTCCGATCTGTTGCTTGCTACCGGCCGCACCCCCAACACCGACGATCTGGGCCTTGCGGCGGCGGGGGTGAAAACCGGCAAGAAAGGCTATATCGAAGTCGATGACCAGTTGCGCACCAATGTCGAGGGCATCTGGGCCCTGGGCGAATGCAATGGGCAGGGGCCGTTTACTCACACCGCCTACAACGATTATGAAATCGTCGCGGCCAACCTGCTCGATGGCGAGGGCCGCCGGCTCAGCGACCGCATACCGGCCTATGCGATGTTCACCGACCCGCCCCTGGCACGCGCTGGGATGAGCGAGCGTGAGGTGCGCGAGTCCGGCCGCAAAGCGTTGATCGGCATCTTGCAGATGAGCGATGTCGCCCGCGCCCGTGAGCGCTCGGAAACCGATGGCTTCATGAAGATCCTGGTCGATGCCGGCAGCCAGCGCATTCTCGGTGCGGCGTTTTTGGGTATCGAGGCCGACGAGGCGATTCACCTGGTACTGGATGTGATGTACGCGGATCGACCGTATACGCTGATCACCCACGCGGTGCACATACACCCGACGGTTTCCGAGCTCATTCCCACCTTGCTTCAAGGTTTGAAGCCGCTCTGACCGCCAGCGAGCAGCCTATCGCGATGGACGCAGCCGCATCCGCCCGGGCAGCGGGGCTGGTCTATGTCAACGATGACGAGCCGGGTATTGCCCGTCGTCGCTGCGGTCGCGGCTTTGTGTACCTCGATCCGCACGGCGGACGCATCACCGACGCGGCGACGATTCGTCGCCTGCGGGCGCTGGCGATACCGCCGGCGTACACCGAGGTATGGATTTGCACCGATCCCAACGGGCATATCCAGGCCACCGGGCGCGATGCGCGCGGCCGCAAGCAATACCGCTACCACCCGGAGTGGACCGGGGTGCGCGATGCAGCCAAGTACGCAAGCTTGGTGACCTTTGCCCAGAAGCTGCCCACGATCCGTCGGCACATCCAGCGCGACCTGGCCCGCCCCGGCCTGTGCCGCGAGCGGGTGCTGGCGACCGTCGTCGAACTGCTCGAGAAGACGTTGATTCGGGTGGGCAACACCGTCTACGCCCGCGACAACAAGAGCTTCGGCCTGACCACCTTGCACGGGCGACACGTCGGAGTGAACGGTGCGGAGTTGCGTTTCAGGTTCAAGGGCAAGAGCGGGCGCAGCTGGAACCTGCGCCTGAGCGATCGCCGCGTGGCGAAGGTCATCCGCTCGCTGCAGGAGTTGCCGGGACAGCGGTTATTCCGTTACCTCAACGACGACGGACACGTGCAGACGATCGATTCCGACGACGTCAACGCCTACATCCATCGCATCGCCGGCGCGGAATTCAGCTCCAAGCACTTCCGCACCTGGGCGGGCACGGTGTGCGCGGCCAGCCTGTTGCGTGAGACGGCGTTGCCGCCGAGCCGCAAGGCCGCCGCGCAATGCCTCAACGCCGTCATCGACGAGGTCGCCGCCCGGCTGGGGAACACCCGCGCGGTTTGCCGGCGTTGCTATATCCACCCAGCGGTCATCGAGGCCTGGCTGAAGGGCCGGCTGGCCGATGCGCTGCGCCAAGCGGCAAAAGGGAAACGACGGCATCCGCGCATGAGTGTGACCGAGCGGGATGTTTTGGCATGGCTGAAGCTCAGCGATGCGGTGTGAGTGCACGGAAACTGAACCTTCGGCAAGCGCTCGATGCCCAGATAGCTAGCTGCAAGGAGTTCCTCCATGACGTACCCGGATGGTACACGGCCCTTCACCCGTCACGTGCTGATCGCGGTCGGGGTGGCCAGCCTGGCCGTGGTTCTGTTGCTGACCGCCCGTCACCTCTCCTATGTTTTGCTGCTGGTGTTCGCCGCTGTGCTGTTCGCGATCCTGCTCGGCGGGATCGCCTATCCGCTGCAACGCCACGCGCGTATGCCCCGGCTGTGGGCCGTGATCGCGGCCTCGCTGGGAGTGATAGGGCTGGCTTTTGTCATCGGGCGGTTTGCCGGACCGGCGGTGGCCGAACAGGTAGGGCAATTGTCCGAACAACTACCCGATGCCTTGATGCGGCTGGAGGAAACGCTGAGTGAATACAGCTGGGGTGAGCCCCTGCTGACGTGGACGGAAGATGCGTGGGAGGACGCCGTTCCCTCGGCACCGCGCCTGCTGGGCGGTGTCACCGGAGTCTTCTCCACCATGCTCGGCGGCCTCACCAATGCACTGCTGATCCTGATCATCGGCTTTTATCTGGCGCTGGATCCGCGGCTGTACTGGAACGGCCTGCTCTGTCTGTTTCCCGCGACGCGACGCGCCCGGTTCGACGAGGTTCTGCAGACGACCGCCCACGCCTTGCGCTGGTGGCTGATCGGGCGTGCCATCACCATGACCGTGGTGGGCGTCTTGACTGCTTTGGGGCTGTGGATCATCGACTCACAGCTGATTCTGGTGCTGGCGGTCATCGCCGGTCTGTTGTCCTTCGTGCCCTTTATCGGGCCGATCATATCGGCGGTGCCGGCGATCATGGTGGGCTTGATTCAGAGCCCCGCACACGCGGTGTACGTGGCCATCGTCTATGCGGTGGTGCAGTTCGTCGAGAGCAATGTCATCACCCCGTATGTCCAGGTGCGCGCGGTCGCGCTGCCACCGGCATTGCTGCTCGGCGGGCAGGTTTTCGTCGGCGTGCTGTTCGGCATGCTCGGGCTGCTGTTGGCCACCCCGCTGCTCATCGCGCTGATCGTGCCGATCCAGATGCTGTATGTGGGCGATATTCTCGGCGAGCGGGTCACGCCACTGGGGAAGTAGTCGATCGGCGTTCTGTAATTCCTGCAAGACGGCATTGAAAAGATTGCCGTACTCACCCGTGCCATCGATTTTAAAGTCAATGCAATCAACCGATTGGCCAATGGCATATGAATTGCTGCTAACGGTTCCATCGCAGATCGGAAAAGGAACACTCATGGCATTTTCACTGTTCGAATCGAAGGGCTGTCCCATCGATCGCCAGACGTTCACTTGGCGCGACATGGTGCAGAAGCCCTTGAGCAAACTCGATGACGATGCGTTCACCCGGGTGCGCGTCATCCTGATGAACGGCATAGAGCTGGAGTCGGTGCGCTTTCAGCATTCCTGTGCGCGAATGAACAAGGATCTGCAAGGACCGCTGGCTCAAGTGCGTCGCGTAGAGCAGCACCAGGCCACGACGGTCAACTGGCTGCTGGGCGCCGATCACTCGCCTCTGGAGACGACCATCGGCTACGAGCAGGTGGCGATCGAGGTGACCGCGGCGGTGGCGCAGCGCGAGCCCGACCCGTATCTGGCCCAGGTCTACAGGTTCGGCCTGTTGGAGGACTTCGATCACATGTATCGCTATTCGGCGCTGCTGGATCGGCTGGAAGGTAAGGACGCCAACAACATTCTCCAGAGCTACACCGACATTCTCCCTGGCCGCCCAACGGTGGACGAACACCGCGACCCCCATGACGATCTGCGCGATCACTACGACCGTACCAAGGCCGACCCGTTGAGCAAGTTGCACGCGCTGACGATCATGTCCGGCGAGCAGCAGACGCATAACTACTACATGAACATCGGCCCGCTGTTCACCGATCCGCTGGCGCGCCAGTTGTACGCCGAAATCGCCTCCATCGAGGAGCAGCACGTCACGCAGTACGAGTCGATCATCGACCCAAACGAAACCTGGCTGGAGAAATGGCTGCTGCACGAAGCCAACGAGGTCTACAACTATTACGGCTTCGCCCAGCAGGAGACGAACCCCCGCATCAAGGCGCTCTGGGAGCGGTTTCTCGACTACGAACTCGGTCACCTGCAACTGGCGACCGAGCTGTTCAAGAAGATCGAGCGGCGTGACCCGGCCGAGGTTCTGCCCGAGTCGTTGCCCGAGCCGATTCCATTCGAAAGCCAGCGCGACTTCGTACTTCAGACCCTATCCAATGAAGTGGACCTGCGTGCCGTGGGTACCCAGTTCGTGGACAAGGCGCAGGAGCGTCACGAGTCCATCGAGTACCGCGACCGGCTCAATGCGCAGGGCTCGCCCAGCCAGACCGTTGCGGCCGGGTACCAGTGGACACCGGGTACCGAGCTGAAGCGCAAAGTCGCCAATCTCTAGGCGCCCGACAGGCTCTTAGTACCGCAGGAGGAATCATGGAAAATCCAACCAAACTCGGGATCAACCGAACCGGAATCCAGATGTCGCCCCTGCTGACCGAGGAGATGGTCAAGCATGCGGAAAAAACAGTGCCGCCCCCCGGCGATGCGCAAGCTTTGGCCGGATTGCGCAGCGATTACATCGCCGAGGCCGACGCGCTGGGGTCGGTGCCGGTGCCCGCGACGGTCAAGGGTGTGGTCAAGTCGGGTATGGAGATGCTTACCGGCGAGCGTCCCCAGGTGTTCATCGACAAGCTCGGTGAGCGCCTGGCCTTCGAGCGCAGCGGAACGCGTCTGTACGATGCGCTGATAACCAAGTGCCAGGCCAGCAACGGCAGCGGACCCGCGGTGCCGATCGAGACACTGCGCCAGTTTCGCAAAGAGGAGGCGGAGCACTTCAAGCTCGTGGCCGAGGCCATCGAAACCCTCGGCGGCGACCCGACCGCACAGACGCCATCGGCCGACCTGGTAGGGGTCGAGGCCATGGGCCTGGTGCAGGTGCTCAATGATCCCCGCACCTCGCCGACGCAGTGCCTGCACGCCATTCTGGTCGCCGAAATGGCCGACAACGATGGCTGGGCGCTGTTGATCAAGCTGGCCGAAGAGATGGGACAGAGCACCATGGCGGACAACTTCCGTGTCGCCCTGGACGATGAGCGCAACCATCTGGAGAAGATCCGCGCCTGGCATCAGGCGGCCACGATGGACGAGGCGAGTCTTTAGGCATGTTTCCCCTGGTCACCGGCATCGTCTTCCTGCTGATCGGCATTGCCCTGGGCGCCGGGGGCGTCTGGTTGGCGATGCTGGGAGGTTCCTGGTACTACGTCATCGCAGGGCTGGGCTTTGTGCTCACCGGCGCGTTACTGGCGGCCCGCCAGCGGGTATCGCTGTGGGTGTACGCCCTGGTCGTTCTGGGTACGCTCGCCTGGACACTGTGGGAAGTCGGGCTCGATTGGTGGCAAATCGCCCCGCGCGGCGGGGTCGTCTTCCTGCTTGGATTGTGGCTGCTGTTGCCTTGGGTGAGCCGACCCATGCGGCGCCGACCCGACGGGGGCGCAGGTGGGGCGAGGATTCCTCTGGCCCTGGCGCTGCTGCTGTTCGCCGGGGTGAGCGTGGTGGCGGCCTTCACACCCACGCATGGCCGCGAGGGCGCGGTGGCGCAGGCGCCGGGCGCCGCGCCGCCGCCCGATGTCGTGGGCGTGCCGGCGGGTGAATGGCATGCCTACGGACGCACCGGCTATGGCGATCGCTACTCGCCGTTGGAGCAGATCACGCCGCAGAACATTGGCGGCCTGGAGGTGGCGTGGACGTACCAGACCGGTGACCTGCGCCGTCCTGACGACCCGAACGAAACCACCTACGAAGTCACCCCGCTGAAAATCGAGGACACGGTCTATCTGTGCACACCGCACAATCTCGTGATCGCCCTGGACGCGGCCACCGGCGAGGAGCGCTGGCGCGTCGACCCGCAGGTACCCGACGAATCCAATCGCCAACACCTGACGTGTCGCGGGGTGTCCTATTACCAAGCTGCGGAGGAAACGCCACCGGCCGAGTGTCCGCAACGCATTTTCATGCCCACGGCCGATGCGCGGCTGATTGCATTGGATGCGGAAACCGGCGAGATTTGCCAGGGCTTCGGCGAGCAGGGCGAGGTCGACCTGTGGGCGAACATGCCCAACGTGACCGATGGGTTTTATTACTCCACCTCGCCCCCCGTGGTGGCTGGCGGCCTCATCGTGGTGGGCGGCGCGGTCAACGACAATGTGTCCGTCAACGAGCCCTCCGGCGTGATTCGCGCCTATGACGCGATGACCGGCGAGCTGGTCTGGAACTGGGACCCGGCCAACCCGGGCGACACTACACCCATCGCGGCGGGCGAAACCTATTCGGAAAACTCGCCCAACATGTGGTCCACCGCCAGCGTCGATGAGGCCCTGGGCATGGTGTACCTGCC
>CBFGWV010000101.1:0-15075 GCA_965652545.1 uncultured Candidatus Competibacteraceae bacterium | reverse complement strand
GCGAGGACGGAATCGTCGACGGCGTCATCGGCGAGGACGGAATCGTCGACGGCGTTATCGGCGATGACGGCATCGTTGGCGGAATCATCGGTGACGACGGCGGCGGTGGCGGGCTCATCACCGGCTTGCTCGGTGGTGGCAGCGAGCAAGCCACGAACGACCCCGTCGCCGACGATGGGGGGAGCGGCGGTGGGCTGATCTCCGGCGTGGTCGGCACCCTGAGCTCGGAGGACGACGATCCAATCGTCGATCCTGTCACCGCAACCGACAGTGGCGAGGGCGGCCTGATCACCGACTTGCTGGGCGGCCTCACCGGCGACCAGGGTGGTGGATCGTCCGATGCGCCCAGCGATGAAGGTTCGGTTGACACCGGTGGCAACGACGATGATAGCGGCGGCGGCTTACTCGGTGGCCTGCTTGGCTGATCCGTCGCGATGAGGGGGAATGGCCATGACGTCCAAGACATCCGGGCGCGATGTGCTTCGCAATGCACTCAAAAGCTGCCGTGCCGGCTTTGCCGGTACGCTGGCATTCGGCTTCTTCATCAATCTGCTGGTGTTCACCGCACCGTTGTACATGCTCCAGGTCTACGATCGCGTTCTCGGCAGTCGCAGCGAGACGACGTTGTTCATGCTGGGCGTAATCGTCGCGGCGCTGCTCGTCGTCATGGGGTATGTCGATGCCATGCGCGGTCGCCTGCTCGCCCGCACCGGCGCACGGCTCGATGCGCAACTCAACGCGCCTGTATTCCGCGCCATTCTCAAGCGAACGCTTTATGGCTCGGCCAGCTCCCAGACGCAGTCATTGCGTGACTTGGATACGCTGCGCGACTTTTTCGCCGGCCAGGCGTTCGTCTCCCTGAGCGATCTACCCTGGGTACCGGTTTTCATCGCCGCAGGCTTTCTGTTCCACCCGTGGATCGGGCTGACTTTTCTCGCCGGCGCATTGATTCTGTTCGCCCTGGCGTTGATCAACGAATTGGTCACCCGGCGCGCCTTCAGCGAAGCCAACCGAGGTGCAATCACCGCGAATTCTCTGGCCGAGGCCAGTGTCCGCAATGCGGAGGTGATCGCGGCCATGGGGATGCACGAGGCCTTGATTGGGCGTTGGTCGCAGCGTCACGGCAAGGTATTGGCCAAGCAGGCTCTGGCCTCGGAACGGGCCTCCGGCGTGCTGGCGGCGACACGCTTTTCACGCACCCTGGTTCAAGTGGCGGTGTTGACCGTCGGCGCCTATCTGGTGATTCACCAGAAGACTACCCCAGGCATCATGATCGCGGCATCCATCATCATGGCTCGGGCCCTGGCGCCGGTGGAGCAATCGGTCAGTCACTGGCGCAGCCTGATTGGTGCACAAGCGGCATACAAGCGCCTGAGCGAGTTGCTCGGCCGCTACCCTGAAGAGGCCCAGAAACTCAGCCACCCGCGTCCGCAAGGCTTCGTCAGCGTGCAGAACGCCTACTGCACACCGGCCGGTTCGCAGCGCACATCGCTGCGCGGTGTGAACTTCGCCCTGGAGCCTGGCGATGTTTTGGGCGTGGTCGGCGCCAGTGCAGCCGGCAAGTCGTCTCTGGCGCGCATGCTCACCGGCGTGTGGCCGACCACCGCCGGCGAGGTCCGTCTGGATGGGGTTGCCCTTGGACATTGGAATCGCGACGAACTGGGCCGTTACATCGGTTACCTGCCACAGGATGTGGAGCTGTTCGAGGGCACGGTGGTCGATAACATCGCCCGCTTCGGCGATGTCGATGATCAGCGCATACTCGCCGCGGCGCACAAAGCCGGGGTCCACGACCTCATTCTTACTTTGCCTGAGGGGTACGAAACCAACATCGGTGATGGCGGCAAGGCGCTTTCCGGTGGACAGCGACAGCGTGTCGCGCTGGCGCGGGCGCTATACGGCGACCCGCCCCTGATGGTGCTGGATGAGCCCAACGCCAATCTGGACGCACGCGGCGAGCAACTGCTGGCCGAGGCGATCATTCGGATGCGCGATGCCGGCCAAACGGTGGTGATCATCACCCACCGACCGGCGTTGCTTTCGGCGGTCAACAAGCTGCTGCTGCTGCGTGACGGCAAGGTCGAGGCGTTCGGTACCCGCGAAGAGGTCGTCAAACGCCTGGGGCGCACGCGTGCAGGCGATCTGCTGCGTGGCAAGGCCCCGTCCAAGATCGCCACGCTCAACCCCCTGGTCCGAGGTGGGGAGATGCCCTCATGAACACCATGCTCACCCAGGACGGGCATCAAACCGATGGCGCTGTCGATCTGGATTTCGGCCGCCCCCTGCGCGCAGGCGCATTCGCCTTGGCGCTGGCGTTCGGTGGGTTCGGCACCTGGGCGATGACGGCGCCGTTAGACAGTGCCGTCATTGCCCCCGGCGTGGTCAAGTTCGAGCACCACCGAAAGGTGGTCCAGCACCGCTCCGGCGGTATCGTCGATCAAATCCGTGTCAAAGAGGGCGACCTGGTCCAGGCCGGCGATTTGCTGGTGCGGCTGGACGACACCGAGACCCGCGCCCAGGCGCAGTCGCTTCACCTTGCGGTGGACAATGCGCTGGCCCGAGAGGCTTTGCTGGCCAGCGAACTTCGCGATCTCGACGAGCCGGCCCTGGACGAGTCGCAACTGGCGCGCATTGCCGAGGACCCGCGAGTGCACGAGCTACTCGCCGATACGCGCCTGGAGTACCAGGCACGACGGCAGTCGCGTGATGGTCGTATCAGTGCCATCGAACAGCGCATCGTGCAACTGGAGCGTGAGGCGATCGGCCTTGCCCAGCAGCGACGTGGCTGGGAGCGTCAACTCGACTTGCAGCAGCGCGAGCTCGTCGAGCTCGAAGCGCTGGAGAAACAAGGCTATTACCCGCGCAACCAGATCCTCGCCATGCAGCGGGAAGCTGCGCGCCTGGAGGCGGAGATCGGCACCTCATTGGCCGACGAAGCTCGGG
Organism: uncultured Candidatus Competibacteraceae bacterium; assembly: GCA_965652545.1. GTDB lineage: Bacteria > Pseudomonadota > Gammaproteobacteria > Competibacterales > Competibacteraceae > CBFGWV01. Next base: position 12,132 of record CBFGWV010000101.1, on the reverse strand, counting down.
TGCAGAAGGAAGCCAGCGCGGCCCGCCTGGAAATCGTCCAACTGCGCCAGGACACCCGCGAGGCTGCGCTGGCGGAACTGCGTACTGTGCGTGAGGAACTGCGTGCGACGCGAGAGCGACTGGCCGTGGCCGAGGCCGAGCTTCAGCGCACCGAAATCCGTGCCCCGACTGCCGGTGTTGTTCAGGGGCTGAATCTGCATACTGTCGGCGGTGTGGTCAAACCGGGCGAGAGTCTCATGGACATCGTGCCGGTAGGGGATGCTCTATTGGTCGAAGCGCGCATTGCTCCGGTCGACATCGACAGTATCGGCAGCGGTGCAGCGGCCGAGATCCGCTTTGCCGCGTTCAACAGCCGCCAGACGCCGCTGCTGAATGGCCGTGTGATGGCCGTCTCGCCCGATCGCTTCATCGATAGCCAGACCGGCTCAGCTTATTATCTGGCCCGGGTCAGTGTCGGCGACGACGAACTCGCGTTGCTGGGCGATCAGCAGGTTCAGGCGGGCATGCCGGCGGAGGTCTTCATCAAAACCGGCGAGCGGACTTTTGCCCGCTATCTATGGGAGCCACTGGGTGTAGCGTTCAATCGGGCGTTTCGAGAGGAATAGGACAGGACTTTGCCAAGGCCTGATCCAGCGCGGTGGCCAGATGCGCGACCGTGTAGGGCTTGCGGATGAGCTTCCCGGACCAGGGCGCCTCCGGGCGCTCGGCGAACGACTCCGCATAGCCCGAGGTGTACAGCACCCTAAGGTTGGGGTGCAGCATCTGTGCATCGGCTGCCAGATTGATGCCGTCGGTCGGTCCGCGCAGTACCAGGTCCGTAAACAGCAGTCGGATGTCACCGGACTCGTCGAGTTTCTTCATGGCGAGCGCGGCATCGCCAGCGCTGGATACCCGATAGCCCAGGCCGGTGAGCATGCGTTCGGCCAGTGTGCGCAGGTCGTCGTCGTCCTCCACGACAAGGATATGTTCGCCACGACCGCGCGGCAGGTCCAGGCGCTCCTGGACCGGGGCCGCGGGCGGCTCCGCCGGTGGGTCGCTGCGGGGTAGCCAGATCTCCACCGTGGTGCCTTGTCCTGGTTGGCTGATGATGTGGATATGCCCGCCGGACTGGCGGACGAAGCCGTAGACCATGCTCAGGCCCAGGCCGGTGCCGCGATTGCCTTTGGTCGAGAAGAACGGCTCAAAGACCCGCTTGCGCACCTCGGGGCTCATGCCCACACCGGTGTCGGTCACGGAGGTGCCGACGTAATCCCCCGCCTTGACGCCGATCCGCCGCGAGCGGTCGGCGTTGACACGCACATTGCGGGTGCGGATGGTCAACTGCCCGCCGTTGGGCATGGCATCGCGCGCATTGACTGCCAGGTTTACCAGTGAAGTCTCCAACTGAACCGGGTCGACCTGAGTGAACCATAGGTCTGGCTGAAGCCGCGTCTGGATCTCGATAGTCTCGCCCAAGGCGCGCTTTACCAAGTCCACAGTGTGCTCCACCACATCGCCGAGCCCGATTCGGGCGCTCTGCAGCGGTTGGCGGCGGGAGAAGGCCATGAGCTGTTGGATCAAGCTCGCGCCACGGCTAAGCGCGGCCCGCGCGGCATCCAGTTGCGACTGAATGTCTTTGCGATCCTCCACCGCCTCGGCCACTAGCATCAGGTTGCCGTCGACGATAGTGATGAGATTGTTGAAATCGTGCGCGATGCCGCCGGTGAGACGGCCAACGGCATCCATTTTCTGCGCCTGCAAGAGTGTCTGCGTGGCCCGGCTCAACTCGGTGATGTCATGGAACTGTTCCACCAGCCCGCCAGCGTAGAAGCCATGGCTGATGCTATGGCTTCGATGCTCGAGCCAGCGCTCTCCGGTGACGCCCGAGCGGCGGATGCGCAGTACCGCACGCTCGCGGCCATCCTTCGTCTTGCGTGAGTCGAGCAGCCGTTGGGTCATCACCGATGGCTCGATGAACAAGGGCTTGAGCGCGTCGATGTACGCCTCGGTGGACAGTTCTGTGAGGGACTCGCGACGGATCCCGAAGAACGTCTCGATCGCCCTGTTGACCCAGGCAACGCGCCCGGTCGCATCAATGATCACAATGCCCGCATCGTAGACGTCCAGGACATCGCTCAGCAGCGATTGCAGGCGCTCGTCGCTGGCGCGCACCGCGGCTTCAGCGCAGATACGCCCGTATACCTCGTTGCGCAGGAGGTCATTGGCTGCATCGACTTCCGCGGTGGTGCGCAAAGGAAGCACCCGCATGGCCAGCGGAATCAGCACCGAACCGGCCGCAACACTGCCCACTGCCGCGGCAACCTGAACACCGCGTAACAGGGTACCCAGACCCCACCTCAACTCGACCGCCGCCAGGGCAGTGCTCGCGGCGAGCAGTGAGAGAAACGCCGCCAGCAATGTGAACGAGCGGCGCAGCCAAGGATCGCTGTGCGGACTTCGGGCCATCAGCGCCGCGCCGGCTAGCACGCTGGCGATCAGGGTCAATGTCAGAAGTGCCCACAACGTCAGCGTTTGGGGGCCCATGAGTCAATGCTGAGCGACCGGCGCGGCGAACAGATAGCCCGCGGCGCGAACCGTTTTGATCAGCCGCGGCTGCGTGGGGTCGTCACCCAGTTTGCGTCGCAGGCGGGCGATCTGGATATCCACGCCGCGGTCAATCGGCGAGGCTTCGCGGTGGTACAGCTTCTCGATGAGGAAATCCCGGGTCACGATCTGGTTGGCATGTTGAACGAGGAGTTCCAGCAGGCTGAATTCACCGCCGGTCAGGCGTACCGGTTCACCATCGGGGTTGCACAGCTGGCGACGTTGGCGGTCCAGCACCCAGCCGTCGAAAGTCAGGGGCGATTGAGAAGGCGTGTCCATCGACTCGCCCGGTTCGTAGTGCACGCGACGCATGACGCTGCGTACACGGGCCAGCAATTCGCGATAGTCGAATGGCTTGGTCACATAATCGTCGGCCCCGACTTCCAGGCCGACGATGCGCTCCACGGGGTCATCGCTGCCGGTGACGATGATGATGCCGCAGCGAACGTGCTCACGCAGGTGACGGGCCAGGCTGATGCCGTCTTCATCGGGTAGGTTCAGGTCCAGCAATACAAGGTCCACCGGGTTGGTGGCGATCCAGCTACGCATGGACTCGCCGTCGTTGACAGCGGTGACCGCGTATCCCTTGCCCTCGAAGTACGTGGTCAATAAACGACCGATCTCGACCTCATCATCAACGACCAATAGATGCCCGTTTGCACTCACGACGGCCTACCAACCGCGAGGGCCCCCTGCCCACCGATAGGAAAAATATACTGTACCGAATGGTTCTCTGCTGTGTGGTATTCCACAGTTGCGCATGCGCGTATCGATTCGCCCCGGGTATGCTCTTTGTGATGAGCCAACGCCCCCTTCCGCGCGAATGAGCGCTCTTACGTCACCCGAACTGCTCGGGCATATCGACGCCAGCGTCGATATGCCGCGTCCGCTGCTGGTCGTCGGCTTCAGCGGCGGTGGCGACTCACTGGCCTTGCTTGCCTTGCTTGCGCGTAGCGGCGCTACGGTTCGGGCGCTGCACGTGAACCACGGCCTGCAGCCACAGGCGCCGTACTGGGTCAAGCGGTGCGAGGCGTTGTGCGAGACCTTGTCAGTGCCGCTTACGGTGCTGGATGTGCAGGTCGAGACGCGCGGAGGCAGTGTCGAGGCCACCGCGCGGTCGGCCCGCTATGCCGCGGTCGCCGACTGGCTGCCCGCAGGCGCGGTGTTTCTGACCGCCCACCACCGCCACGATCAGGCCGAAACGTTTCTCATGGCCGCGCTGCGCGGTGCCGGCCCCGCCGGACTCGGTGCCATGCCGCTCATGCGTCCGCTAGGCGCGGGTTGGCATCTGCGCCCCGTGCTCGATGTGCCCCGCGAGCGGCTCCAGGCAGTGTTGACCGATAGCGGGTTCGAAGCCATCGACGACCCGATGAACCATGACCCACGCTACGAACGGGCCTGGGTGCGCAACACGGTCTGGCCAGTGCTGACTCAGGGCCGTTCGGGCGATCCGGCCGCCGTGTTCGCGCGCAGCGCCCGCTGGTGCGGCGAAAGTGACGGCTTGTTGGCGGAACTGGCCGCCATCGATCTCGGTAGCGGGTTGGATGCGCCCGTCTTACCGTTGGCGAGGCTGCACGGCCTGTCGGATGCGCGTGCACGCAACCTGCTGCGCCAGTGGCTGCGGCGTCGGATCGCCCACCTTCCGGGGGAGCGGCGGGTCGGTGCCTTTCTGCACGCGGTGCTTACGGCGGGTGAGGACCGCATGCCGGCTTTGACGCTGGCGCAAGGCCGCCTGTGCCGCTACCGGGCGGCGATCCACTGGGTGCCCGACGCTGAACCGCTACCGGCGACGGGGGTGGCCTGGACCTTGTCCGGGCCACTGGTTCTGCCCGGTGGTGTCCTCGAGGCCCGGTGGGTGGCCGGTCAAGGTGCAGATGCCCAGCGGTTGGCCGGGGCGCGGGTCACCGTCCGCCCGCGCCTGGGCGGCGAGCGCTTTCATCCGGCCGGACGTGTCCATGGCCAAACGCTGAAAAAACTCATGCAAGCGGCCGGTTGGCCACCGTGGCAACGCCAGCGGGTACCGCTGATCTATGCCGACGATGCCCTGGTCGCGGTGCCTGGCTTGGGTGTGGCCGCGGACTGGGTGGCCGCCGACGGCAAAGGGTTGGCGTTTTGCTGGTTGGACGATGGCCAAGCCGGCGGAGCATCGGGTATCATCTAAACCCTTGCGGAATTCACCTGCAAGGCGCTCTCCTGACATGACCCGATTCATCTTCATTACCGGCGGTGTGGTCTCCTCGCTGGGCAAAGGTATTGCTGCGGCTTCGCTTGCCGCCATCCTCGAAGCCCGCGGCCTCAAGGTCACCATGATCAAGCTCGATCCCTACATCAATGTGGATCCGGGCACCATGAGTCCCTTCCAGCACGGCGAGGTCTACGTGACCGGCGACGGGGCGGAAACCGACCTCGACCTTGGGCATTACGAGCGCTTCGTGCGCATGACCGCCACCAAGCGGAACAACTTCACCACCGGCAAGATCTACGAGAACGTCATCCGCAAGGAGCGCCGCGGCGACTATCTCGGCGGCACGGTCCAGGTGATCCCCCACATCACCGACGAGATCAAACGCTGCGTGCGCCTGGGTGCGGGCGATGCCGATGTGGCCATGGTGGAGATCGGCGGTACGGTGGGCGATATCGAGTCTCTGCCGTTCCTCGAGGCCATCCGCCAGTTGGGGGTGGAACTCGGGCACGACCGCTCGCTGTTCATGCACCTCACCCTGGTGCCGTACATCAAATCCTCCGGCGAGCTCAAGACCAAGCCTACCCAGCACTCGGTCAAGGAACTGCGCTCCATCGGTATACAGCCGGATGTGCTTCTGTGCCGTTCGGACCGCGAGATCCCGCAGGAGGAGCGGCGCAAGATCGCCTTGTTCACCAACGTCGATCCGCGCGCGGTCATCAGTGCTCGCGACGTGGACACCATCTATCGCATCCCGCTGCTGCTGGCCGCCGAGGGGCTGGACGACATCGTGGTGCGCAAGCTGCACCTCGAGCTGCCGCCGGCGGACCTGTCCGACTGGCAGCGTGTCGTCGATGCCATCGAGCGCCCCGACCATGAAGTCAGCGTGGCCATGGTCGGCAAGTACGTCGATCTGACCGACGCGTACAAGTCACTGAACGAGGCCTTGCTCCACGCCGGCATTCACACCCGAACCAAGGTGAACATCCATTACATCGATTCCGAATCCCTTGAAGCGGACGGCGTCGGCGTGCTCGAGGGCATGGATGCGATCCTCGTACCCGGCGGTTTCGGCGAGCGCGGTATCGAGGGCAAGATCCACGCGGTCAAATTTGCCCGCGAGCACAAGATCCCCTACCTGGGCATCTGTCTGGGGATGCAGGTGGCGACTATCGAATTCGCGCGCAATGTCGCCCACCTGGAGAACGCCAACAGCACCGAGTTCCGTCGCGACACCCCGCACCCGGTCATCGCCTTGATCACCGAGTGGACCACGGGCGAGGGCAGTGTCGAGCGGCGGACCGAGACCTCAGACCTGGGCGGCACCATGCGTCTGGGTGCGCAGGAGTGCCGTATCGAGCCGGACAGCCTTGCCCACCGCGTCTACGGCAAGGACAGCATCGAAGAGCGCCACCGCCACCGCTATGAGTTCAATAATGGCTATCTGAACGTCCTGCGTCAGGCGGGTCTGAAGTTTTCGGGATGGTCGGCGGAGAACGAGCTGGTGGAATTGATCGAACTGCCGCAGGACCAGCATCCCTGGTTCCTGGGTTGCCAGTTCCATCCGGAGTTCACCTCGACACCGCGTGATGGCCACCCGCTGTTCACGGCCTTCATCGGTGCGGCGCTGGAATATCACTCGGGGACGTTTAAAGTTTAAGGTTTTAAGTTTTAAGTGGTTAGCCTTTGCGTGCCGCTTAAAACCTTAAACTTAAGACTTAAAATGCCGAAACCATTGAGGCAACCATGAACATCTGCGGATTCGACATCGGCCTTGACCGGCCGCTGTTCCTCATCGCCGGCCCTTGCGTCATCGAGAGCGAGCAACTGGCGCTGGACACCGCCGGCGAGTTGCGGGATATCTGTGCCCGCGTGGGCGTCCCGTTCATCTACAAGTCGTCGTTCGACAAGGCCAATCGCTCATCCAGTTCCAGCTATCGCGGGCCGGGTATCGAGCAGGGGCTGAAGATTCTCGAGACGGTCAAGCGCGAGATCGGCGTCCCGGTGCTGACCGATGTCCACGAGGACACGCCGCTGGAGGAGGTCGCCGCGGTGGTCGATGTCCTGCAAACTCCCGCCTTCCTGTGCCGCCAGACCAATTTCATACAGAATGTCGCGCGTCAGGGAAAACCCGTGAACATCAAGAAAGGGCAGTTTCTCGCCCCTTGGGACATGGGAAATGTCGTCGAAAAAGCACGAGCTGTTGGAAATTCGCATATCCTTGTATGCGAGCGCGGCGTATCCTTTGGATACAACAACTTGGTGTCGGATATGCGTGCGTTGGCGGTGATGCGTCAGACGGGCGCCCCGGTCGTCTTCGATGCGACCCATTCGGTGCAGTTGCCCGGTGGTCAGGGCAATGTCTCCGGCGGGCAGCGCGAGTTCGTACCGGTGCTGGCCCGGGCCGCTGTGGCCGCCGGTGTCAGCGGGTTGTTCATGGAGACCCATCCGCAGCCTGAAAAGGCCCTGTCGGATGGTCCCAATGCCTGGCCGCTTCCGTTGATGGAACGCTTGCTGGGCACCCTGGCCGCGCTGGACCGCACGGTCAAGGCGGCCGGATTCGACGAAGCCGGGCTGATGGACCGGCGCTGATTCAACGACGTCACGATTCGTTCGATTTAAGGAGAACACCAGAACATGTCGGCCATTACCCAGATCCTGGGTCGGGAGATTCTCGACTCTCGGGGAAATCCCACCGTCGCTGTCGAAGTCACGCTGGCCTCCGGCGCACGCGCCGAAGCGGCCGTTCCCTCGGGTGCTTCCACCGGCACCCGCGAGGCTGTCGAGCTGCGTGACGGCGACCCCGCACGTTATCTGGGCAAAGGCGTGCGCAACGCCGTGGCCAACGTCAATGGCGAAATCCGCAACGCCTTACTGGGGCAGGATGTGGCCGACCTGCGCGATCTGGATGCCCAGCTCATGCGTCTGGACGGCACCGCCAACAAGAGCCGCCTGGGGGCCAACGCCATCCTCGGCGCCTCCCTGGCCCTGGCCCGTGCCGCGGCCGTCGAGGCCGGCCAGCCCTTGTACCGTTTCCTGGGCGGTGTCGATGCGGTGACCCTGCCCGTGCCGATGATGAACATCATCAACGGCGGTGCCCACGCCGACAACTCCGTGGACTTGCAGGAGTTCATGGTCATGCCGGTGGGCCAGCCGAGCTTCTCCGAAGCCCTGCGCGCCGGTGCCGAGATTTTCCATGCCCTGAAGAAAGTGCTGCTCGGGCGGCGCCTGTCCACGGCCGTCGGTGACGAGGGTGGCTTCGCCCCCGACCTGCCGTCCAACGAGGCGGCGCTCGAGGCGGTCATGGAGGCTATCGAGCGGGCTGGGTATCACGCCGGCAGGGACATCTACATCGCCCTGGACTGCGCGAGCTCCGAGTTCCACCGTGACGGTGTGTACGAGTTGACCTCCGAGAACAAGCGCTTCGATGCGGCCGACTTTGCCGGCTGGCTGGCCGACCTCGCCGGGCGCTACCCCATCGTCTCCATCGAAGACGGCATGGCCGAGGCCGATTGGACCGGTTGGGCCCACCTGAGCCGGGCCCTGGGCAGCCGTGTCCAGTTGGTGGGCGACGATTTGTTCGTCACCAATACCGAAATCCTCAAGCGCGGCATCGACGAGGGCATCGCCAACTCTATCCTGATCAAGCCCAACCAGATCGGCACGCTGAGCGAAACCCTGGATGCCATCGACATGGCCATCGATGCCGGCTATACGGCGGTGATCTCCCATCGCTCGGGCGAGACCGAGGACACCACCATCGCCGATCTGGCCGTCGCCACCCGCGCCACCCAGATCAAAACCGGCTCGCTCAGCCGCTCCGACCGCACCGCCAAGTACAACCGGCTGCTGGGGATCGAAGCCGAGCTCGGCGAGCGCGCGGTGTACGCCGGTCGCACGGCCTTCCCCCGCGGCATCCTCGGATAGGTCGACCCGGTCATGAACTGGCTCACGCCCGCGCTATGCGCCCTGCTGCTGGCCATGAACTGGCAACTGTGGCGCGAGCCCGGCACCGGCATTCAAGAGGTGCGCGGGCTGGAGCGGGCGATCATCGAGCAGCGCCAAGAGAACGCCCAGCTCGATGAGCGCAACAAGGCGCTGGTGGGCGAGGTCGCCAGCCTGCGCCAGGACTTGGCGGCGATCGAAGAGCGCGCCCGTGTGGAGCTCGGCATGATCGGCCGCGACGAAACCTTCTTCCATGTGCTGGAAGCCGTACCCGGCACGATCCAGTAGACTCCCCGAATGACAACCCGACACGTCTGGGCGGTAGTACCCGCCGCCGGAAGCGGCACCCGTATGGGTAGCCCCCGACCGAAGCAATACCTGCCACTGGCCGGCCGTTCCGTGCTCGGCCACACCCTGGATGTGGTGCTCGCCAACCCTCAGGTGGAGGGCCTCGTGCTCGTCCTTGCCGCCGCCGACGAAGAGGGGCGCGCGCTGGCCGCCGGGTACGGTGCGCGTGTCATCCTCGCCGCCGGCGGCGCCCAGCGGCAGGACTCCGTGCTCTCGGGCCTTGCCGCCCTGGCGGACCGAGCGGCCGACGAGGACACCGTGCTGGTTCACGACGCGGCCCGGCCCTGCCTGCACCCCGATGACCTCGCCCGTCTGCTCGAGGAACTCACCGGCGACCCCGATGGCGGTCTGCTCGCCACACCGGTACGGGACACTCTGAAGCGCGCCGGCGTGGATGGCCGCGTTGCCGTCACTGTCTCCCGTGATGGTCTATGGCAGGCGCAGACACCGCAGGTGTTCCCGTTCGGTACCTTGCGCCGCGTGCTGCTGGCGACCCGAGAGCGCGGGCGCAGCTTCACTGACGAAGCGGGGGCCATGGAAGCGGCAGGTTACAGTCCGCGGCTGATCGCCGGTCGGGCCGACAACATCAAGATCACCTTGCCTGAGGATTTGCACATGGCCGAACGGATATTGAACGCGCGGATAAGGGCAACATGACCGGCCTGCGGATCGGTCATGGTTTCGACGTCCATGCGTTCGGTCCGGGCGACCATGTGGTCCTCGGCGGCGTGCGTATCCCGCACGTCGCCGGCCTAGTCGCGCACTCCGATGGCGATGTCCTGCTGCACGCAGTTTGCGACGCCTTGCTCGGTGCCGCCGGGCTGGGCGATATCGGCCATCATTTCCCCGACGACGACCCGAGCTTCGCGGCCATCGACAGCCGCATCCTGCTGCGTCGGGTGGCGGCCTCGGTCGCTGCCGCCGGTTTCGGACCGGTCAATGTCGATGCCACCGTCATCGCCCAGGCGCCCAAACTCGCCCCGCACATCGATGCCATGCGCGCCGTGCTCTCCGAAGACCTCGATATGCCCCAAGGTGCCGTGAACATCAAAGCCACCACCACGGAACGCCTGGGTTATATCGGTCGCGGCGAAGGCATCGCCGTGCATGCGGTGTGCCTGATCGAGCGACACGCGTGAGTGCGTTCCTGGCGTTCGGGCCGCCGTTGGGCCGTTGCCGTCTGCGCGAGCAGCCCGAGGACTTCCGTGTCATCGAGCAACTCGGCTTTGCCCCCGGTGGCGGGGGCGAGCACCTGTGGACTTATATCCGCAAGCGCGGCGCCAATACCGACTGGGTCGCCAAACAGCTCGCCCGCTGGGCCGATGTCCCCGCCATGGCCGTCAGCTACGCTGGGCTTAAAGACCGGCACGCCGTCACCGAGCAATGGTTTTCCATCCACCTGCCCGGACGCCCCGACCCTGACCCCGCCAGCATGGTTATCGAAGGCGTCGAATGCCTCGACACCGTGCGCCACAACCGCAAGCTCAAGCGTGGCGGGCTCAAGGCCAACCGGTTCGAGATCACCTTACGCAACTACGACGGCGACCTCGACGCCCTCGAAACCCGCTGGGCCGCCGTGCTCGCCAACGGCGTGCCCAACGCCTTCGGCGAACAACGCTTCGGCCGCGACGCCGGTAATCTGGACCAGGCCCGTGCCTGGTTCGCCGGCGGGCGCCCACCGCGTGACAAACACCAGCGCGGCCTGCTTCTCTCCGCTGCCAGATCCGCTGTATTCAACGCCATTCTTGAACGCCGCATCGCCGACGGCACCTGGAACCAGGGGTTGGACGGCGATGTGATGATGCTCGATGGCAGCCACAGCGTGTTCGAAGCCCCGCAGATCGACGACACCCTGCGTCAGCGCCTGCAAACCGGCGACATTCACCCCACCGGCCCGCTATGGGGCGAGGGCGAACCCATGACCACCGGCGCCGTGCGTGCGCTCGAAGCCGCCGTGGCCAACGAACACGCCGACCTGTGCAGCGGGCTGCTCGCCGCCCGCATGAACCAGGAGCGTCGCAGCCTGCGCCTGCCGGTGGGCGAGGGCAGTTTTACCCGCACCGACCAGGGACCGGTGCTCGGCTTCAACTTGCCTGCCGGCAGCTACGCCACGGTGGTTGTCGCGCAAATGGTCGATTACTGAACGACTGTTTTGCTCAGAGCCTTCTTTGCTATTTATTGAAAATGTCGCATTGAGCACGACATTTTTAGCCAAGTCCAAAGTAGTGTTGGATGATTCTTTAGAGTTTTCCTATGCTGTCCACCATGAGTGGACATGAGCGGGTCAGTCTAAAGAGGTTGCTGGAAGCCGTGCCTCCGGGCTTCCTGGTGGACTCCGCTTGGCTGGAGCGGAACGGCATCGGTCGCCGCTCCGCATATGGCTACGTAAAAAGTGGCTGGCTTGACCGGCTGGAACGTGGTGTCTTCCGTCGCCGTACGCCGGAGCCGTCGGCTCACGATCGCATAGATTGGCGAACCTGCGTGGTATCCATACAGCACATCATGGGTTACGCGGTTCATGTTGGCGGCATAACCGCGTTGAACCTGCACGGCCATGGCCATTATCTTTCGCTTGGCGAGAAAGCGACCGTATGGCTCTAAGGTCGCGATGTTCCGAACTGGCTGTCGAAGTTACCGCTGAATGCGACCTTCATCACGCGCCGCACTTCGCTCTTCCAGAATCCCGCGCTTGGCCTGCAGGACGAGCCGCCGGGCCAGAACAGGGCAACCTCAGACCTGCCCTGGGAACGGCCCCTCAGAATCTCCATGCCAGAGCGCGCGATCCTCGAAGCACTCGATGAGCTTCCGGATAACGAGACCTTCCACAATTTGGACATGGTGTTCGAAGGGCTGGTGAACCTCAGGCCTCGACGGATCACGGAGGCGCTCCATAATTGCAAGAAAATCAAAGTTAAAAGGCTGTTTTTCGTGTTCGCGGACCGTCATGGGCATACATGGCGCAAGCATTTGAACGCGTCGGCGGTCGGGCTGGGCAACGGTGACCGCGCTATGGTCGTCGCCAGATCGTCTCGTTCGAAGACTTGTTCGCCGGCAAACTCCATGCCGCCGTGGAC
>CBFGWV010000100.1:0-15082 GCA_965652545.1 uncultured Candidatus Competibacteraceae bacterium | reverse complement strand
GCGGGCCGGGCGCCCAGGGCCGTCAGGTGGGCGTGCGGCCGCTCACGGCGCAATTGACGCAGGACCGGCATCTCCATGACCAGATCGCCGATACCGTATCTCAGGCACACCAGAATCCGCTGCATGGCGTGTCAACCTCGTCAGCCGCCGCGACTCGTGCCCGTCGTGAGTGCGGCGACAGCCTGGTATTCCTCGTTTCCCGCTTGACGATCCGCAGCATCGGGCGACGGGGCGAACAGGTACAACTCCTCGCCGGGGTTGGCCACCGGCTCAAGCCCATTGGTGCGCAGCATGGCTTCCAGGCAGGCATAGTTGGGTATCCACCAGGTGGTCGGATCGTTGGCGAATCGTCCTTCTATGAATGCCATCTTCGGCCACGACGGCTGGTGCATGATTTCGCGGTCGTGGAAATCCCGCCCGTCAGTACCGGGGAAGACCTCCCGCCCAGGCAGCAGCAGGCCCATCACGCAAAGCAGGCGGCCGGTCTTGCGCGCGACGATATCCAGACCGAGCAAGGGATAGCGCAGGTGGTAGAACACGCCCATGAACAGCACCAGGTCGTACACCGTGTCCTCGGCGGCGAGCGCGTACACTTGCTGGCAGCGAAACTCAATACGCTCGGCCAGCCCCATCTGCTGCGCGGCCCACTTCGCCTGGCGCAGGTAGTGGGGGTTGCTGTCGATGGCCGTGACCATGGCGCCGCGGCGCGCGAGCTCAAAGCTGTGATATCCGGCGTTGCAGCCGATATCGAGTACCCGCCACCCTTCGATCCGCGCCGGCAACACACGATCGAGCTCGGCCCATTTGTAGGACGGATAATCGCCCAGGAAGTGATCCGGGGCGGTCTGCGTACCGTCGGGAAGGTGCAGGTTGTGAAACCAGGGGGCCAAGCGCTCCACCATGTCCGCATTCGATTCACTCATGGCACTTCCTCACGCCAGCAGACGCGGCAACGCGCCCGTGTCATTGATGGCCAGGACGATCGGCACGCCGCCATCGATCCGGATAGGGGTGACCGAGCCGGGTGAGATTTCAAACCGAAGCACATCGTCCAGCCCCATCCCCAACAGATGCATCACCAGGGCGCGTAGCGGATCGCCGTGGCTGACCATGACCACGCAACCCGCCGGGTGTTCGGCAATGGCCTGCTCCAGCACGCCGACCATGCGAAGTTGGATCTCCAGCAGCGACTCCCCGCCGGGTATCCGCGTCAGGCTGCGATGTTGGTTGTAGTGCACCCACCCGGGGTCGTCCGCCAGATCCTCGATGGTCAGGCCCTGCCAGTGCCCGTAGTCGACTTCGGTCAATGCATCGTGCGTCTGGATGTCCAGGCTGCGCGCCGCGGCCAGCGGCCGGGCCGTCTCCTGTGCCCGCCCCATGGGGCTGGACCAGATCGCCGTCACTGGCACCTCACGCAATCGCCCCGGCAGTGCCTCGGCCTGGGATCGACCGTAGTCGTTCAGGGAGATGCCCGCCGCCCGCCCGGTGAATGTCCGCCCGGCCACATCCGTCTGGCCGTGGCGGATCAGTATCACCAAGGTCATGCCCCTACTCCGCTTTGTCGACGATGGGCCACCGCGTCCCATTGCTGTACCGGCACGACGTAGCGACGGACCACTTGCTCGGCGAAATCGGCGAACTCCGTCAGTTCCATCGGTGGGCTGGTGTGGCAGGGGCGCAGCCCGCGGCTCGGCGGTGTAAAGCACAAGGTGATGGTGACATCGAACTCAGCCAGCGCGCGCATCTGAAGATCGAACCACTCCAGCGCGCCGGGTCGATGCCAGTCGGCCCAGCTGATGCCGGTACGCAGGCGCGGTCGCCCGAGCCGGCGCAGCCATTCGACAGCCTGCTCCAGGCGCTCATCCTCGAAATGAAACCACTGGCACAGCCCGAAGGCCGGGTCGAAGGCCTCCAGCGAGGGCTTGGGCGTGCCGTCGGCACGGATCAAGCCCATGTGGAAGTGCCGGTAATAGGCACTGCCTTCGCTCTCTTTGTGTCGGGTGGTCGCGCCCCAGGATGGGGGCAGATCGAACAGGCTGTACCAGTAGACCCGCTCCGCCCGAGGCTGGAGGAGCTCCAGCGTTCGGCGCAGACCGAAGGTCTGCACTTCGTCGGCACCGAAGGTGGATACGCCGACCTCGGTCACCCACACGGGGCGCTGTGCAACATCCTCGATCTCCGCGACCTTGTCGGGCCACTGGTCGATCCGCCAGTGGTTCCAATCCAGCGGGAAACCGTGCACCGCCACCGCGTCCACCGCATCGAGCGTGCCATAGCCACGCATCAGGCGCATGAACTGGGCATCGATGGGCGAGATACCGCCGAGCACCAGGGGGATTCCCGGCGCCAGCGCGCGGATGCGGGCCGAGGCATGGTGCACCATCTCCGCGTACTGGCCCCACTCAGGGTCCATTTCGAAGTCCCAGTGGGAGAGATTGTTCGGCTCGTTCCAGAGTTTGATCGCTTCAATCATGTGTTGGGCTACCCCCCTGCGCCTTGAGCGCCGACATCGGCCGCCGCAACCGTTTCGTCATCCGTTTTGCGCCCTGCGACCACGGTCATATCCTGCGACTTGGGCCGCCAACGCGCATCGATGAACGCCTCGGTCCGCCGGTAGGCACCCTCGTCACTGTCCTGATGCGGGGGGTGCTTGCAGAAATACGCCGACGGCCCGTGCAATACGCCGCCGACCCTCCGCTTCAGCGCCAGCTTGCAGCACCGTATGGCGTCGATGGCGACGCCGGCGGAGTTGGGGGAGTCCTCCACCGACAGGCGAAGCTCCAGGTTGATCGGTACATCCCCGAAGATGCGTCCCTCCAGACGGATGAACCCGACCTTGTTGTCGTTTTGCCAAGGGACATAGTCGCTGGGTCCGACGTGGATGGCCTGATCGTCCAACCGGTGTGCGGCCACGAACTGGACCGCTTCGGTCTTGGAGGTCTTCTTCGAATGCAGGCGCTTGCGCTCGAGCATGTTGAGGAAGTCGGTATTGCCACCTGTGTTCAGCTGATAGGTCCGATCCAGCTCCACGCCGCGCAGCTTGAACAGTTCGGTCAATGCCCGATGCGTGATGGTGGCGCCGAGCTGGGACTTGATGTCATCGCCGATGATCGGCAGGCCGGCCGCTTCGAAACGCGCCGCCCATGTCGGATCGCTGACGATGAACGTCGGCATCATGTTGATGAAGGCCAAGCCGGCGCGAAGTGCGCATTGAGCGTAGAACCTCGCCGCGTTTTCCGAACCTACCGGCAGGTAGTTCAACAGAATCTCTGCGCCGGAGGCTTGAAGCTGTTCGCACACGGCCTCCAACGTGGGCTCCGGGTCATCGGCCACGACGTAGCGCCGATCGGGCGGGTAATCGGCCATGTGCTCGGGCACCCCGTCCATGACCGGCCCCATGGCAACCGTCACGCCCGTGCCGGGCACATCGGGATGAAACCTCAGCGCGCAATTGGGTTTGGCGAAGATCGCTTCGGCCACATCGCGCCCGACCTTGCGGGCATCGACATCGAATGCCGCAGCCACCTCGACATCGCCGGGTTTGAACCCGCCGATGTCCCAGTGCATCAGGCCGATGGCCGTGTCCGCACGCTGCGACTGGTAATACGCGACACCTTGCAGCAAGGCGCTGGCGCAGTTGCCAACCCCGACGATCGCGATTCGGATCTTGCTCATACGCCTGCTCTCCACAATCCGTGCAAACAGGGGGTAGCAGGATCCGAGCCAAGGCTCGAACACGCATCCAAGTGCCTGTCAACGCGCGGTTTCGTCCACGCCCGCGCAGGATCGCCCACTGTGCGGCGGCCCGAATCGGGAAAAAGCTTCAATCCCCGTGTAAGCCTTACAAACACACCCCTGGCACGGCGCGCGCGATAGTCAGCGGTGCAGCAGCATCTTCAGCCGTACCGCGGTTCGCGACCGCTCGCACAGGCAACGGGAACGCTTCTTGCCTCACATAGAAACGACATTGCGACGACCAGCAGGCTGCGGGCAGCCTCATGGAAAGGAGAAGCGATGAAGCGCGTACTCGTCACCGGCGGCGCCGGATTCCTCGGCCGGCACCTGTGCAAGGCCTTGCTGGAGCAAGGCTGCGAGGTGCTATGTGTGGACAACTTCTATACCGGCGCCAAGCGCAATCTGACTGAGTTCATCGACCACCCTGGCTTCGAACTCATGCGTCACGACGTATGCTTCCCGCTCTACGTGGAAGTGGACGAAATCTTCAACCTCGCCTGCCCGGCCAGCCCAGTGCACTACCAGCGCGACCCGGTTCAGACGGTCAAGACCAGCGTCAACGGCGCCATCAACATGCTCGGTCTGGCAAAACGTCTGCAAGCGAAGATCCTCCAGGCCTCCACCAGCGAGGTGTACGGCGACCCGCAACAACACCCACAGCGGGAAGACTACTGGGGCCACGTGAATCCCTTGGGTGAACGCTCCTGCTACGACGAGGGCAAGCGCTGTGCGGAAACGCTCTTCTACGGCTACAGCCGCCAGCACCGTCTACGGGTGAAGATCGCGCGGATATTCAATACCTACGGACCGTACATGCAGCGCAACGATGGCCGGGTGGTCTCGAATTTCATCGTGCAGGCGTTACGTGGTGAGCCCATCACCTTGTACGGCGACGGCTCCCAATCGCGCTCGTTCTGCTATGTGACCGACCTCGTGGATGCCTTGATGCGTCTGATGAACGCACCGGACGACCTCACCGGGCCTGTGAATCTGGGCAACCCGGGCGAATACACGATGAGAGAGTTGGCCGAGACGATCAAAAGACTCACCCATTCGCGCTCGAAGATCGTCTACCGCCCGCTGCCGGCGGACGACCCCAAGCAACGGCGCCCGGATATCACCCGCGCCATCGAAACCCTGGGATGGCAGCCGACCATCGGCCTGGAGCACGGCTTGTCCAGCACCATCGACTACTTCGACGACGTGCTCAGCCGCGACAAGCGCATCGCCGCCGACAGTGATGGGCTGCGGCCGCTGACCGTTACCGCCTGAGCCGGCGTGCGGATCGCAATCAACGGTGCCGGCATTGCCGGCCCCACACTGGCGTACTGGCTCGAGCGCAGTGGCCACGAGCCTACGCTGATCGAGAAAGCGCCCCGCTTCCGTACCGGCGGTTATGTCATCGACTTCTGGGGCGTCGGTTACACGGTCGCCGAGCGGATGGGCATCCTGCCTGCGGTGCACCGCGCCGGTTATGTGGTCGAGGAGGTGCGCCTGGTCGACCGGCAGGGACGCCGGACCGCCGGCTTTTCCGCAGACGTGTTTCGCCGCATGACCGACGGGCGGTTCATCAGCCTGCCACGCGGCGACCTGGCCGCAGCCATCTATGCGTCCATCGACGGACGGGTGGAAACACTGTTCGGGAACAGCATCAGCGCCCTTGACAGCCACAGCAAGGGTCTCCGGGTCGAGTTCGAACACGGTCCGGCACGCGACTTTGATCTGGTGGTCGGCGCGGACGGCCTGCATTCACAGGTTCGCGAAATGGTCTTCGGGCCACAGCGCCGCTTCGAGAGGCCGCTTGGCTACCGGGTGGCAGCGTTCGAAGTCCACGGCTATCAGCCGCGCGATGAGCAGGTGTACGTCAGCTACTCGATACCCGGGCGACAGGTCGCACGGTTCTCTTTGCGCAACGATTGCACGATGGTGTTGTTCGTCTTCGTCGCCGATTGCGTCAGCGGCCAGGAGCCGGCCTCCACGGCGCAGTGCAAGGCACTGTTACACGAGGTCTATGGCGATGCCGGCTGGGAATGCCCGGCCATCCTTCGGGCTATGGACCGGGTGGAGAACATCTATTTCGACAAGGTCAGCCAGATCCGCCTCGGCAACTGGTCCAGCGGGCGCGTGATTCTGATCGGCGATGCCGCATCCTGCGTATCGCTGCTGGCCGGCGAAGGCACCGGCCTGGCGATGACGCAGGCCTATGTATTGGCTGGCGAGTTGAGCGGCGCCGACGATGATCATCGAGAAGCCTTCCGCCGCTACCAACAGCGGCTGAGGCCGTTCATCAACGGTAAGCAGGTATCCGCCGAGCGTTTCGCATCCAGTTTCGCCCCCAGAACGACCGTCGGGCTATGGATACGCAATCTCGCAACGCGGTTGATGAGGTTCCCCAGGCTGGCGGACCTGATCATCGGCCGCGATTTGCGCGACGACTTCGAACTGCCTGAATACCCGATGCAGGCCCGGCGCTCAGAACCGTGAGCGCCCTATGGGGTGCGGGCTGGGTGTGGCTCGATCGTCGCTCGTCGGCTCAGAGCCGGCGATGACCGGCACTCTGTGACGTAACCCTCGAGCTCCAGCACCCGGTGGGCCGCCGTGTGTGCGGCCAGGATGCGCGCCCTGCCCTGGCGGCCCACCCGCTGGCGGCGTGCCTCGGGCAACTCGCGCAGCATAACCAGAACCGCCTCTGCGCTATCAGCGATCAAGACGTCCTCATCGGGCGTGAGCAGTTCATCCAAGCCCGGCCACCAATCGCTGATGATCGGGGTGCCGCAGGCGGCCGCCTCGAACAATCGCACGCTCGGGGCATAGCCACTGGCAGTCATCGCCGCCCGCGTGAGGTTCAGGGTAAAGCGCTGCCGGTTGTAGAACGCACAGTGAGCGCTCGGCGGCAGGTGTTCGATACGCTCCACGTTCAGCGGCCATTCGATCGACGCTGGATACGAAGACCCGGCCACCACGAAGCGCCCAGTCGTCCAGGCGCCGGCCGGCTGCATGAGCAAACGCTCCAGCGCCGGCTGCCGGTCCTCGGCATAGGTACCCAGGTAACCGAGGTCCCAGCGCAGATCACGGGGTTGCGGGTAGTAGGCCTGTGGGTCGACAGAACAGTACAGCGCCCTCGCCCGCCGGGCACCGAATACGGACTCCAAGCGCTCCAGGGTCGGCCCACCGGTGAACGACAGGTACAGATCGAAACGCGGAATCGACTCGCGTGACAGGTACGCGCAGTCGCCACTGTCCAGGGCCGCGAGCGTCACCGGCGTATCGATGTCGTAGAACGCCGTCAGCCCGCGTGCCTCGTCCAGAACCCAATCGGCAATGGCAATGCCCTCGGGGACATAGGAGCCGACGATGACCAGATCCGCTTCGCGGATGCGCTCGCGGTGCCGTTCGATCAACGCATCGCGACGGTCGTAGAGAAACGTCCGGCCGTAAGGCGGCTTGGGCAGGTCACGGTTGTCGCGGTACCAGGGTACATCGCGCTCCAGGAAGGTGACCGTGTGCCCGCGACGGGCCAACTCGCGCACCAACCCGCGATAAGTGGTGGCGTGTCCGTTGCCCCAGGATGAGGTGATGGAGAGTCCGAGAATGACGATATCCAGCATGCGGGCGTCCTTGTTGGCCTGGATGTGGGTTGCGCGGCTCAATGGCTGGCGACTGCCAACGGTTTACCGGGGGTGCAGCCGAGCAGGACCGACTCCAACTGGCTGGCGCGATGGGCATAGGTGTGTTCGGCCAGCACCCGCTTGAGGGCCGCAGCGCCAATGGCGCGGGCCCGCTGCGGATCCAGCGCCGCGAGGTGCTCGGCCACATCGGCGCCGCCGCGGGCCAGCAGCACCTCGCGCCCCGGCTCGAGGAACGTCTCGATACCCTCCCAGCAGTCGGTGATCAGGCAGGCGCCGGCACCGGCGGCCTCGAACACCCGTGTGGCTGGCGAGAAGCCGAAGCGGGCCATGCTGTCGCGCGAGATATTCAACACCGCCTTGGGCGTACAGTTGAAGGCGTTGTGATCGCGCGTGTAGACGTGCCCAAGGTAGTGCACATTGGCAGGGGTTGCCTTGTCCTGCCAACCACTGCCGCCGAGGAGGAAGCGCGCGCCCGGCAACGCCTGCGCCGGGGCCAGGAAAAAGTCCTCCACCCGCCGCTCACGATCGGGCAGGCGGTTGCCGAGAAAGCCGAGCGCCGCCTCGAAACGCGGGTCGGGTGGGCTTGGGTGGTGCACTTGCGGATCGAGGGCGTTGTAAATGGGTATGCAATCGCGGGCGCCGAAATCCTTGTAAGCGCGCACCACCGGCTCTCCCCCGCCATAGGTCAGCACCAGATCGTAACGCGGCACTTGCGCGCGGAACGCATCCGTCGGGTTCGCCCGCATGCGCTCGAGCGTGGCCGGTGCATCGACGTCCCAGTACACGCAGGCGGTGGCCGGTCCGGCCAGGTCGGGCACGGCCTCTTCCAGCTCGTCGTCGAATACGCCGACGCCGCTCGCTTTGACGATGATGTCGGCGCCGCGGGCGGCCTCCAGCGCCGCCTCGAGCCCAGCCCTATCCTCGCCGGAATAGACGATCACCTGCGCCCAGTGCGGATCGTCCATATCACGATGCTGCTGCCGATCGTAGGCGTCCGGCTCGAAAAAACGCACATGATGGCCGCGGGCGTGCAGCGCACGAATGATGCCGCGGTAGTACGTCGCCGCGCCGTTCCAATAGGCCGACACCAGGCTGGATCCAAAAAAGGCGATGGTCAGTCCGTTCATGATCGTTTGACTCCTCGAAGGGCGCCGCCGGCGTCACAGGCCCAGTTCCTGGCAGATCGTCAGCAACTCATCCACGCGGTGAGCACAGGTATGGGAGCCGAGAATCGTCAGGTGTGCATGCAGCGCAAGCTCCGCCGCCATGTCGCGATCGTTCACCAGATCGCGCAAGTGGCGCCGCATCTCTTTGCCATTGCGGGCAACCAGATAATCTTTTCCGGGATGAAACAGATGCTCGCTGTCGGTCCACGGTGCGCACACCAGCGGAATACCGCAGGCCATGGCCTCGAACGGGCGGATCGTAGGGATGCCGGGCAACGCTTCGACGTAGGGGCGGCGCGGCACGTGAACCGTTACCCGGTGGTGGGCGAACACCTCCGGCACCTTGAAGTTCGGCAACCAGCCGCGGTAGACGATACCGCGGTCCTTCAGGCGCGCCTGTACCTCGGCCGGATAGCGCACGCCATGAATCGTGGTGCGCAGCTTGGCGGCGTGTACCGGTTCGAACAGGAACGTCTCCAGTTCGGCGGTGCGCTCGTCGTCGCCCCAGTTGCCCACCCAGACGACATCGCCCTCGGGCTGCACATCGTCGATGGGGTGGAAGACCCGTGTGTCGGCCGCTTCGTGCCAGACCCAGGCGTGCTCGGTCCAGTTCTTGGCCAGGTACAGGTCACGAATCACCTCGCCGAAAGCGAGCACGCCATCGTAATGGCGCAGGTCGTATTCGGAGACGCTCCGGCGATCGGTCAACGAGCGGTGATGCGTATCGTGAAACAGCAAACGGCAATGCGGATGCCTGGCCCGGTACTCACCGACACGCCGCACCAGTTCGTGGTCGCTCCATTCATGGACGACGATCAGGTTCACACCGGCAAGGAGCTGATCGAGGTCCAGAGTGTCCAGGTCATAGTCTTCGCTGCGCAGGGATGGATAGCGGGCATGAAACGCCGCGATAGCCTCCGTTCCCTCTTGCTCGATCTGATTGGTGATGCTCCAGCCGCCACGCGGCGCATACACCGTCACGCAGTGGCCGCGATCGACCAATTCACTGGTGACGCCGCGCAAGAAGTGTGCGTTGCCGTGATTCCAGTCAGAGACCAGCGAGTGGTAGAACATCGCAACCCGCATGATTGATTTACCCCGATGTGGCGCTGACCCGGGTTCTGGGCACGCTTCTGTCCGTCAGCAAGTCGTCGTACACGGCCAGATAACCCGCCGCCATCCGCTGGACGCTGTAACGGCGAGCCCGTTCGCCGGCGCGCGCGGCCAGTTGTTCGCGTTGACGACCGTCGGCGATCAGTCGTGCCAGATGCCAACGCAAGGCATCGGCATCCTCGGGCGGGACGAAACAGGCCGCGCCATCCCACAGCTCCCGCAGGCTGTCGATATCGCCCAGTACCGGCGCGCAGCCGGACAGTGCCGCCTCCAACACCGACAAACCGAACGGCTCGTAACGGGCGGGCAAGACATAGATGGACGCCTGTGCGTACCAGGGCACCAGCAGCTCTGGCTCGAGCCGTCCCAGTTGCTGCATGCCCGGGAACGCCGCATCGCCGCCATCCGGATGGCGGGTCTCGCCGGCGAGATAGACCGGCCACTCCAATCGTGGTGCGACGCGCACCAGTACGCCGAGGTTCTTGGCCGCATCCCACAACCGACCGGCTGCCAACACGTACGGCCGTTTGCGGCCGGCGCGGAACTCGCTCGCGTCGCGACCGTTGTAGATGACCGCCGCATTGCTCAAGGGGCCGTAGTGCCGATGCAACGCATCGAGCATGAAGCGCGAGGGGGCGATGACCTTATCGGCCCCCGCCAGTCCGCGGTGCACGCGACGACGGTAGGTGGCCCAGTCAGCCGGCGCGTTCTCGCGCAGCACGCACTGCCACCAGGACAGAACGCAGGAATGCCCGACCGCAATGCACGGTGCGCGCCAGTCCAGTTGCCCGTGGCAGTAGTGGTTCAGATGGATGAGGTCCGGCTGGTAGCGTCGCTCCAGCTGCAACAGCCAGCGCCCCGCGTGTGCAAGGTCCTGCCAAGGCGCCTCCATCCACTCCAGCCGCCCCTCGCTTTCACACAACACCAGGTCGGGCACCCGCAATGCCTGCTGGCGCTGCGCACGGGACACCGCCTTGCCCATCGTCGCCAGGATGACTTGAACACCGTGTCCACGCAGGGCACGGGCCAACTCCAGGGCATACACCCAGACACCGCCCACGGTGTCGGTGCTCATAAGCACCCGCAGCCCGATGGCCGGGTATGTCATGACGCCGCACGCGTGCGTTCAAGCGCATCCAGGCGGCACGGCATGTCGTCCTGGATATCGCTGAACTCTGCAAACTCTTTGAGATAATGCGTCACCGCCCGCTCCCAGGCGTCGTCATCCGGCATACCCCACAAACGCAGGTAGTCCGGCGAGCCCGGATAGGGAAACAGCGGTACAGGCTTGTTTGCCCATATCCCGTGGGCCTGCAATTGCGTGCGCCAGCGCTCTACCGCCTCAGGCGCATCGGCCCTGGACTCCATCAGCGTGGCCTGCACGAACGGTACCCCCTGACGGGCGTGGATCAAGCGCTGCTGCAAGTCATCAGTGGTCATCCGGCAACGCTTGTTGAGCAAATCCCGGCCCTCCGCACTGATGCTCTCCACGCCCGCCTCGATGGACACGCAGCCGGCCGCGGCGAGTAAATCCAGCATCTGCGGCTTCCACAGGTCGATGCGTGTTTGCACGCCGAACTGCACCGGGCGCTCGCACAAGGCCAGGAGCAGGTCCTGGTTGGGCAGGAAGATCTCATCGATGAAGTACACGTAGCCGACGCCCTGATCGAGCAGGCGGTCGAGTTCATTCAGTACAGTCGCGACCGGGCGGCGCCGGAACACGTCACGGTGGTCGGTCTTGGCGCAGAACGAGCACGTGTAGGGGCAACCGCGGGAGGCTTCGATTTCCGCACCGAAGCCGACCTGCGGCTCGTCGAAGCGATGATGGTGGTGGCGGTGACGCTCGATCATCGACTGCGGCCACGCCAAAGGGGGGAGCCGGGCAAGATCCACCGACTGCCGCGGCCCCTGGACCACCAGTTCATCGCCCTCGAGGTACGCGACGCCGGCAAGACTCGGGAGCGGTTGTTCACCCAAGCCGACCAGCACCTCTTCACTCTCCCCGAGCACGGCGATGTCCGCCCCGGTCTTACGCAGCGCAACCCCGGGCGTGCTGGAGGGGTGCGGTCCGATGATCACCCGTCGTCCCGAGGCCTCGGACAGGTCCGCCAGCAGGTCTTGCACCACGCGCAACTCCGGCGGCGGACAGCGCCAGAATAAGTATGTCGGTGCCGTCGGCACGACGATGAAATCGGGTGCGAAGTCGACCACGCGGCGCACCACCTGATGCGCGAGCATCACCTCCAGATGAGCATCGACCAGCAACACCTCATGGCCTGCTGCGACCAGCAGTTGCCGGGCATAGCCCAGCTCCAGCGGCAGGTGAGGCTCGCGGCAGCCGAAGTAGATACTGCCCTCGAACGTCCAGTTGGGGTTGATCAACGCGTATTTCATACCGCCACCTGCCCTCTCGTCTGCGCGTCAGCGACACCGCCGAGTACGTGTTGCTGCATCCATTCGTACAGCATCACGACGCCAGCATCGACGGTGACTTGCGGTTGCCAGCCGGTGGCACGGCAGAATTTGCTGGTATCGGAAACGTAGTAGCGCTGGTCCGCCGCTCGCCACTGGGCGCGCTCCACCGTCGGTATGCGCCCGCCGATTTCATCGAGCAGGCTCAGCAAGCGGTTGAGGCTGAGCACACGTTGCGGTCCGCCACCAATGTTGAACGCCTCGCCGCTCGTCGCCGGCAGCGTCTCCATCGCCAGTAAGGCGGCATCGATCAAGTCGTCGATGAACAACACATCACGCACCTGGAAACCGTCCCCGTACACTGTCACGGGGTCGCCCGCCAACGCGCAGCGGACGAAATGCGCGACCCAGCCCTGGTCTTCGTTGCCGAATTGACGCGGGCCGCAGATGCAGCTCATGCGCAGCACCACCGTAGACAGCCCCAGTTCGCGGGCGTAGTCCAGTACGTACTGATCGGCTGCCCCCTTGGAACAGCCGTAGGGGCTGCACAAGGCCAGCGGCCGCTGTTCGTCGATGCCGTGTGCCCGGATGTGCGGGTCCACCGGCTCGTAACCGCTGGGCGCGCGCCGTAGCTCGATATCCGGCAGGCCTCCGTAGACCTTGTTCGTCGATGTGAACAACAGCGGCGGAGGGGCGGATCGGCGGCGGATCGCTTCCAGGAGATTGAGCGTGCCGGCGGCGTTGACCTGAAGATCGTGGCGCGGGTGAACCAGGCTGGCCGTCACTGCCACCTGGGCGGCAAAGTGAAATACCCGCCGTGCGCGGGCAACGGCATGGTGTACGGCGTCGTCGTCGCGAATATCCGCCGCCAGTGTGCGTATCCGGCCCGGGTACCGGCGGCCCAACCAACTCAAGTTGTATTCGCTGCCGGGACGGGACAGGTTGTCCAGAATCAATACGTTGCGGCCCTCTTCGGCCAAGCGCGCAGCCATGTTGCAGCCGATGAAACCGGCGCCGCCGACCACCAAATCGACATCCTCCGGCGTCGGCGTCAGCGTCACCAAGCGGCTGACCGCCGCAAGGCCCGGGCCATCGTCGTCGGCCAGAAGACGAGCGGCCAGCGACTCGCCGCCGCTCTCCAGGCCCACGGCGGCGTGAAGACGGGGGATCGGCGGCGGTCGCAGGGGAAAGAAGAACCGGTCCACGGCAGTGTCGAGCAGTTCGACGCAATCGCGAAGGCTCGCGCCCAGCCGACCGGCAGCGACGGCCCCCGGTGGCAGTCGCTCGGGCGCCAGCCAGACCTGCGGGGCGTATTCGACCGTGCTGTCGCCGGTCAGCCCGGGCAATCGCGGTGCCACCGCCTCGCCGCTCGGCCACTGAGTGAACGCGACTGCCGACACCGGGCTGAGCAAGCCTTGTGCCCAAGCCGTGCTGACCCAGACCGCATCCAGCGGCAGACCGCCCAGGCACAGTTGCATGTGGTCGGGCAGGCGCAGGCTCCGCAGCAGCGTCGCCGAAGACATCGAGGTATCGGGCCATACCGAAGGCCCCAACGGATCGGCAAGCTCCAGCCATTGACTGTAGTCGCAGAGGTGCTCACCCAAGGTATCGATCGTATGCCGATAACCAGTCGCGTCATCGACGCACACCGGCGCCTGCGCCGCGCCCGATGGGAACTCGCGGTACAGGGCGACGATCAGCTCGAATTCGGCAGCGGCCCGCTCCGCCAGCCAGCTCAACCATGCTCGGCTGGTCTGGTCATGCCATTGCTGCACAGTCACCGGCAGCCGCAACCATGCCGCGTGACAGGCACGGCAATCGGCCAGGAAGCGCTCCGCGGCCTCGTAATCCCCCGGCTCCAGCCAGCCGGTGACACCGCGCGGCGGGACCGGCGCCTCACCCATGATGCCGGTGTTCATACGGCCAACCTGCGGGCGATGAGCTCCTCCCGCGCTTGATCTACGCGGTCCACCACGCCCTCTTGGGTCGCCAGCCACTCGGCCAGTTCGGCAAGCCCTCGTTCGAGGGGGATTTCCGAGACGAAGCCCAGGGTTTCGCCGGCCGCCGAGATATCGGCGAAGCAATGGCGGATATCCCCGGTACGGTACTCGCCGGTGATCTGTGCGGCGATATCGCAACCCATGACCCCTGCGATCTGCGCCGCCAGCTCGCATATGGACACGCTCTGACCGCTACCGACGTTGAAACACCGGCCCGCGGCGGCGGGTGTCTCCAGGGCAAGGCGACAGGCACGGACCACGTCCCTGACATGTACGAAATCACGCCGCTGGTGCCCATCTTCAAAGATCAACGGCGATCGCCCATTGAGCAGGCGGCTGCCGAAGATGGCCAGCACACCGGTATAGGGGTTGGACAATGCCTGGCGCTCGCCATACGTATTGAAGAACCGCAAGGCTACCGCGGGGATGCCGTAGGCCTCGCCGAACAGCAAACACATACGCTCCTGATCCATCTTGCTCAGCGCGTAGACCGAGGCCAGTGCCGGCCGTTTGGATTCCGGTGTCGGCACCGGTTGCAGCAGCTCGCCGTGTGTATCGGTGAGGTCCCACTCCCCACGGCGCAACTGGTCCAGATCGCGCTCGGCCTCCACCGGGTCGCCCGC
Organism: uncultured Candidatus Competibacteraceae bacterium; assembly: GCA_965652545.1. Taxonomy (GTDB): domain Bacteria; phylum Pseudomonadota; class Gammaproteobacteria; order Competibacterales; family Competibacteraceae; genus CBFGWV01. The sequence goes on along the minus strand of CBFGWV010000100.1, from coordinate 404 downwards.
GGCGGATCGGTAAAGCCCTTCGCCGTAGATGCTCATGCTCGAGGCGACGACGATGCGCGTCACATCCGATTGGACGATCTGTTCCAGCAGCACACCGGTGCCGCGCACGTTGGTATCCATATACGAGGCCATCTCGTACATGCTCTGTCCCACCCCGACCCGGGCGGCAAGATGGACGACGGCATCGACACCCTTGAGAGCCTGCTCTACCGCAGAGGCATCGCGCACGTCCCCGATGTGCAGCTCCACAGCGGCGTCCAGATAGTTGGGCCGGCACTGCCCGGGGCCATGGACTTGCGGATCGAGGCAGTCCAGCGCACGTACCCGGTAGCCGCTGCGAAGCAATTCATCGGCAAGGTGGGAGCCGATAAACCCCGCGCCGCCTGTGATCAGGACCGTCCTAT
>CBFGWV010000099.1:0-15193 GCA_965652545.1 uncultured Candidatus Competibacteraceae bacterium | reverse complement strand
TCGTGCCACGCATCGGGATTCTCGCGTCCTTGGACCGCAGCGATTATACCGGCCGGTACCCGGCCTCAGCATCGGAGTTTTTCAACGGCCTGCTAGGTAAAATTTTCATGTAATTTCGCTTAATCTGCAATGAAACACTTTCCCGCTGCTCCGCACAAGATGAGGCTGAATTAATGACGAATCGCTCGATCGCCGCAGGTCTGGAAAAACCACCGCCCGTTGATTGGCATACCTTGCCCCAGGCGCAGGTCGAGCAAATGCTACAAACCGGCGCAAGCGGCCTGACAGAGGCCGAAGCCGCTCGCCGGCTGGCCGAATACGGGCCGAACCGGTTGGCTCCGCCGAAGCGCCGCGGGCCGCTGTTGCGCCTCTTGATGCAGTTCCACAACATTCTTCTCTACGTGATGATGGGCGCCGCCGTCATCACGGCCTTCCTCGGACACTGGATCGATACAGGTGTTCTGATGATGGCCGTGGTGATCAACGCCATCATCGGTTTTATCCAGGAAGGCAAGGCCGAATCAGCGCTCGATGCGATCCGCGCCATGTTGTCGCCCCATGCCACGGTGATCCGCGACGGACAGTGCCGCGAGATCGACGCCGCCGACCTGGTGCCCGGCGACCGGGTGTCGCTTGCCTCGGGCGACCGGGTGCCGGCCGACTTGCGCCTGGTCGATGTGCGGGAACTGCGCATCGAAGAGGCCGCCCTCACGGGTGAGTCCCTACCCGTTGAAAAATCCGCTGAGGCCGTGTCCACCGATGCCCCGCTGGGCGACCGCTACGGCATGGCCTACTCGGGCACGCTGGTGGTCTATGGGCAGTCCAGCGGTATTGTCGTAACCACCGGTACTGCAACCGAGTTGGGCAAGATCAATCAGATGTTGTCGGGCATCCGCAGCCTGACCACGCCCCTGCTGCGTCAGGTGGATCGTTTCGGCCGGGTCCTGGCCATGGCCATTCTGGGCGTGTCGGCGGCAACGTTTGTGCTCGGAACCTTGTGGCGCGACCACAGCTCGGCGGAAATGTTCATGCTGGTGGTGGCTCTGGCCGCTTCGGCGATCCCCGAAGGATTGCCGGCAATCATGACCGTCACCCTGGCGCTGGGCGTGCAACGCATGGCCCGACGCCACGCGATCATCCGGCGTCTGCCGGCGGTGGAAACGCTGGGGTCGGTGACGGTGATCTGTTCGGACAAGACCGGCACGCTGACCCGCAACGAAATGACCGTGCAGCGCGTGGCCAGCGCCGGGCATGTGTTCGATGTTGGCGGTGTCGGCTATGCCCCGATGGGCGACGTGAGCATTGATGGGCGCATCATCGACTCGGAGCACTACCCGGCCTTGGCGATGGCAATCCGGGCTGGCGTGCTGTGCAACGATGCGACATTGCGTGAAGACGATGGCCAGTGGCGGGTCGAGGGCGACCCCACCGAAGGTGCCTTGCTCGTGCTCGGGGGCAAGACCGGCTTCACCCAGCACCTGGGCGACGAGGCCTGGCCCCGGCTCGACAGCATCCCTTTCGAGTCCCAGCACCGGTTCATGGCCACCTATCACCGTGACAGCGACGACGAACCGTGGCTTTTCGTCAAGGGAGCCCCGGAACGCATCCTCGACATGTGCGGCACGCAGTTGGGCCACGATGGCGAACGACCGCTTGATGTCGATTACTGGCGGCGCATGGCCACCGACACGGCCGCCCAAGGACTGCGCCTGCTAACCCTGGCCTGTAAACGGGCGGCACCACAGGGTGAACGCCTGAGCTTCAGCGACGCGGAGTCCGGCTATGTCTTGCTCGCCCTGGTCGGCATCATCGACCCGCCGCGCGAAGAGGCGGTGCGCGCTGTCAGCGAGTGCCACCATGCCGGCATCCGGGTCAAGATGATCACCGGCGACCACGCCGAGACAGCGCGTGCCATCGGGGCGCAACTGGCTATCGGTGTCGGCAAGCCCGCCATCACAGGCGCGGAAGTGGCCATGATGGACGATGCCGCCTTGCGCCGGGTGGCGATGGAGGTGGACGTTTTTGCCCGTGCCGCGCCGGAGCACAAGCTGCGCCTGGTGCAGGCGCTCCAGGACGACGGCCAGGTGGTGGCGATGACCGGCGACGGGGTAAATGACGCCCCGGCCTTGAAGCGCGCCGACGTCGGCGTGGCCATGGGCATGAAAGGCACCGAGGCGGCCAAGGAGGCCAGCGACATGGTGTTGGCCAACGACAACTTCGCCACCATCGCCGTCGCCGTGCGCGAAGGTCGCGCCGTCTACGACAACCTGAAGAAGTTCATCCTGTTCATGCTGCCAACCAACGGCGGCGAGGCGCTGGTGGTCATCGCGGCCATCCTGTTCGAGCTGGCCCTGCCACTGACCCCCGCCCAAGTGCTGTGGATCAACATGGTCACCTCCAGTACGTTGGGCCTGGCATTGGCCTTCGAGCCGGCCGAGCCCGGCATCATGAACCGCCGTCCCCGGCCGCCCGGCGAGGCGCTGCTGTCGGGGTTCTTCGTCTGGCGGGTGCTGATGGTGTCGGTGCTCATGATGACCGGTGCACTGGGCCTGTTCCTCTGGGAGCTGGATGCCGGCACCAGTATCGAAACGGCGCGGACGATGGCGGTCAATGCCGTGGTTACTGCGGAAATGTTCTACCTGATCAACAGCCGCTTCATCCTGTCATCCGTCCTCAGTCGAGAGGGACTGACCGGCAATCGTTATGTGCTGTTGGCCATTGCCGCCTGTATCCCGCTGCAAATCGCCTATACCCACACGCCGTTCATGCAGGCTGTCTTCGGTTCGACCGATCTTTCACCAACGGAGTGGGGCAAGGTGCTGACCGCCGGCCTATTGGTGTTCAGTGTGGCAGAACTGGAAAAATTCATCATGCGCCGCACCCGCCTGGCGGCTCGATTGGTGCTTGCATGACAGGGCAACCATTCAAGGAGAATCACATGACAGCCATTCCCGAACCCCGCAACACGCCGCACCGCCTCCTGCTGGCCACCGACCTGAGCGCACGATGCGACCGAGCGCTGGATCGGGCTGCTCAATTGGCCGGGGAGTGGCAGGCCGAACTGGTGGCGTTGAACGTACTTGATCCCGCAGCATCCCGCGATCAGGCGCTGGCCTGGATCAGTGGAGCGAGCGATGAGCAATTTTTGCATGTGGCACGACAACAGCTTGCTCGTGACCTCGCGGCGGCGAATGTACCCGCAACCCTGCGCCTGGTGCGCAGTGAGGACGCCACGGCCGCCATTCGGGAAGCGGCGGCCAGCACACAATCCGGCCTCGTCGTCACTGGGATGTCCTGCAACGAAACGCTGGGACGCCTCTTGCTGGGCTCGACCGTCGAGAACTTGGCGCGCTCGCTATCCCAGCCCTTGCTGGTGGTGCGCAGTCGGGCGAGGGGGCCGTACCGGCGGATTCTCGTCGCCAGCGATTTTTCCGAGCCATCCCGCCACGCCCTGCTGACCGCTGCTCGACTGTTTCCCGGCCGCGAACTGGTCCTGTACCACGCCCATGCCCTGGCAATGTCAGGGCTGGCCGCCGCCTCGTCACATCCCGGTGTCTGCGTCGGCATCGAGGAAACCGAGTACGCAGCCTTTATGGCGGCGACGGCCCTTCCCCCGAACGTAAAGGTACGTCCCGTCGTCGAGTGCGGCGCCATCGAAAGCACATTGACACGTTACGTGCGCGAGCACGACATCGATCTGGTGGTGATGGGCAGTCACGGCCGCAGTGGCATCATGAGCCTGTTGCTGGGCAGTACGGCCGCCAAGCTACTGGACTGGCTACCGTGCGACACGCTGCTGGTGCGCACGCCGACCACCACGATATGAGGGTAGGTCGGCGAGTTTCAGGTGTGTGCGGATGCTGGGGCCTGGCCGCTGGCTTGAGGAGAAAAACGCTCCAGCACATGCCCGGTCATACCCTTGGCCAACTCTTCCTCACCGAAGAAGACCGTGCCGATGCCTTCCTTGCGCAGCATCAGGGATTCGTCCTCGCTGTGCGTGCGCAAGACGATTTCTATGCCGGGATTGAGGGTGCGCGCTGTGTCGGCCATCTGACGCACGTTGAGCGGATCGGGCGTTGCCACCACCAACATGGCAGCATCGGCAATGTGCGCCTGGATCAGCACCGCCGGATCAGCGGCATTGCCTGATACGGCCACCATCCCTTTCTTGCGCAGGTTCTCGACCAGCTCACGGTTCTGTTCCGCCACCACGTAGGGAATGCCACGCGCCTCCAGCGCGCTGGCAATCCGCTTGCCAACCCGGCCAAAACCGACCAGCACGACTTGCCCCTCCAGGTACTTGCGCTCGGTGGTCATCGGCAGTTCGGCATACGGGTCGGTCCGCTGCTCAAGGCGTCGGGCCAGGTCCGAGCGTTCAAGAATCCAACGCCGCACCGGCTCAATGGCGGCGAACAGCACCGGATTCAGCGCAATGGAGATGAGCGCGCCGGCCAATACAAGGCTCATGCCCTCTGCCGGCAGCAAACCCAGCGACAGGCCCATGCCGGCCAGGATGAACGAAAACTCACCGATCTGCGCCAGGCTGGCCGAAACTATCAGCGCCGTGTTCAGTGGATAGCGGAAGGCCAGCACGATGGCCAGGGCCGCAATGGACTTGCCGAAGATGATGATGGCCACCACACCCAGGAGGTGTATCGGCTGCTCCAGCAAGATGGCCGGCTCGAACAGCATGCCCACGGATACGAAAAAGAGCACCGAGAAGGCGTCGCGTAGCGGCAGGGACTCTTCTGCCGCGCGGTGACTGAACTCTGATTCACGCAGCACCATGCCGGCGAAGAACGCGCCAAGGGCGAACGAAACGCCGAACAGTTGGGCCGCACCGTAGGCAATGCCGATGGCTGCAGCGATCACCGACAGGGTGAACAGCTCACGCGAACCGGTGCGCGAAATCTGCCACAACAGCCAGGGCAGCACGCGGCGACCCGCCGCCAGCATGATGGCGATGAAAGCAGCCACTTGGAGCAAGGTTTTTCCAATCGTCACCCAAAGCGGATCGGCGCCCGGCACGGCCACCGCCGATCCGCCCAGGACGCCCGCGAGCGGGGGCAAAAGCACGAGCACCAGGACGGTGGCGAGGTCTTCAACGACCAGCCAGCCGACTGCGATGCGACCATTCATGCTTTCGAGCACGCCACGGGCTTCCAGCGCCTTGAGCAACACCACGGTACTCGCACACGACAGCGACAGCCCGAACAACAGGCCCGCACCCCAACTCCATTCCCACCACCAAGCCACAGCCATACCCAACACGGTGGCCAAGGTCATTTGCACCACGGCACCGGGCACCGCTATGCGTTTGACCGCCAGTAGGTCGTTGAGCGAGAAATGCAGGCCGACGCCGAACATCAGGAGCATGACGCCGATTTCGGAAAGTTGCGCGGCCAGATGCACATCCGCCACGAAACCCGGTGTGCCCGGCCCGATGATGATGCCGGCCACAAGGTAGCCCACCAAGGCCGGCACTTTGATCCGCTCGGCGAGGAAACCCAAGATCAGGGCAATGCCAAAGCCTGCGGCCAAGGTGGTGATGAGCGGTATGTTGTGATCCATTCAGAGGTCTTTGCAATAGGGTTGAAACGAGTCAGTTGTGGGTCGAAGCGGGCACCCAGCGATAAAGGGTCGGAATCGATACGCCGAGATCTCGGGCCACGTCCTTGGGCGGAATACCGCTGGCCAACAACTTCCTGGCTGACTCGATCTTGCTTTCGGTCATCTTGGGTTTGCGGCCGCCTTTGCGCCCGAGTTGGCGAGCCACCTCCAGACCGGCACGGGTCCGCTCGACGGTCAGTTCGCGCTCCATTTCCGCGAGGCTGGCCATGACGTGGAAGAAGAAGCGGCCTGACGGCGTGCCGGTGTCAATCGAGTCTGTCAGGCTCTTGAACTGGACGCCGTGTTTGTGCAGCTCGCCCACCAGATCGACCAGTTGTTTGACGCTGCGCCCCAAGCGATCCAGCTTCCATACAACCAGCGTGTCGCCTTCGCGAAGCATCTCCTGCGCCTTGGCCAGACCGGGGCGGTCGGCGCGGGTGCCACTCACCTTGTCCTCATAGACCTTCTGGCATCCGGCCCTGGCCAACGCGTCACGCTGCAATTCCAGGTTCTGATCCTGTGTCGAGACTCGCGCATAGCCAATCAGCATGGCTTGTCGGCATCCTTGCATACGGCGGGCAGTTGCTTGAGCAGTTCCGGCAGCGCCGTCTGAACGGTATCCCACACCACATCGAGGTTGATGTCGAAATAGCCGTGGGCGATGCGGTTGCGCATGCCGCGCATGCTGCGCCACGGCACTTGCGCGTGCGCCTGCGTGAATCCCACGTAGCCATCCATCACCTTCGTCGCAGCCTCTCCAATAATGATGAGGCTCATGATGACCGCTTGCTGGCTGCGCTTGTCTTCCAGGAAGTCAGCTTTGCTCAGGCCTTCTATGAAGCTACATGCATCAATTGCGGCCTGTTGCATGTGGTCGAGGTAATCGGGAAGGCGGTTTTCGTTCATACCGGCTGTGCCTCTGTAAGCACCTTGGCCCGGAATCTGGGCGGCAAGTCGCTCGGCGTCAGCAGATCAACTTGGACACCGAGTAGTGATTCGAGCTCGTCTTGCAGACCGCCCAGATCGAACAGCGTCGCACCGGGCAGTGCATCGACCAGCAAATCAAGGTCGCTGCCATCCTGATCGGTGCCGTGCAATACCGAACCGAAGATGCGCGGGTTCGCTGTGCGAAAGCGGCTCACCGCATCGCGGACGGCGCTTCGCTTGAGGTCAAGCACGATTGAGGGTCGCATGGGCACCTTTCGCTATCGAAACTCGTTGAAATGGTAAAGAACTGAGAATACCATTTCAAGAACTATTTTCGAGAACCAAAACACCTTGATTTCTCGTGCCCTTGGTTTGGCACAGCAAGCGCTTCAAAAACCTACGTTTTCAAGAAGAAGGAAACCGCATGCCCCGCCGTTCGATCCTCTCCGCCGCCGAGCGCGAAAGCTTGCTGGCGTTGCCGGACACCAAGGATGAGTTGATCCGTCACTACACGTTCAGCGAAACCGACCTGTCCATCATCCGTCAGCGGCGCGGCCCGGCCAACCGCCTGGGCTTCGCCGTGCAGCTCTGCTACCTGCGCTTTCCAGGCGTCATCCTTGGCGTCGATCAACCACCGTTTGCGCCCTTGCTGAGACTGGTCGCCGACCAGCTCAAGGTTGGCGTCGAAAACTGGGGCGAGTACGGCCAGCGGGAACAGACCCGGCGCGAGCACCTGGTCGAGCTGCAAACGGTGTTCGGCTTCCAGCCGTTCACGATGAGTCACTACCGGCAGGCCGTCCAGTTGCTGACCGAGCTGGCCATGCAGACCGACAAGGGTATCGTGCTGGCCAGCGCCTTGATCGAGCACCTGCGGCGGCAGTCGATCATTCTGCCCGCCCTCAACGCGGTCGAGCGGGCGAGCGCCGAGGCCATCACGCGTGCCAACCGGCGCATCTACGATTCCTTGGCCGAACCGCTGTCGGACGCGCATCGCCGCCGCCTCGACGATCTGCTCAAACGCCGCGACAACGGCAAGACGACTCGGCTTGCCTGGCTGCGCCAGTCACCGGCCAAGCCCAATTCGCGCCACATGCTCGAACACATCGAACGCCTAAAGGCGTGGCAGACACTCGACCTGCCTTCCGGCATCGAGCGGCTGGTTCATCAGAACCGCCTGCTCAAGATCGCCCGCGAGGGTGGCCAGATGACGCCCGCCGACCTGGCCAAGTTCGAGCCGCAACGGCGCTATGCAACCCTGGTCGCGCTCGCCATCGAGGGCATGGCCACCGTTACCGACGAAATCATCGACCTGCACGACCGCATCCTGGGCAAGCTGTTCAACGCCGCCAAGAACAAGCATCAGCAGCAGTTCCAGGCATCCGGCAAGGCGATCAACGCCAAGGTGCGGCTGTTCGGGCGCATCGGCCAGGCGCTGATCGACGCCAAGCAGTCGGGCCGCGACCCGTTCGCCGCCATCGAGGCCGTCATGTCCTGGGACGCCTTCGCCGAGAGTGTCACGGAGGCGCAGAAGCTCGCGCAGCCTGAGGACTTCGATTTTCTGCACCGCATCGGCGAGAGCTACGCCACCTTGCGCCGCTATGCACCGGAATTCCTCGCCGTGCTCAAGCTGCGGGCCGCGCCCGCCGCCAAGGCCGTGCTCGACGCCATCGAAGTGCTGCGCGGCATGAACACCGACAACGCCCGCAAGGTGCCTGCGGATGCGCCGACCGACTTCATCAAGCCGCGCTGGCAGAAGCTGGTGATGACCGACACCGGTATCGACCGGCGTTACTACGAACTGTGCGCGCTGTCGGAGATGAAGAATGCGCTGCGCTCGGGCGACATCTGGGTGCAGGGGTCGCGCCAGTTCAAGGACTTCGAGGACTACCTGGTGCCGCCCGCGAAATTCGCCAGCCTCAAGCAGGCCAGCGAATTGCCGCTGGCCGTGGCCACCGACTGCGACCAGTACCTGCACGACCGGCTGACGCTGCTGGAAACGCAGCTCGCCACCGTCAACCGCATGGCGCTGGCCAACGATCTGCCGGACGCCATCATCACAGAGTCGGGCTTGAAGATCACGCCGCTGGATGCTGCGGTGCCGGACACTGCGCAGGCATTGATCGATCAGACGGCGATGATTCTGCCGCACGTCAAGATCACCGAACTGCTGCTCGAAGTCGATGAGTGGACCGGCTTCACCCGGCACTTTACGCACCTGAAATCGGGCGACCTGGCCAAGGACAAGAACCTGTTGCTGACCACGATCCTGGCCGACGCGATCAACCTTGGCCTGACCAAGATGGCCGAGTCGTGCCATGGCACGACCTACGCCAAGCTCGCCTGGCTGCAAGCCTGGCATACCCGCGACGAAACCTACGGGGCGGCGCTGGCCGAACTGGTCAACGCCCAGTTCCAGCATCCTTTCGCCGGGCATTGGGGCGACGGCACCACGTCATCGTCGGACGGCCAGAATTTCCGAACCGGCAGCAAGGCCGAGAGCACCGGCCACATCAACCCGAAATACGGCAGCAGCCCAGGGCGGACGTTCTATACCCACATTTCCGACCAGTACGCGCCGTTCCACACCAAGGTCGTGAACGTCGGCGTGCGCGATTCGACCTACGTGCTCGACGGCCTGCTGTACCACGAATCCGACCTGCGGATCGAGGAGCACTACACCGACACGGCAGGCTTTACCGATCACGTCTTCGCGCTGATGCACCTCTTGGGCTTCCGCTTCGCACCGCGCATCCGCGATCTGGGGGACACCAAGCTATACATCCCGAAGGGCGACACCGCCTATGACGCGCTGAAGCCCATGATCGGCGGCACGCTCAACATCAAGCACGTCTGCGCCCATTGGGATGAAATCCTGCGGCTGGCCACCTCGATCAAGCAGGGCACGGTGACGGCTTCGCTGATGCTCAGGAAGCTCGGCAGCTACCCGCGCCAGAACGGCCTGGCCGTGGCGCTGCGCGAGCTGGGCCGCATCGAGCGCACGCTATTCATCCTGGACTGGCTGCAAAGCGTCGAACTGCGCCGCCGCGTGCATGCCGGGCTGAACAAAGGCGAGGCGCGCAACGCGCTGGCCCGCGCCGTGTTCTTCAACCGCCTGGGTGAAATCCGCGACCGCGGTTTCGAGCAGCAGCGCTACCGGGCGAGCGGCCTCAATCTCGTGACGGCGGCCATTGTGCTGTGGAACACGGTCTATCTGGAACGGGCCGCAAACGCCTTGCGTGGTCACAGCCAGACTGTCGATGACGCCCTGTTGCAGTACCTGTCGCCGCTTGGCTGGGAGCACATCAACCTGACCGGCGATTACCTCTGGCGCAGCAGCGCCAAGATCGGCGCGGGCAAGTTCAGGCCGCTACGGCCGCTGCAACCGGCTTAGCGTGCTTTATTTTCCGTTTTCTGAGACGACCCCTTCCACGGCACGATGGCCGCCACCACACCGATGGGCTCGCGGCGCAGCCACACGTCCATGTCCGCCTTGTCCACCGGCAGCACGGCGCCTTCAATCTTGTCCGCCAGCCCCGCGTAATAGCGGTAGTACTCGGCCACGTAGGCGATCTGGGCGCTGGTCTCGCGGATGATCTTGCCGGTGTCGCGGGTTTCCAGGGCGGCCAGCATCTGGGCATCACGGGCGATGAGATCGGCCAGCCGGTACAACAGCTTGCCGCGGGCGGTGGCGGTAAGCCCGGCCCAGGTCGGTGCGTTCAAGGCGCGGTCGGCCGCGGCTACGGCACGGTCGACATCGTCGGCGCTGGCCGCGGGCATCAGCGCCCAGGGCGTGCCGGTGGCCGGGTCCAGCGACTCGAATGTCGCCGAGCCGTTCTCGAACACGCCATCGATATAGTGCTGGAAGCGTTCCATGATCGACCTCAGGTAAACGCGGGCATGACGTGACGGATGAAGCGCTGCAATGAGTCGCGCTTGCGCTCGAACGGCATGCTTGAGTCGATCCAGAAGGAAAACTCGTCGTAGCCCAGGGCCTCGACCTGCTTCAGGCGCTGGATGACGGTGTCCGGGTCGCCCACGACATTGTTGGCGCGCATCGCCTGCGGCGCGTACAAGGTCATCGCCGCCATCTCGGCTTCGCTCAGCGGCTCGATCAACCCCTGCGATATGGGGCGTTCGTTCTTGAACCAGGCGCCGAAGTAGCAATAGAACCGGCTCAGCTCACGTGCCGCCTGCTCGATGTCGGCCTCGTCCTCGCCCACGTAGGTATGGCGCAGGATCATGATTCGCGGGCGGGGGATATCCGGGTGGGCCGCGCAGGCGGTGCGGAAGCGATCCATCAGACTGGCGTCCTCGTCCGGCCCCAGCCACAAGGGGGTGACCTGGACGTTGCAGCCGTTGGCCAGCGCGAAGTCGAAGGAATTCGGGTCGCGCGCCGCCACCCAGATCGGCGGGTGCGGCGACTGCACCGGCAGCGGGGCGGCGGTGGTCTTGGGGAACTGCCAGTACTCGCCCTCATGCGCATAGTCGCCGGCCCACAGCCGCTTGACCGCCGGAATCAGCTCGCGCATACGCTGGCCGGCCTGCCAGGCGTCCAGCCCCGGCAGCAGGCGCTCGTACTCGAAGCCATAGGCCCCACGGGCGATGCCCAGGTCCAGCCGGCCGTCGCAGATGAGATCGGCCATGGCCGCCTCGCCGGCCAGTTTGATCGGGTGCCAGAACGGCGCCACGATCGTGCCGGTGCCCAGGCGGACGTTGGTCGTGCGCCGGGCCAGATCCACCAGGTTGAGCAGCGGGTTGGGCGCGATGGTGAAGTTCATCCCGTGGTGCTCGCCGGTCCAGATGGCGTGAAACCCCGCCGCGTCGGCCAGTTGGCACAGCTCGATGAACTGCGCATACAACTGGCGCTGCGGCTCGTCGGCGGTGAGGCGTTCCATGTGGATGAACAATGAGAACTTCATGATCGTACCTTTCAGTCTGCGAACGAGCGGACTTCGCCGGCATCGTCACTGCCGAAGTAAACGCCGAAGCGTTGGACGCGGTGCTCATCGACGTAGCGCTTGAGCATCGAGGTCAACGGGGCATCATGGATCTGCGTGAAGGGAATGGCATCCACCGGGTAATAGCGCCCGGCCGCCGGCTCCCCGGCGCCGCCGCTGGCCCGGTAATAAATGGAGTGCACGCCGGTTTTTTCATTCTCGTACACCGCATAAAGCGGCCCGAGGGTGGCGTCCAGACCTAGCGTGTTCAAGGTGTTCTTCAGCACCGAAACCGACCCCGGCCGACCGTTGTGTCCGCAACTGGGCAGGCTTAGGGCATCCGGCGCGCCGGTGAGGAGTACCCGGTCGTCATGTTCGACAATGGCGCCGACCACCAGTTGGGCCTCGCTGCGGGCGGCGGTGACGGCCTTTTGCTCCAGCCCGATCGAGAAATACCCGCCGCGGGCATAGCCCAGGCCGTTGCGCTCAGAGTTGCCGAAACCGGCTACGTGACCGAGCAAGATAATATGGTCGCCGCCGTCGACGACTTGATGCGCATCGCAGTCGAACCACGCGGCGGTACCGTCGAACACGGGGTGGCCGGCCGGCCCCTGGTGCCAGTCGACGCTGGCGAAGCGGTCGCCGGTGCGGGCGGCAAAGGCGTTGGAAACATCCTTTTGGCTCTCCGCCAGCACGTTTACCGCAAAGCCCGTGGCCTGCTCGAACACCGGCCGGCTGGTCGCCGTCTTGGCCAGGCACACCAGCAGCATGGGCGGGTCCAGCGACACGGAAGTGAAGGAATTGGCGGTAAACCCGCGCGGCGTGCCGTCGCCATCGCAGGTGGTTACCACGGTGACACCGGTCATGAAGGCGCCGAAGGCGTTGCGCAGCTCGCGCGGGTCGATGACGCTCATCTCTGTGCTCCCAGGGCGGGGGCGACCGGCTCGGCCAGCCAGTCAGCCAGCGCCGCGTTGACGATGTCCGGCGCGACCAGGCTGACCATGTGGCGTTGCCCGGGCACGACGACGGCTTTGCCATGCGGCGCCTCGGCGGCCATCCGTTGTGACATGGCCGGTGTGGAGTTGGGGTCCAGCTCGCCAGTCAGAAACAGGGCAGGGCAGTCCAGCGTCTGCAGGTGACCCGCGTGAGCGCTGTCGCTGGTGGCGAATACCCGGTAGGCGACCGCATAGCCGCCCGCGTCCACTTGTGCCAGCCAGTGTCGGACGCTGGTCATGGCATTGAGCTCGTCGCGGTTCGGTGTCGGCCCGAACCAGCGCCGCAGCGGTGCCTCCACATCCACCGTGGCGCCACTGTCGGCAATCTGCCGGGCGCGCTCGCGCACCGCCAGCCGTGCGGCGCCGTCGCGGCAGTACACTGCATTGAGCGCCGCCACCCGCAGCACGCGACCGGGGTGGCGCAGGGCATAACCCAGCACCACCAGTGCGCCCATGCTGTGCCCGACCAGGTTCGCCCGCTCAATGCCTAGGGTGTTCAGCAGCCCGTCCAGCGCGGCGACGAAGTCCATCAGCCCGGCATCGGCCGGCGGCGGCACGCTCATGCCGTGCCCGGGCATGTCCATCGCGATCACCCGGCGTGTGGCCGCAAGGGCATCGATCTGCGGCGCCCAGACATCGGCATTCATACCCACACCGTGGACCAGCACCACGGCCTCGCCCGCACCGCGGTCGACGTAGCCGATACCGGCGGCCGTTTCAGACCTGGGCAGGGTTGTCGAGGTCATGGCCGAGATCCTTCAGATCCTGGTAGCGGTCGCCGATACGGTGATGCGGGCGCCCGCCGATGGAGGCGCCCAGGGCGACGACGATTTCGCCAGCCGCCGGCGCATCGGGAATTTGGAACTGCACTGTGAGGTAATGCGAGCGCCGGCCCTCGTCGTTTTTGTCCATCAGCGGAATCGTGATCGGCGCATTGGCCGGCCCGCGTGTGTTGGTAAAGGCAAGGTAGCTGCGTGCGCCCACCGCCGTGCGGTAGTGATTGCCGAAGCGTAGCGTGTGGATGAGCGCCGAGGCGTGCTCGATCTCCCCATCCAGCCCCACCACCGCGGCCTTGCCGTAGCCCTCGATGGCCTCACCGGAGCCGGTGAGTGCCAGCATCATGCCGGTGAGCAGTTCACCCAGGACCGGCGCGGCTGCGTGGATCTCCGGCTTTAGATCCTCCACAAACCCGCGCCCGGCCCAGGGGTTGGCGATGACGGCGGCCACCGCGAACTGGCGCAGCGGCGGGCTGGCCTCTTTGTCGCCCTCGATGTGGGTCTCTTCGACGATGGAGATCGTCTTGCGGATCTGGAGCGGCATGACAGGCTTCTCGGACAGCTGATGTTTAGTGTGCAAGAAGATGGTATACCATCAGACAATTGTCAAGATGACCGCAGGGCAAAGTGAACGAGGCACAATGGCGCTTTGCGCATCGAACGACGGTTTGACGGCGGGTATCGAGGGGACAGAATTGATGGAGCGGATGAGTCTTAAGGTCGAACGACCCATGGTGACGTTGCGCAAGCTCGCCCTCGATCGGATGCGTAAGGCCATCTTCGAAGGGGTCTTCGAACCCGGCGCCCGCCTTGTCGAGCGCGACCTGTGCGACAAGCTCGGTGTCAGCCGTTCCGTCGTGCGCGAGGTCATCCGCCACCTGGAGGCTGAGGGGCTGGTCGACCCGGTGCCCAACCAGGGTCCGGTCGTCGCCACCATCGACGAAGATGCCGCCGCACAGATCTATGAGATCCGCGCCATGCTCGAAGCCGCCGCCGCCCGTGCCTGCGCCGAGCACGCCACTGATGCCGACATCGCCGCTCTCAGCGACGCCATGACGGCCATCGACGCCTCATTCGCCGCTCACGACCCCGTCGGCGTCCTTGCAGCGACCACCCGGTTCTATGAACTCATGTTCCTTGCCGGCGGTAAGACGGTCGCCTGGGGCATGGTCCAACAGCTCAACGGTCGCATCAGCCGGCTGCGGGCGATGACCATCAGCCAGCCGGGGCGCGAGGTCAGCGGGCCGGGGGAGATGCACCGAATTTTCGAGGCGATACGCGAGCGCAAGGCCGATGCGGCGGCCGACGCCTGCCGCGTGCATGTGGAGCGGGCCGGGCGGCTGGCGGCGGCGTTGCTGGCGGGGCGGTAGCCGTCTTCGACCGGTGGGGCCTGTCCCTCGCAGGCGTGGTGGTAGGCGGGCATCGGGGGTGCTGCCAGTGCCCTGCTGTGTGGTGCCGGTCTCCGCCGTCCGGTTCGGGTGGGTCATGCTCAGACCCGCTGTGAATACCTCCCTGTACGCTCGACGGCAGCATCCATGCTGCCGACGGTCTGATCATGCCCCACCCGAACCAGACGGCTCACTGCGGTGGATGATCGAGGTGGCATGTCGTGTTATACGCAGTTTGAGTGATATGTAGGATGGGTTGAGCGTACGCGATACCCATCAGGCGCTGGTCGTCGAGGCCACAACCATGTCAGGCCCGTCCTCTCGATGATCGCGCCATATACTCGTCATCCGAGCGGGAGCGAGTTCTTGAGCGCCATGCGTTTTGAATTTGAAACTGAGAACCACATGAAACAGCGCGTCATAAGTTCAACTCGAGGGTGGACGGCAGGTGCGCCGGGAGATAGAGCTGTACAACCTCGAAGCCATCATCTCAGTCGGCTACCGGGTCAACTCCCGCCGCGCCGTGCAGTTCCGTCAATGGGCCACACGCACCCTGCGCG
>CBFGWV010000098.1:0-15285 GCA_965652545.1 uncultured Candidatus Competibacteraceae bacterium | reverse complement strand
CGGCCTCCAACTGCTCCTCCAGCGCACCGGGCAGGCTGGCGTTGCCCTTGCCGAGGAAGCCCAGGTTCATCGGAAACGCATCGGCCGCTTGCAGCATGCGTGCGATGTTCCACGGGCCGGGCGTGCAGGTGGTCGCGTTGGTGCCCGTGGCCGGCCCGGTGCCGCCGCCGAGCATGGTGGTGATGCCGGAATTCAGCGCCTCGTCGATCTGCTGCGGGCAGATGAAATGGATATGCGCATCGATACCGCCGGCGGTGACGATCATCCCCTCGCCGGCGATGGCCTCCGTGCCCGGGCCGATGATGATGTCCACCCCGTCCTGGATGTCCGGGTTGCCGGCTTTGCCGATGCCGCTGATGCGTCCGCCGGTGATGCCGATGTCCGCCTTCACCACGCCCCAGTGATCAAGGATCAGCGCGTTGGTGATGACCACATCCACCGCACCGTCGGCGGCCAGCCGCTGCGACTGGCCCATGCCGTCGCGGATGACTTTGCCGCCGCCGAACTTCACCTCATCGCCGTAGCTGGTGTAGTCCCGCTCCACGCTGATCCACAGGTTGGTGTCGCCCAGGCGGATGCGATCGCCGGTGGTGGGGCCGTACATCTGGGCATACGCGCGGCGGTCGATGCGGCGGCTCATGGCTGGCCCCCCAGCGGGCCCATCACGGCACCGCGGAAGCCGTAGCTGTGGCGACGGCCGGCGTAGGTCACCAGTTCCACCTCGCGGCTCTGGCCGGGCTCGAAGCGCACCGCGGTGCCGGCGGGTATATTCAGACGCATGCCGCGGGTCGGTTCACGGTCGAAGACCAGTGCCGGATTGGTCTCATAAAAATGGTAATGCGAGCCCACTTGGATCGGCCGGTCACCGCTGTTGGCCACCCGCACGGTCAGGGTACGGCGGCCGGTGTTCAGCTCGATCTCGCCGTCACGGCAGTCGATTTCGCCGGGAATCATGCGTCAGTCTCCTGCGGGAAGGGGCGGGTGTACTCACACGATGGGGTCATGGACCGTCACCAGTTTGGTGCCATCGGGAAAGGTCGCTTCGATCTGCACCTCGTTGACCATCTCAGCCACACCGTCCATCACCTGCTCGCGCGTCAGCAGTGTGCGGCCCCAGTTCATCAAATCGGCCACCGTGCGCCCATCGCGGGCTGCCTCCAGCAGGTGCAGCGACAGATAGGCAATGGTCTCCGGCACATTCAGCCGCAACCCCCGCGCCAGCCGGCGCTCGGCCAGCATGCCGGCAGTGACGATCAGCAATTTGTCCTTTTCTCGTGAGGTCAGATCCATCAGCAACTCCAGATACGGGGAGGGCAAGGAGGGCATCCGGCCAGTCGCGGCCGCAGCCAGGCCCAAAGTCGTTCAAAAGCGGTGCGGGCTTGGGTGAGATGCTGACCACGGTAGCGAGCGACGAACAGGCCATCGACAACCGTCAGCGCCACGCCCTGGCCGTCGACCTGCTCACGCGCCGCAAGCAACGCATCGGCCGGTAGCGGCCAAGCCAACAGGCTGCCAAAAACAGTTGCACCATCGAGCCCCCACGGCGCGCCAGCGAATGTCCCCCCCGCCGTCAGCGCCAGCCGCTCATGCAGCAAGGGCTCGCCATCGAGGGTCACGGCAAGACGCTGATCGAGCAGGCCACTGACAAACGGCGCCGCCGACGCCGGCCGTCCCAAAGCCGTGAGCTCCCAGCCGATAAACCGGCTGTCCGCCGTCAATGAAACGGTCGTGGCCATACCCGCACACGCGGCATCGAACACCAGCGTCTCCGGCGGCAACCATTCCAGAACAGCGCCGGCAGGCACGGCCAGGGCATTGGCCACACGAACCCGCCGCCCATCGCTGCCATACAGCTTTGCCGCCGCCGGTGCCGTCACCAGTGCATGAGCACCGACCTCCAGCGCGATCGAAACATCGAGACTGTCGCCGCCCACCAGGCCACCGGGAGGATGCAGCAGCAGCACATGCGCTGGCGCGCCCTCGGGATGAAGCACACGTTGCACCCGCAGCGGGCCGTGATGGTGCATCTGCGCCAAACGCGTGCGCCCGGCCACCGTCGCCAGCCGCAACGACAGCATGGCTGGCCAGTGACCGGGCCGGTCGGGCAAGGGAAGGGTGGCGGCGATGGCGGTCATGAAACGAATCTAGCAAGCCAAGTGCCAAGGCTGGCCAGATCACACGTCACCAACAGGCGCCACCAAGACGACGCGCCACCGAAGTGAGCCTTTGGGTGTGGGTGGGCTGTGGTCAGACCGTCGGCAGCATGGATGCTGCCGTCGAGCGTACAGGGAGGTATTCACAGCGCGTCTGACCACAGCCCACCCACACCCAAAGGCGGTTTCCCAGCACCGGGAGGGTTTCCGCAGCCCAAGCCGCTACCGCACCAAAGCAATGCAGGAACATCATTCCACTGCCTCAAACCCGTGCATCAACGCCGCGTGACCCGATGCCGCAGTCGATGCGTCCCCCACCACACCAACCCCACCACCAACGGCAACGCCAGCCCCGTCGCCAGATCCGGATTCACCGGCACCCCCAGTGACTTCAATCCCTTGAACGCATAACCGGTCAAACCCACCAGGTAGTACGACAACACCACCACCGACAGACCCTCGACCGTCTGCTGTAAGCGCACCTGCAAATCCGCCCGCCGGTCCATCGAACGCAGCAAATCCTGGTTCTGCCGCTCAAGAATCAAATCCACCCGCGTACGCAACAGATTCGCCGCACGCGACACGCGTTTGGACAGCACCTCCAGCCGGTCCCGCAGCGACTCGCAGGTGTGCATGGCAGGGGCCAGCCGCCGATTGAGAAACTCCCCCAGCGTCGGATACCCGTCCACCCGCTCCTCGCGCAACTCCTCCAGCCGACGGTGCACCAGCGTGTTGTACGCCCGCGATGCACCAAAACGGTAATTCGTCGCCGCCGCAATGCGCTCGATCTGGGCGGCCAACGCCGTCAGGCGCTCCAGCAAGCCGTGCTGATCCGCCTCGCCGGGGCCCTCGCTCATCTCCTGCGTGATCGCCGCCAGTTCTTCATCGGTACGTGTGACCTCACGCGAGAACCCCCGCGCCAGCGGGAAGCCCAGCAAGGCCATGATGCGGTACGTCTCGATCTCCAGCAGACGCTGCACCACACGCCCGGCCTGGCGGCCGGAGAGGCCGGCATCGCGCACCAACAGGCGGATGAAGCCATCGCCTTGCAGGCGGAAGTCCGTCCACACCGTCGCCGCCCCGCCGGCCACCGCGCTGGCGGCGATGTTGTTGGACGCAAACTGCGCGTTGAGCAACTCCGCCCGCCGCGGCGCGGCCGAGGCCGGCTCCAGCGCCAGATGTACCGCAACCAGCACCGGCCCGGTCAGCGTAGCCAGCCAGTCCTTGGGCACTGCCTCGATCACCGGGTGGCGGAACGGTTCATCGAAAGCCTGCTGGCGAATGAACGTGAACCCAGAAAACTCCGTGTGCCGCTCCCAACTGAGCAGGAACGGCCCGCAATCCACCGCCCACATCGTGTCCTCCGGCCCCGGTTCGGCGGCACCGAAGCGCCGACACAAGGCGGCGACATGCGCCCGATCACTCGCCCGCCCGTCCTCGCCCGAGAGCAGCGCCAGGTGCGACACCTTCAACGGTGCCGCCAGCGCCAGCGGCTCGCGGGCGTGGATCTCGTTGGTCAGCACCTCGCGCAGCGGGTGATCGCTGACACCGGGCACGGCCCACTGCGTGGCGGGTGAGGAGGTTGGCATGACAATCCTGATGGAACACATACGAAAGGGTGGGTCGACTCTAGCGGATGGATATGGCCATGCGATAGCGTCGCGCTTACGTCACGACGACATGGATTTGTGCAAGCGGCGTGCCGCAGCGGGGCCGGCCGCCAGTGGCCCTGTTACAATCCAGGCTTTGTCCCACTCTACGGGGCGGTACCATGCACGCGACCAGGATCACGCATTTCAGCGTTGCCGAATATCTGACCCGCGAGAACGACGGCGAGCAGCGCCACGAATACCTCGACGGCGAGATCGTCGCCATGACCGGTGCCAGTGAGGCGCACAACGTTATAGCGGGTAACCTGTTCACAGCTTTCCGCACGCATCTGCGCGGCACGCCATGCCGTGCTTACATGGGCGATATGAAGCTCCAGGTCGAGGCCGCCAACTGCTTTTTCTATCCGGATGTGCTGATTCATTGTGGCGATGAACCCGCTCGCACAGATCGCTATGCGCTCGATGACGCGTGTCTGCTGGTCGAGGTGCTGTCCGCCAGCACCGAATCGCGGGATCGTGAGTTTAAGCGCCTGGCCTATCAGCATGTGCCCGGGTTGCAGGATTACGTACTGGTACAGCAGGCGCAGCGGCTGGTAACGGTGTATCGGCGGATGCCCGATGGTTGGGAAAAGCGCGTCTATGGCGCCGCGGAGGCCGTGGAACTCTCCAGTATCGACCTGACTCTGCCGATGGCGGCCATCTACGAGGATGTCGCGTTGGGTGCCGGCGCCTGAGCGCCTCCTTCATCGCTCAACATGGATGTGCAGCCAGCAGATCGATGACCTCCTCATCGGTGGTCTGGCTGAAGTCCTGGTAGTAATAGCCGATCGCGGCGAAATCGCGGTGGTGTTCAAGGCAGACGAGGTGGTCGACCTCCGGTTCGAGCCGGGCGAGGGTGTCGGTCGGTGCCACTGGAACGGCCAGGACAAGGGCTTCCGGGCTGCGTTGGCGAAGGGCGCGCAACGCGGCCTTGGTGGTCGCGCCGGTGGCGATACCGTCATCGACGACAATGACGACGCGACCGTCAATGTCCGCCCGCGGACGATCGCCGATGTAGCGCTTACGTCGGCGTTCGATCTCCGCGAGCTCGTGCTGGCAAACGCGCTGAAAGCTCGCCTCCGAGACGCCGCTGAGTGCGACGACCTCCTCATTGCGCACGATGATGGGCGCCTCGCCGTCCACCACCGCGCCCATGGCGAGCTCCGGCTGAAACGGCACGCCGATCTTGCGCACGATGAGCAGGTCCAAGGGTGCTGCCAGCGCATCGGCGATTTCGGCGGCTACCGGCACGCCGCCGCGCGGTAGTGCCAGGATCACCGGTTTGCGTCTGCGATAGTCGAGCAGCACTTTGGCAAGCCTGCGGCCGGCGTCGCGGCGGTCTGTGAACGGCATGGTCGATACCTCCGGATGACTCCCTCACTCGGACAACGCGTCTGCGACGCAGATTCCCGTCAGGGGTGATCAGTAGACCTGTAAGTCCTCCAACGACCGGTGCCGGTGCAGCCGCGAGATGGTCTCGGCAAGCAAGGGCGCTGCGGAGATCACATTGATCTTATCGCGTGCCGGTCCCGGCGGCAGGCGAAGCTCGGTCACCGTGTCGGTGATGAAGATGCGGTCGATCGCCGGGTCCGCCAGCACGCTGGCTGCATCGGCACTGAACAACCCATGGGTGGCCAGCGCCAGCACCCGGCGCGCCCCGGCACGTCGCGCGGCCTGGGCGGCGCGCAGCAGGGTGCCGCCGGTGCTGATCATATCGTCGATAAGCAAGGCCGTCGCACCCTTTACATCGCCGACGAAGAGGTTGCCCGATACGGTGTCGGAGGAGCGGTATTTCTCGGCAAAGGCATTGCCGATCGGCCGCCCCAGCGCGACCTCCAACTGCTGGCGGAACGCCTCGGCCCGCTTGGTGCCGCCAGCATCGGGTGAAACGACGCACCAGGGCTCATCGGGCAGTGCGCGCACGTGGTCGACGAACAAGGGCATGGCCGTGAGCGCTGTGGTGCGGCAGCGGAAGGCGTTCTCGTAGGCCGCATCGTTGTGCGGTTCCAGTGTCACGATGCCATCGGTACCCACCGCTTCGAACAAGGCCGCCAAATAGCGGGTGATCACCGGGTCGTGGGCCTTGGTGCGGCGGTCCTTGCGACCGTAGCACAGGTACGGAGCGACAGCAGTGACGCGTGCGGCGCCGGCGTCCTTCAAGGCGCCAATGAAGAACAGCAGCCGGCACAGCCTGTCGTTGCCGCTGGTGTGTTCTGTGCCATGCAGGCTGTGCAGCACATAGACATCGCAGCCGGCAACGGTGGCCAGCGAGCGGGTCTTGTGCTCGCCGTCCTCGAAGTTGCGCTCCTCGTGCGCCGCCGGGGCGACTCCAAGGGCCGAGCAGACCGCCTTGCCCAGGGTGTCGCTGCCGTGCAATGCGAATACCCGCAGGCGCTCGTCGGGCGGCGTATCCGGGGTGATGTCTTTTCTTGTCATGGGCTGCCTGTGTTCATTGTATGGGCCGTTGCGGCGACCAGCGGATCATAACCGTCGGCACCCGACTTGCAGAGCGTCCGTGACGACGGCGTGCCGGATACGCCACACTGCCGGCATGATGTGTCGTGGGGAGAAAACCCGGTGGATTCGACTGCCAGCCCACTGCTTACCGACCTTTACCAGCTCAATATGCTCCAGGCGTACCTGGATCGCGACCAGACGCAAACCGCCGTGTTCGAGTTCTTTGTCCGCCGCTTGCCGCGGCAACGCGGCTTCCTCATGGCGGCAGGCCTCGAACAGGTGATCGACTGGCTTCAAGGGCTGCGCACCGATGCCGAGGACCTCGACTGGCTGGCGGGAACGGGGCGGTTCGACAAGGCCGTCCTGGACTATCTCGCCGATCTGCGGTTCACCGGTGATGTACATGCGATGCCCGAGGGCACGGTGTTTTTTGCCGACGAGCCGATCGTGCGCATTACCGCACCGCTGCCGGTGGCGCAGTTGATCGAGACGCGAGTGATCAATCTGCTGCACTACGCATCGTTGATCGCCTCCAAGGCCGCCCGCATGGTGCTGGCAGCACCGGGCAAGGCGCTGGTGGACTTCGGCCTGCGCCGTGCGCATGGCGGCGAGGCCGGCTTGTGCGCGGCTCGCGCCAGCTACATTGCCGGGTTCGCTGCCACGGCCACCGTTCCGGCGGGCCAGCGCTACGGTATTCCGCTGCGCGGGACCATGGCGCATTCATTCGTTCAGGTGCACGAGGATGAAACCAGCGCGTTCGAGCATTTTGCCCGCTCGCGGCCCGATAATCTGGTGCTGCTGATCGATACCTATGACACTGAAAAGGCCGCCCACAAGGTGGTCGATCTGGCCGCGAGGCTTGCCGCCGAGGGTATCCGGATTCACGGCGTGCGCCTCGACAGCGGCGATCTGGGCGATTTGTCGGTAAAGGTCCGGCGCATTCTCGATGAGGGTGGGCTGAGCGATGTGATCGTCTTCGCCAGCGGCGGTCTCGATGAATACGCGTTGCAAGCACTGGAGCGCGCTGGCGCCCCGATCGACGGGTACGGCATCGGCACCAGCCTGACCACCTCATACGACGCGCCCGCCCTGGATTGCGCCTACAAGCTGGAGGAGTACGCCGGTCAGGCGCGGCGTAAGCGCTCCGCAGGCAAGGCGACCTGGCCCGGCCGCAAGCAGGTATGGCGTCGATTCGACGACGCTGGGACCATGGTCTGCGATGTGCTGTCCACCGAAGACGACGACCAGCCGGGGCAAATGCTGGTCGAACAGGTGCTGAGTAATGGCCAGCGGCTGCGGCCCGCGCCCACGCTTGCTGAAATTCGCGCGCGGGCAACAGACAGTCTGGCACGGCTTCCAGCGGCTATGCGTCGGCTGGAGTCGGTGGATTATCCGGTGCAGGTGGCCGATTCGCTGGTTCGGCTGGCCGCCGAGGTGGACCGGCGGTTCTGAGAGGACCGCTTGCAAGCACACTCTGTTTGGTTTTGTATGGCGCGCCCGATACGGCGAGGTTTCGACGGTGCGTGACAATGGGTGACTGGCCGCTGGCGGCATGGCTGGCCGTTGGCGCGGTCGTGCTGGGGCTGATCCTGGCGTGGTTGATCTGGTGGCAGCGTCCGCGGCGGCCGTACGCGCGCCACGACAGCTTGTTCACCGCCTCGGAGTTGTTCTTCCTGGCAGCGCTGGAGGCGGTCGTCGATGGCCGGGCGCGGGTGTACGCCAAGGTGCGCCTGGCCGATCTGGTCAAAGTCAGCGACGAGGTGCCGCGTAAGTTCTTTCTGCGGGCGTTCAACCCCATTGCCTGCAAGCATGTGGACTATGTCATCGCCGAGCCAGAGACCTGCGCCATCATCTGTGCGGTGGAGCTGGACGACCGCTCCCATGAGCGGCCGGACCGCCAGGCGCGTGATGCCTTTGTCGACAGCGTGATGCTCTCCGCGGGCATTCCTATACTCCACGTACCCACGCAGGATGCGTACGACCCGGAGGCCTTGCTGGCGATGCTCGATGATTTGTTGCCGGCGAAGCTGGACGAGGCGGTGGCATGACGGCCCCGGCGGGGGTGTCGCGACGGGTCTCCCTGCTGGTGCTGGTGGCCGCTAACGCCGTAGTGTTGTGGGGGGTGCTGGCACAGGGGTGGGCGGTGTTTCCCATCTTGTTTCTGTTCTGGCTGGAGAACGTCATCGTCGGGGTGCTGAACGTGGCCCGCATGGTGTGCGCGAGGCCCGGCGATGGCGCAAGCTGGGGGCGCAAGCTGTTCTTCGTCCCGTTCTTCTGTGTCCATTACGGCATGTTCACTCTGGGGCATGGGGTCTTTGTATTTGCGCTATTCGGCGACCCGGCGGTGCAGGCTCTGGCCGACGGCGTCGACCTGCTGGCCATGCCCGCGGCGGCCTTGCGCGTGGTGGATGCCTTGCATTTGTGGGTTCCCGCGCTCGCATTGGCCGCCAGTCATGGGTTTTCGTTTGTCTGGAATTACCTCCTTGGTCAGGAATACCGCCACACCGAGCTGCGGACGCTGATGTCCAAGCCGTATGCCCGGGTGGCCGTACTGCACGTGACGATACTCGCCGGCGGTGCGCTGGCCATGTTTCTGGGGTCGCCCTTGTGGGCGCTGATTCTACTGCTGGTGCTGAAAACCGGCATCGACGCGGCCGCACACCTGAAGGAGCACCGGACCCTTGCGCCTGACCCTGAAAGCGCCCATCCCGCACACAATGCGAATCGCCGCCCCTGAACTCCGGCACCCGTAGGAGCCCTGCCCTCAGGGCGATGGCCCGATGTGCCATCGAACCCATCGAGCTTCAATGGTGGCCCGGGCCGATCGCGCACAGGGGTGCGCTCCTACGGGTGCCGAGGTTCAACGGGTGCTGGGTCCGGCCATTAGCCCTTCACCCCCAAGCGCTTCGCCAGCTTGTGCAGGTTGCTGGCATCGACGCCCAGTGCCCTGGCCGCTTCGGCCCAGTTGCCCCCGGCCCGCGCCAGTGCGTCGTCGATGCACTGGCGTTGACAGGCCTCCACCGCGCTGCGCAGCGATGTGGCGGTATCGGTTGTGGCCACGGCCACGGGTGCCGGCACGATGATGGGCGAGGGATGGGCCGGGTCAAGGTCCAGCAAGTCGGGCTCGAGGCTGACGATGTCTTCGCGTCGGGCGCCGCGGCTGATGGCTTTGAGCGCAGCGCGGCTGATCACATGCTCCAACTCGCGGACGTTTCCCGGCCAATGGTAGTGGTGCAGGGCGGACTCCGCCGCTGCCGACAGGCGCAGGCTGCGCAGCCCCAACCGGGCACGGTTCTGCTCAAGAAAGCGGCCGGCGAGCAGCAGCACGTCGCTGCCGCGTTCGCGCAACGGTGGGATAGGCACCGGGTACACCGACAGGCGATGATACAGATCGGCCCGGAAGTGACCGTCGCGCACGCTCTCGCGCAGGTTGCGATTGGTGGCCGCGATGACGCGCACATCCACCCGTCGTGGCTGGTCCGCACCCAGGCGCTGGATCTCGCCGTTTTGCAATGCGCGTAGGAGCTTGGCCTGCACCGGCGGCGGCAGCTCACCCACCTCGTCCAGGAACAGGGTACCGCCGTCTGCGGCTTCAAAACGGCCGGGGCGATCGCTGCCGGCACCCGAGAACGCACCTTTGACGTGGCCGAACAACTCGCTCTCGGCCAGCGATTCCGGCAGAGCCGCGCAGTTGACGTGGACCAGCGGTGCCTGTGCGCGGCGTGACTGCTGATGCAGGCGGCGGGCGAACAAGTCCTTGCCGACGCCGGTTTCCCCGAATAGCAGCACCGGCAGCTCGGAGTCGGCGACCACTCCGATCTCGTGCAGCAGCTCGCGCATGACCGCGCTGTGTCCCACGATCTCATCGTCGTGACGGTCACCGCCGGCGCCTGTGACGTTGCTGCCGACTCGTGCGATGCGCAGGCCGCGAATGTCGTCCTCGAGGCGAGTGACTCGCACGGCGGCTTCGCTGACCAGGGTGTAGCTGCGCAGTTTCTCTCTAGCCTGGGCATCGAAGGTGCCCGCGCGCAGCGCATCCAGCGTCAGCGCGCCCCAGGGCATGCCCTCGATATGCAGGCTGACGCCCATACAGTCGTGTACCGGCAAAGGTTCGCCCACCTGGCTGTCAAGCAGGCCGTCGTACGGATCGGGCAACTCGCTGGCGGGGTCGAAGCAGACCGGTTCACGCCGCGCCAGGATGGTCGCCAGCCGCGGGTGTTGTGCCACCAGGAAGCGCCGGCCCAGCGTCTCCCGTACCAAGCCGTCCACCGCTACCGGCCGCAACCAGTCGTCCTCCAGCTTCAGCAGGGCAACGGCGCCGCAGTGGAACTCGGTACGCAGGGTCGAGACCAGGCGCTGGAGGCGTACGGCGTGGGGCATGTCGGTAGTCAGGTCAGCGAGCAAGCTGGCTTGAAGCATGGTTATAAATACTATATAGAGGTCAAAAATACCTTAATCGAATAAGGTATTTTTGACCATATATTTTTTAACGCATTGTTTTAAAACAATCAAAACCATGGCATGGAGCTTGCGAAGGGGTAAGGCGATTTCTACAGCCAATCCAAGCAGGCCTATCGTCATGAATACCCTCGATCAACCCCTGGGCCATCTGGCCCGGAGCATTCCCGGCGCCACGGGGCTGTTCCACGACTATCAGCTGGATTTCTGCTGCCGCGGCGACCGGACGCTTCGCCAGGCCGCGGCCGAGAAAGGGCTGGCGAACCTTGATGTAATCGCCGCTCGCCTGGAGGAAATGCAAGCCGTCGCGGACGGTGCGGTGGACTGGCGCTTGGCCACCAGCGGCGAGCTCATCGACCACATCCTGACCCGTTATCACGACGAGCACCGCGCGCAGTTGCCCGAACTGATCCGCCTGGCCCGGCGTGTGGAACAAGTCCACGCTGCGCACCCGGACTGTCCGAACGGCTTGGCCGACCATCTGGCCGCCATGCGGCAGGCGCTGGAGAGTCACATGATGAAAGAGGAGCAAATCCTCTTTCCCATGATCGGCCGTGGCTTGTTCGGCCCCGCCTTGGGCCCTATCGAGGTCATGCGTCATGAGCACATCCAGCACGGCGACGAGTTGGAACGACTGGCGCGCTTGACCGGCGAGCTGCCCGATGATGCGTGCACCACCTGGCGGGCGTTGCACATGGGGTTGCTGACGTTGCGCACCGATCTCATGGAGCACATCCATCTGGAGAACAATATTCTCTTCGAAGGTTTGAACGCCGTGGGCGGGGAGGCCAGCCATGGGTGAGTACCGCAAACTCTGGTACCTGCTCATCGCAGTACTGGGCGTCACCTTCTCCTTGCTGGGCTACTTCGGCTACGAAGTCTATCGCCAGGCCCCGCCGATCCCCGAGCGCGTGGTCAGCGCCGACAACCGGCTGCTGATGACCGCCGATAGCATTCTTGATGGCCAGACCGCCTGGCAGTCGGTGGGCGGCATGCAACTGGGCTCGATATGGGGGCACGGCGCCTACCAGGCACCCGATTGGACGGCCGATTGGTTGCACCGCGAACTCACCGCCTGGCTCGAGCTGGCCGCGCAGGCGCAGCACGGCCAGCCGTTCGATGCGCTGGATGGCGCCCAGCAGCAGGCGCTGCGCTATGCACTCAAAACCGAGTACCGGCGCAACACCTACGATGCCGACAGCGGCACACTGACGTTGAGCCGCCGCCGAGTGCAGGCCATCGAACAGACGGCGGACTACTACCAGCGGCTGTTCGGCGATGCCGCCGAGTTGCAAGGCACGCGCAAGAGCTACGCGATGAAAGAGGGCACGCTGCCCGATGCCTCGCGTCGCGAGCGGCTGGCCGAGTTCTTCTTCTGGACCGCCTGGGCCAGCGCCACGGAGCGCCCGGAGGGTGGCTCCACCTACACCAACAACTGGCCGCACGAACCGCTGATCGACAACCGTCCCACGGCGGAGAACCTGATGTGGTCCATCGTCAGCGTAGTGTTGCTGCTGGCCGGTGTCGGCGCACTGGTGTGGGCCTGGTCGTTCCTGCGCAAGCACGATGACACCGAGCCCGCCGTGCCTGGGCGCGATCCGCTCTCGGCCGTGGCGCTGACCCCCTCGCAGAAGGCCCTGGGCAAGTACCTGGTGCTGGTAGTGGCCTTGTTCGTGTTCCAGGTATTCCTGGGCGGGTTCACCGCGCACTACACGGTGGAGGGCCAGGAGTTCTACGGTATCGACGTCTCGCGCTGGTTCCCCTACGCTCTGGTGCGCACTTGGCATATCCAGAGTGCCTTGTTCTGGATCGCCACCGGTTTCCTCGCCGCGGGGTTGTTCCTGGCGCCGATCATCAACGGCGGTAAGGACCCGGCATTGCAGAAGCTGGGCGTGGACGTGCTGTTCTGGGCCCTGGTCGCGGTCGTGGTCGGCTCGTTTGCCGGCAACTACCTCGCTATCGCCCAGATCATGCCCCAGGGGCTGAGCTTCTGGCTCGGGCACCAGGGCTATGAATATGTCGACCTGGGCCGGCTGTGGCAGATCGGCAAGTTCCTCGGTGTCGCTTTCTGGCTGGTGCTGATGCTGCGGGGGATTTTCCCCGCCCTGCGCAAGCCGGGGGACAAGAACCTGTTGGCGCTGCTCACCGCCTCGGTGGTGGCCATCGGCCTGTTCTACGGCTCGGCCTTCTTCTACGGCGAGCGTACCCATATCTCAATCATGGAGTACTGGCGTTGGTGGGTGGTGCATCTGTGGGTGGAAGGCTTCTTCGAGGTGTTCGCCACCACGGCGCTGGCCTTCATCTTCTGCAGCATGGGCCTGGTGTCGCGCACACTGGCCACCAGTGCCAGTCTGGCCTCGGCCTCGCTGTTCATGCTTGGCGGTGTGCCGGGCACGTTCCACCACCTGTACTTTGCCGGCACCACCACACCGGTCATGGCCGTGGGCGCCACCTTCAGTGCACTGGAAGTGGTCCCGTTGATCGTGCTTGGACATGAGGCCTGGGAGAACTGGCGGCTGCGCGAGCGCGCACCGTGGATGGTCAGCCTCAAGTGGCCGCTGACGTTCTTCGTGGCGGTGGCCTTCTGGAACATGCTGGGCGCGGGCGTCTTCGGCTTCATGATCAACCCGCCCATCGCCCTGTACTACCTGCAAGGGCTGAACACCACGCCGGTGCACGCCCATGCCGCGCTGTTCGGTGTGTACGGCTTCCTCGCCCTGGGCTTCACCTTGCTAGTGCTTCGCTACCTGCGCCCGCAGATGGTGTTGAACGAGCGGCGGATGCGTATCGCCTTCTGGTCACTGAACGCCGGCCTGGTGCTGATGATCGTCACCAGCCTGCTGCCCATCGGGGTGATCCAGGTCCATGCCAGCATGAGCGAAGGCCTGTGGTACGCCCGCAGCGAAGGGTTCATGCAGCAGGGTTTGCTACAGACCCTGCGCTGGGTACGCACCATCGGCGATGTGGTGTTCATCATCGGGGCGCTGGCCCTCGCGCTGGAGGTGGTCAAGGGTGCCTTTGCCCGCGCCCCGCGCGAGCATGTGCTGCCCACGGCGGCCGCGGCCGTGGCGTCCGGGCGCTAGCCCGGACGGTCAGCCACGCAACACCTCGACCAGCGCCTGCGCAAGCTGGTGGGCGCTGGCGGGGTTTCTGCGGGTGCCGGGGTCCAGAGGGTAGCGATTCGTGCAGCGTTTGCACGATACGGCACCAACCCTTGAATCTGGCACCCGTAGGAGCGCACCCCTGTGCGCGATCGGCTTGGGATGGCGCCAATCCTTGGGGTTTCGGCGCCGCCCGCGACAATCGCCCTGAGGGCAGGGCTCCTACGGGTGCCGGGGTTCAGAGATGCGGAATCGCCGTCTGAACAGAGCACTCTTCTCCGTGTGCAAGCCTGCCTGCTAGCTGGCCGACCACACCGCCAGCTCATAGCCGTCGGGGTCCACAAAGTGGAAGCGCCGGCCGCCGGGGAAATCGTAGATCGCCTTGGCGATGTCGCCGCCGGCGGCCTCGACCCGGCGCTGCGCGGCCTCCAAGTCGTCGGCGTAAAGAACGACCAACGGGCCACCGGGTTGCGATTGCCCGAGCGTGGTGAATCCGCCTTTCATCGCGCCGTCGGAGAACTCGGTGTACTCCGGGCCGTAGTCGGTGAAGGTCCAGCCGAACGCTGACCCATAAAACGCCTTGCTGCGAGCGATGTCGGCGACGTTCAGTTCGATGTAGTTGAGCCGGATAACCGGATCGCTTGCCGTCATGGTCATGCTCCCTGGATTGAGTACGTCGCGATGTTATGACAAAGCACCGCCGACGCTGTCTTGAAGAAAACGGCCATCTCGGCTTCACGGGTCAATGACCTGTGAGGTAATCGATTTCGTACCGTCGTCGCGGCCACACTGTGCCCACCTTATTAAGCAGCCGGATGACGGACCGATGAGGAACAACCCGATACAAAACAGTGATAGCACCGACAGCACGGCGATGACGACGGCGACACGCGAGCTCGTCACGCGCTTCTTTCAGACGCTGACTACCGGGGACCCGGATCGCATCGCCGCCCTGTTTGCCGAACAGATCGATTGGAACATCCCCGGCAACACGGCGCTGGCGCCCTGGCTTGGCCGCCGCAGTCGCCGGGAAGAGGTCGCAGCGTTCTTTCGGCTGCTGTTGGAGAGCGCTGAACTGGTGCGCTTCGACATTCAACACCTGCTCGTCGAGGATGATTTCGCAGTGGCCGTGGGCGAATTCGCATCGGTGATGCGTAAGACGGGAAAGCTGTTCGAGTCCGAGTTCGCCATCCAATTCACCGTCCGGGACGGCGTGATCACCCGCTACCGGCTGCTGGAGGAGGGCTGGGGACTGGTGGTTGCGCTGACCGACGACGACTAAGGGCCGAGCGCCTCGTGCAAAAAGGCGATCAATCGGGCCGAGACCCCGTCCGGGTCGATCCGGTACGTCCTGCCATGCGTGCCCCACGCCGGATCGACCTCGCTCCACAGCTCGTGATCCGGCGGAGGCGCCGGCACGCGCATGGTCTGGCTGTCGGGGTAGCGCGCGGCGAAGCGGGCAAGGCC
>CBFGWV010000097.1:0-15388 GCA_965652545.1 uncultured Candidatus Competibacteraceae bacterium | reverse complement strand
GGTAGAGCCCTTCGGCCAGCGAGCCGCCAGCCCGATAGTCGGCATAGCTGTCGATGTACGCCTGCAGATCGACCTCATCGCCATCCAGCTGCCGCCGTCGAGTGACCCTGCGGACCCGGAGCATTTCGAAGCGGCGCTTGATCTGATCTAACAGCGAGCGGTGCTCATCAAGGGTGTCATTCACCCATTGCTGGGAGCCGGGCAGGTTTGGTAGCAGTCGGACGGCTGCGCCGGGGTGGAGATATTGCCTGGTTCGGTAGTCCCATTCCGGATAGTGCAGACCCTGGCCGTCTGCCTTGGCGCGCTTGAGTTGCTGGGCAGTGTTTCCGTCAGGAGGGTCATCAGAAATCAGAACCTCCTTGGGGCTGCCCGGCGTCGCGACTAGGCGTGCTTCGGGCAACTCGGAGAGCATGTCACCGTATTCGTCTGCGCTGATCTGCTCATCCCGGTCGATCGGTCGATTCAGTCCCAGCGGATCTTCGGCATGCTGATGTGGCTCGTCTGCCTGCACCATAAAGATGCCGTCGCCGTTCTCATCCTCGTCTTCGGTTGCCTTGCGAATCTCGGGTCGGCGCGGCAGCTTGGCACTGCGCGGTTGTGCAGCATTCGCTGGGTCGGCATCGATCGTGGGTAGAGTTGCATCCATCCGTGTGATGGTTTTATCGGGTGGCGGGAGGAGGGATCCGGTCCACCAGTCCCGCAGGAGGGGGGCGTTCCCTACTGAGCGGTCTTGCGCAGACAGGCCAAGAGTTCCGAGCAACGGTTCGGCTAGTTGCAGAGAGTGTTCGGGTGCCTCGCTTACAGGGAAACCATCCGGTGCCCGGTTGCACGGGCTGGCGAGCAATCGGCGCAGCAGCACTTCGAATCGCTGGCGCGCCTGGGAAAACGCAGTGAGCGGCGGACGTTGTCGCAGCGCGTCCTGCCGCAAACGTTCCACAGCAGCGCTCATGCCGGGTAGTTGCTGTACCAGAATTACATCTGACGCCCAGGCTTCCAGCAGCAAATAGGCATCGGCCAACAGCGCCGGTAGCGGGGAGCCAACGGCGTCGGCGCTGCCCCGCTGCGCCCGGATGGCCTGTTGCAAGGCCATGACCCGATAGCGTTCGCTGCCGCAGGTCTCGTCCTCAATGCCTATAACTGCCGGCAGCCATAGGCGTTGGCCATCCGTAGCAGGAATTGCCTGGCGCTGCCAAGGGGCCTGTATTTGACGAAAGAACCGCGCCAGTAATGTCGGCGGGGCGGGTGGCTGGGCGACCCTGATTGGCCAACTGATGCCAGTCACGGCGGTGATCAGCAGGTCCAGGCGGGGGGAAATATCGACCAGGGTGACAGTCGGCGGGCCTTCCGGGAGCGGGCGATAGTGGCGCCACATCCTCTGCGCGAATACTGTGGCATGGCGCGCGGCGTCACTGACCAGTTCTTCCGCTTCGGCCATGGCGCTTAGGTTCCATATAACGTTTCAGCGGGCTCAAACAAAGGTTGCGTCAACCAGATCGCACAAGGCACTGACCATCGAGGGCTCATCAGACAGTGGCGAGACGATAGACGCATGACAGGCGTCCCGCACCGGAATGCCACAGAGCGTCAGCGTACCGGCTGCGATAAGCAGCCGTGTGCTTGGCACTTCTGCCAGCCCGCGGTCCCGCAGTTGGCGGATGCGTCCGGCGAGGCTGACCAGGGCTCTGGCCATGGCCGGTTCGACGCCGCTTTCGTGTTGCACGATCAGCGCCTCGTGCTCCGGTGGGGGAAAGTCCAGGTCCATGGCAACAAAGCGCTGGCGTGTGCTGGGTTTGAGGTCCTTGAGCATGCGCTGGTAGCCAGGGTTGTAGGACACCACCAGTTGAAAGCCAGGGGCTGCTTGAATTGTTTCACCGGTCTTGTCGATCGGTAGCATGCGCCGATAATCGGTCAGCGCATGCAGCACGACCACGGTGTCCAGCCGTGCCTCGACGATTTCGTCCAGATAGCAGACGGCGCCTTCGCGCACTGCACGGGTCAGCGGTCCGTCCTGCCACGCGGTGCCGTCATGGCGAATCAAGTAGCGGCCGATCAGGTCGCTCGCCGCCAGATCGTCATGGCAGGGGATGGTCACCAATGGTCGACCGAGCCGCCAGGCCATGTGCTCGATAAAGCGTGTTTTGCCGCAACCGGTCGGGCCCTTGAGCATGACTGCCAGCCCCCGGGCGTGGCATTGCTCGAACAGTTGTACCTCGTTGCCGACCGGCTGATACCAGGGTTCATCGGCTGACGGACACGCAGTCAGGCCTGGAATAGGTTGGCCCACGCCCACATCAGGCGCCCTTTTCGGCTGGCACAGCCGTTGTGACCGGTTCATGTTCAGTGATTTCAAGGCGCGGCCGATAACGGAAAAAGTCGTAGATGAACAAGCCCACGCCGATCGAGAAAATACTCGCGGTGGAGATAAGCATCACAAAATGGACTTGGATCTTCAACTGCGTGTCCAGATAGCCCATGCCCATGATTCGCTCCAGGTAAACCTGTCCAATTCCGGCTGTAGCAAAAGAAATGGTCATGCCGAACATGCCGGCCAGCTGCAGCCAGAACGCCCAGTAGCCGATGGCGTTGCCCTGCTCGGGGCGCTTCTCGGTGAGCGAGGGCAGGGCGTAGGTGATCATCGCCAGAACGATCATGGCGTAGGCGCCATAAAACGCCGCATGCCCGTGCATGGCGGTGATCAGTGTGCCATGAGTCCACTTGTTGATGCTTGGCCACGTATGAGCCAACCCCAACAGGCCCGCGCCGAACAGGGTGAAGATGGCGCTGCCAAGCGTCCAGTGCAGCGCTAGCGCATTGGGGTGCGCCATTCCCGAGCGGCGCATTGCGCTGTAGGCGTACATCGCCATGCCGACGATTGCCAGGGGCTCAAGCGCGCTGAAGAAACCGCCGATCGGTAGCCAGTAATAAGGCACGCCGACCCAGTAATAGTGGTGCGCAGTGCCGAGGATGCCGGCGATGAAAACCAGACCGACGATCACATAAAGCCATTTCTCCAGCACCTCACGATCGGCACCAGACAGGCGGATCAGCAAATAGGCGAGGAAGGCCCCCATGATCATCATCCACACACCTTCAACCCACAAGTGAATGGTCCACCAGCGGTAGAAAATAGAAACCGTGTAGTTCTCGTAGTGCAGCAGCGCAGGGAAAAACAGCACCGCGGAGCTGACCAGCCCCAGCAGCAGCACGCCTTCCGTGGTGGTGAAGCGCCCGGATTTCTTGATGGTCATGCCGATGTTATAGAGAAAGATCAGCATGCAAATGACGATGACGATCTTGTGCGGTAGGGGCTGCTCCAGCAGCTTATTGCCAGTGCCGTAGCCAAACAGATAGCCGATGACCGCAGTGACGCCCATCAATGTCCACAAGCCGAGCTGTATATAGGCCAGCCGCGTGCTGTGCAGCTCGGTGCGAGATTCGTCGGGCACCATCCAGTAGGTGGCGCCCATGAAGCCGGTGAGCACCCACACGATCAGCAGGTTGGTGTGGATCACCTTGGTCACATCGAACGGCATGATGTTCAGTAATGGATCCGGCCCCAAATACTTGGTGGCCGAGAGCAAGCCGAACACCAATTGTAGGCCGAACAGCACCATCGCGACGGCGAAGTACCAGTAAGCGACCGATTGTGATCTATAACGCATGACTGAACCCCTGCATGTTCGTTCTGCGGACCAAGGGCACCGCGATCATTTGAAAGTGGCCAGGTATTGCACCAGTTGGTCGACCTGCTCGTCCGTCAGCGACTCGCCGTAACTGGTGGGCATAAACGAGACGCCACCGGCGGAGTACATCTCGCCAGGATGCAGATAGGCGCTGGGCGAGACGATCGACTCTCGGATGAACGCCTCGACACTGTCGGCTTCACCCTGGTAGTCCGGCGAATCGAGAGTTTGCCCCGCCCGAGTGACCAAGCCGGCAAGCGTTGGTCCGGCCAGGTTCACCCCAGGGGCAATGGAATGGCAGGCATTACAGGCTGGCGCGGCCGTACGGAACAGTGCCTCGCCGAGCGCAATGGGATCTTCATTACCGGTGACGGGGCGAGCCCCTGGCGGCTTCTGCTCTTCGGTCGTGCCGGGGCTGGAAATATCTTGCTGAGCGATAGTCAGGTCGGTGCCGGGAATTGACGAGCCGGTGACCAGAATCGGCCGCGGTGGCCAGCCCTGGTTGTCGACATTGGCCACCCAGTCGAAGAATGCGATCAGAGCGTCGATCTCCTCATCGCTGAGCTCGGGGTTGGGCATCAGTCGGCGGTGCCGCTGTTCGTCGTAGAAACGCTCCGGCTCCCTCATGAACGCTTTAAGGTATGGTGCGCCGCGAAGCTGGGTGATCTTGGTCAGATCCGGCGCATAGTAGGCGCCTTCTCCGAAGAGGGTATGGCAATTGATGCAGTTGTTTTCGTGCCATACATCCTTCCCGCGAGTCACGGCCGGAGTAATGCTTTCGGCGTTGGTCAGTTCGGGAAATTGCCGGTGGCTGTCGATCGTTAGCCCAAGAAACACCAGGGAGGCGACGAGCGTGGAGACAATGGCGAAAGTGCGGGTTTGTCTTTTGTTCATCGTGGGCTCCGGTCAGACGCCGATGCCGGCCCAATGGACGACACCCATGATGCCGGCGTAGAGGATTGCGATGGCCATGAGTGCCAGCACCGCAAAACTGAGAACTCTAAAGAATTTCACCAACGCAGTGCTCCTTCTCGGTGCACGACGCTTCGCTGCGTCGCGAGGGGATTAGTCAGGCCTCGTCCGGTTCCGTTCCGGGGAACGGCACGGCTGGGCGCGGGATGTTGACCACTTCATCCGATCGAGTATGGTTCAAAGCCGTAGGTGCTCACCAATCGGAACACGAATCCGAAGGCTAGACCAGCGAAGGGATTGCGTCGAGGGTGGTTGAGTGTTTCGGACCCGTCAGCAAAAGATTAGTAATTCCTGATTGTGCAGTAAATGCGGTGAATAACAATGGATTGCGGCGTATTTTCCTGGTAGGCCGTTGAAGCCTGTCCTCATGACCGGTGCGATGCAGGAGCAGCTTTTCGCCCCATCCTTGAAGTAGCAAACATCGGTGTGGCGGATGGCCCGGTTGAACCCACCGAGCCGATCCTGTCGGTACGTCGTGGCCGTGCTGCCCGCTGCGATGGTATGCTTCTCGACCCATAGACGTGACACCGTAACGCCATGCCCCGCAAGCTTTACATCAAGACCCACGGTTGCCAGATGAACGAGTACGACTCCACCAAAATGGCGGACGTCCTCAAGGCGGCACACGGGCTTGAGCTCACCGACGACCCCAGCCTGGCGGATGTCCTGCTGTTGAACACCTGCTCCATCCGCGAGAAGGCGCAGGAGAAGGTGTTCTCGCAACTGGGCCAGTGGCGCGAGTTGAAGGATGCCCGACCCGGCACGGTCATCGGCGTCGGTGGCTGCGTGGCCAGCCAGGAGGGGGAGGCGTTGCTTGCCCGCGCGCCTTTCGTCGATGTGGTGTTCGGCCCGCAGACGCTGCATCGCCTGCCCAACCTGATCAAGCAGGTGTGGGCCGACCACGGGCACGCGGTCGATATCAGTTTTCCCGAGATCGAAAAATTCGACCACCTGCCCGAGCCCCGGGCGGAGGGGCCGACAGCGTTCGTCTCCATCATGGAAGGCTGCAGTAAATACTGCACATTCTGCGTGGTGCCCTATACCCGCGGCGAGGAGGTCAGCCGGCCATTCGACGATGTGATCGCCGAGGTTGCGCAACTGGCCGAGCAAGGCGTGCGCGAGGTCAACCTGCTGGGGCAGAACGTCAACGCTTATCGTGGGCCGATGCACGACGGGACCATGGCCGACCTGGCTTTGCTCATCGAGTACGTGGCTGCGGTGGATGGCATCGAGCGCATCCGCTACACCACCTCGCACCCGGTGGAGTTTTCCGAGCGCCTGATCCAGGTGTACGCCGAAGTGCCCGAGCTCGTCAGCCACTTGCACCTGCCGGTACAGAGCGGTTCGGATCGGATTCTCGCGCAGATGAAACGGGGGCATACGGCGCTGGAGTACAAGGCCAAGATCCGCAAACTGCGCGCGATACGGCCGGACATCAGCCTGTCGTCGGACTTCATCATCGGCTTTCCCGGTGAGACGGAGGCGGACTTCGAGGCCACGATGAAACTCATCGAGGATATCGGCTTCGACACCAGTTTCAGCTTTATATACAGCGCCCGTCCGGGTACGCCGGCGGCCAGCCTGCCGGATGACACGCCGCTGGATGTAAAAAAAGCCCGCCTGGCCCGTTTGCAGGGCCGGATCATCGAGATGGCGGCGCAGATCAGCGCCGACATGGTCGGCACGATCCAGCGGGTGCTCGTGGATCGGCCGTCGAGAAAAGACCCATCCATGCTTGCCGGCCGCACCGAGAACAACCGGGTGGTCAATTTTCAGGGGCCGAAGCAGTTGATCGGGCATTTCGCCGATGTGCTGATCACCGAGGCCATGCCCAATTCCTTGCGGGGCCGTTTTCAGGGTTGCCCTGATCCGGTCCTCACCACTGCCTTGGAGGCGGTTGTCTGCTGATGCCCGACGCGCCGGCTGACCTTAGTGAATCCGTAACCCCCGCCCATCTCGAACTGGTCCTCGAACCTGCCGACAACGCCCGGCTGGCCAACTTGTGTGGCCGCCTGGACGAGCATTTGCGGTTGATCGAGCAGCGCCTGGGGGTGGAGGTTCACAACCGCGGCAACCAGTTCCGGTTGGTGGGTGCGCCGAATGCGGTGCAATCGACCGCCGACCTGCTGGAGGCGTTGTACCGGACGACCGACAGCGACGAGCTCTCACCCAACCAGGTACACCTGGCATTGCAGGAAGCCGGTGCCGTGGACGATGGCACCCCCGATGCGGTGGATGACGACCTGGTGACTATCCGGACCCGCCGTGGTTCGGTCCGCGGCCGAGGCGTAAACCAGCAGCGTTACTTGTGGAACATACAGCGCAATGACCTGAACTTCGGTGTCGGGCCGGCAGGTACGGGCAAGACCTACCTGGCCGTCGCTTGCGCTGTGGAGGCGTTGGAGCGCGAGCGCGTGCGCCGTCTGGTGCTGGTGCGCCCGGCGGTGGAGGCCGGCGAACGCCTGGGTTTCCTCCCCGGCGATCTGGTCCAAAAGGTCGACCCTTACCTGCGCCCGTTGTACGACGCGTTGTACGAGATGTTGGGGTTCGAGCGGGTGGCCAAGCTCATCGAGCGCAATGTCATCGAGGTGGCGCCCCTGGCGTTCATGCGCGGCCGCACCTTGAACGATGCGTTCATCATTCTCGATGAGGCGCAGAACACCACGGTCGAGCAAATGAAGATGTTTCTCACCCGCATCGGTTTCGGCTCGACGGCCGTGGTTACGGGTGACGTCACCCAGGTGGACTTGCCGAAGCACATCGCCTCGGGCCTCAAGCAAGTGCTGCAGATTCTCGAGGATGTAGAAGGCATCAGCATCACGCGATTTACAGCGGCCGACGTGGTGCGCCATCCACTGGTGGCACGGATCGTCGCGGCTTATCAACGCTTTGAGGACGAATCGCCGTCGTGAACGCGCTGGTCGTGGATATGCAGATCGCGGTGGATCCGGCCGACGATGTTCCGGGTGAGGAGGCGATCCACGCCTGGGTTGCGGCCGCGCTGGACGCTGCGGGCCGGACGGCGGACACCGAGTTGACGGTGCGCGTGGTGGACGATGCCGAATCCGCCGAGCTCAATGGCCAATACCGTGGCAAGCACGGGCCCACCAATGTGTTGTCGTTTCCCTTCGAAACCCCGCCGGGGCTGGATGCATTGCCGTTGATCGGCGATCTGGTGGTTTGTGCGCCGGTGGTCAGCCGCGAGGCGGCTGAGCAGTCCAAGCCGCTGGCGGCACATTGGGCACATATGGTGGTGCACGGTACCTTGCATTTGCTGGGCTACGATCATATGACCGATGCTGACGCCGAGGTCATGGAGCGGTTGGAAACCGCCATCCTGGCCCGTTTTTCCATAGCCGACCCCTATCAAGAGGTCATGAGTTAAATGTCCGACGACCCTAGTAGTACCAACGGTCAGCACCGCTCTTGGCTGGAACGCCTGGGGCTGGCGCTGACCGGTGAACCCAAGACCCGCGATGAGTTGATCGATCTTCTCCGCGAGGCACAGCAACGCGATCTCTTGGATGCCGATGCCCTGGCCATGATGGAGGGGGTCATGGAGGTGTCGGAGATGCAGGTGCGGGATGTGATGATTCCGCGCTCGCAGATGGTGGTGTTGGAGCGGGACTGGCCGTTCCAGCGCATGCTCGATGTGATCGTCGAGTCTGGCCATTCGCGCGTCCCCGTCATCGGTGAGAGCCGGGACGAGGTGCTGGGCATTCTCCTGTCCAAGGATCTGCTGCGCGATTTCGGCGCCGATGAGCACCCGGATATTCTGTCTCGGTTGCGTCCGGCCAAATTCATTCCCGAGAGTAAACGGCTCAATACCCTGCTCAAAGACTTCCGCTCGACGCGCTTGCATATGGCGATCGTGGTGGATGAGTACGGCGGCGTGGCAGGCCTGGTGACGATCGAAGATGTGTTGGAGCAGATCGTCGGCGAGATCGACGATGAGCACGATGCCGACGAGGACGCCGATGTGCGGGCGTTGTCGGATACGCATTTCATCGTTCGTGCCTTGACGCCGGTGGAGGACTTCAACGAGCAGTTCGATGCCGGGTTCGATGAGGATCAGGCCGATACTGTCGGCGGGTTGATCATGATGGACCTGGGGCATCTGCCCAAGCGCAACGAGGTGATTACGCTGGGACGGTTCCGTTTCCGTGTATTGCGGGCGGACAATCGGCGTATCCATCTGTTGGAGTTGAAGGTTCTCGATACGGCAGTGGACGGCGAGGGCGAGGCGGACGGCGAGAACTGAGGGCGCCTCGGTGGTCTGGAGCTCATTTCCCGCCCCATCCGGTGTCGGCGGCTCCAACCCGACGCGCTGTGAACACGTCCGTGTGAGCTCGACAGCCGCATCCCTGCGGCCGACGGTCGGGTCGAGGCCCCCGACATCGGATGGGGCCGCCTTGCGTGACGTTCGATAGTCCACCGCCCATCGCCATTCCGCTATGATCGCGGCGGCCGCCGATTCCGCGGTCGCCGTTCCACGAGCGCCCATGTCTTCCTTCCCGCGGCAACTCGTCCTGGCTTTGTTGCTCGGCCTTCCCATGCCTTTGGGGTTCTCGCCCTTCGAATGGTGGCCGCTCACTCTGCTGCAGTGGGCCGGTTTGCTCTGGTTGATCGAGGGTGCCTCGCCACGGCGGGCGATGGTGCTGGGCCTGGTTTTCGGGCTGGGTGGCTTCAGTACCGGGATTTACTGGATCAGCATCAGCCTGGCGCAGTTCGGTGGGGCGCCGTGGGCGTTCGCCGTGCTCTGCACGGCCTTGGTCGTGATGCTCATGGCGGCGTATGTGGCGGTGTTTGCAGGCCTGCTCAACCGCTTTGCCCCGGTGGCCGATTGGCGTCGGTACGCGATCATGGCGCCGGCGCTGTGGGGGCTGATGGAGTGGCTGCGCAGCTGGTTGTTCAGCGGGTTTCCGTGGCTGGCCATCGGGTACTCTCAGGTGGACGGGCCGTTGGCTTCGCTGGCGCCGGTAACGGGTGTCTTTGGTGTGTCGGCGGTGGTGATGCTGGTGGCCGGGTGTCTACGCATGCTGCGGGTATCGCCCTGGGCTGCGGTGGCGGTGCTGGTGGCGTCCGGGGCTGTGGCATTGGTGCTCAAGCCCATCGAGTGGAGCCGGGTGGAGGGTGATGCGCTGACGGTCAGTGTGGTTCAGGGCAATATCGGCCAAATGCAAAAGTTTCGGCCGGAGTTACTGCAGAGCACCCTGCGCGGGTATCTGGGCCTGAGCCTGACCGAGGCGGCCGGCAGCGATGTGATCATCTGGCCGGAGACGGCCATTCCGGCGTTTTATGACGACATGCGGCCGTTTCTCGGGCAACTGACCGAGGAGGCGCGGGAGAGCGGCAGCGATTATCTCACCGGCATCGCGGCAGGCTCCTGGGATACGAATGTGTTCCACAACGCGGTGGTGAGTATCGGGTCGGATGAAGCCTTGTATTACAAGCACCGGTTGTTGCCCTTCGGCGAATACCTGCCGATGCGTGGGCTGTTCAGTGTCTTTCGCGATTTCGTGGACATTCCCATGGCGGACTTTACGCCCGGCGATGCCGACCAGCCGCTGTTGAAGCCGGCCGGAGTGCCGGTGGGGGTGTCAATCTGTTTCGAGGCGGTGTTTGGGTCGGAGATTCGTCATTCGATGCCGCAGGCGCGGTATCTGGTGAATGTGAGCAACGACGCATGGTTCGGGCGCTCATTGGCGCCGTACCAGCACTTGCAGATCGTACGCATGCGGGCGATCGAGATGGCGCGCCCGATGGCGCGGGCCACCAACACCGGGGTGTCGGCGTTGGTGGATCACCACGGCACGGTGCTGATGGCATCCGAGCTGTTCGAGACCGCGGTGCTCAAGGGTGAGATCCAGCCCCGCCAGGGGGTGACGCCGTATGCCCGATTCGGTGATCTGCCTTGGGTGGTGCTGTTTGCCCTGATGCTGCTGGCCGGGTGGGTCAGGGGATGTGTTCGTCGCCCCGCGCCCGGGTGAATACCGTTCCGCCACATTCGTCGCAGGGGGTGATGGGGGCGATGTCCTCGCGTGAGCGGATGGCCCCGCAGGCAATGCAGGCGAGGGTGCCGGGACCGGCGACTTCACCGGCGTGGTAGCGGGCGGGCCCGGCGATGTCCTCGGAGGCGAAGCGGGCCAGCTCCAGACGCGAGCGGTCGACGACCTTGGCCAGCACGTCTGCCAGACGGTCTTCCAGCAGCGACAGGTCGAAGCGCAGCCACGAGCCCAGCTCGTTGCGCTCGTCGCGTAAATGGTCGGCGGCATCGTGCAGGTCGCGGCGCAGGTACTCGGCCACCCAATGGGCTTCGTCGCGTGTGAGCTCGCCCAACTGCACCATGGTCTCGGACGCGTGGTCGATAGCACGGCGGACGGCCGGCTCCAGCTCGCGTTCACCGGCTTCGATGCGCTCCAACTGGTCGTGCAACCGCTCCAGCATGCGGCGGTAGGCGGTGGTCATCCGATTCTGCGAACCGTTTGTGCTCATCGGGCATCTCCGTGCGCTGTGCTTTCAGACAGTGTCGGCGGGCGCGCCCGCCGACACAAGGGCCTCACTCCGCCAGCGGCGCGGGGTTTGCCGCCGGATTGTCGCGGCGCCCGGGCCGGCTTCGCCACAGGCCGCCTTTGCCGAACACCTGCCATCCCCAGCGCAACCAACCCAGCAGAGCGAACGCCAGCCACAGCGCCCACAGCAGCATCAGTACCCGATACAGCCACAGGGGCGCGGTCACTGCCCAGGCGGCGGGCAGGGTGCCATCGACCCGGTCCTGGTACCAACGAAGATGGTTTGCGTAAGACCCGTTGCCGTTGATCTGCATATCCGGCCCGCCCAGCAGGCCTTGGGCGACGGCCGCGGTCAGTGCGATGAGCGCGATCACCGTG
The DNA here is from genome assembly GCA_965652545.1 of uncultured Candidatus Competibacteraceae bacterium. GTDB lineage: Bacteria > Pseudomonadota > Gammaproteobacteria > Competibacterales > Competibacteraceae > CBFGWV01. The sequence continues at coordinate 3,843 of CBFGWV010000097.1, read as the reverse complement.
AGCACGCCCAAGCCGATCTGCTTGAGATCGAACCACCACCACGTCCCGGTCGATGGTGCGGTTCGGTCGCGATGCGCCAAAGCCAGCAGCCACAGGACGACGGGCACGGCCGCCCACAGGCTGACCTGGCTCAGGCCCACGCCCAGCAGGAACCAGGCGACGATGCCCAGCGGCGTCAGTCGGCTGACACCCAGGCCCACGGCGACACCGGCAATCACCACCAGCACCCCCCAGATCAACACTGCCGGCCCCAGCTGCGGACCGCCGACGGCAAGCACCCAACGGTCGTGGGGCACATTCAAACTGATGCGGGTGTTGACCGCAGAGGTTCCAAGGTCGAGCGCCGGTGTGCGGTAGCCGGTCAGGGGTTGACGCCAGTTGAGCACGACCTGCCGCGTGGCCGGCTCCAGGCGCAAGCGCAGGCGGGTGCCCTGGACATCCACCGGCCGACGCTCGCCATTGACGGTCAGCGACTGGACCTCGCTATCCGCGGGCAGGGTGAGGCTATGGTCGATACCGCGGCTGGCGCGCACGGCAAGCGCCAGGGTGGCGTCCAGTAAAGTGTCGCCCGGAGTCATGTCCAGGTCGGCACTGTCAATGGTGAACACGGCGCCATCCACCCCCTGGGGGCGGGTGATGTGCAGGCTGAGCCGCTCGCCGGGCCAGGGTTGCCATTGCGGTGTCCAGCGGTTGCCGTCCAGACGGAACACCGGCACCAGCCCCTCGTGCTCCACATGCCACAGGCTGGCCGCGTCCAGGCGCCAGGTCTCCGTCAGCTCGTCGCGGTCGCTGGCGACCAGGTCCAGGCGATCCACTCGCGGCAGGATCGATACCCAGCTGGCAACGGCCTGGCCGGCGGCAAAGCGCACGATGGCCTCGCCGTCCGCCGTCTCCAGACCGGCGGTTGTGATGCGTTCACCGGTGAGCAAGGGGATGCGCAGTGTCAGGGCGCGGTTGCTGTCGCCCAGTCGCCGTGCGGTGCTGTCCACCCGCCAGTCCACACCCAGGTTCAGATGCCGGTCGACTCGAACCAATGGTGGCAGGTCGGCCGGCTCCAGGCCGCTGCCGGCCTGCTCCTCCACCGGTGCGGCGCGGGTCAGTTGCAGCACGCCCGGCTCATCGGCACCGTCGACGCTCCATCCCTCGATATCGAGCGTCAGAAGCCCACCGCTCATCGGTCGTGGAATATCGACGCGGCCGACGGCGGTGGGTATGTGGGCATCGATCGTCACCCGGTGTCGCCCGGCCGGAACGGCTAACCACAGTTGGCCGGCGTTGTCGCGGGCCAGCGCGGCGGCGGGGTCGTTGCCGATGTGCACGCGCAGGTTGCGCAGCCCGCGATCGTCCACCGGCAGGGGGATGCCCACGCGGGATTGGGCCAGCACAGTCAGGTTCAGGGTGAGCGTGTCCCCGTCCACGGTGATCGTCAGCGCTTCGACACCGGCGCAGTAGGGTGCGCACAACGGGGGCTTGGTCAGATGTTCGCGCAAGGCCTCCAGCAACGCCGGGTCCGGCATCTCTGCCGCGGCTGTACCGGTGGCCAGCAGCAGCCCGCCTGCCGCACCCAACCGCCAGTGTCGCCACGGCGTGTCACGGATCAGGCGCAGGCTCAGCAGGACCACCAGGATCACGGCCACGACGCGCAAGGCGCGGGTCAGCGGTGGCGGCGACAGCCACAGGCGGACATGGGTGTCGGCGGTGACCGGGCCTTGCCAGCCGAGGCGGACGGTGGACCAACTCCAGTCCGGCACACCCGGGCCGGTCTGGATGCGCGCCTCCGGGTCGTAGGCCGGCAGCTCGCGTGGCGCTGGGGGTGGTGGGGCCTGGGGGGCGGAGGCGATCGTCGCCATGTCACGCGAGAGCATCGGCACGGATGGGCCAGCCTCCTTCTGCGGTGCGTAGCCGCCGGCCACATCCGCTGGAGACGGCGTATAGCCCCCGAACTCCAGCTGCGGATACAGTGCCATCCGCACCTGCGTCACGGCAAATGCCACCACGCCGACCACCAGGATCAGCATGACCGCCGCCCGCGTGACGTTGATCAGCCGTTGCAACCGTCCCTCGGCCAGGCCGCGACCCATGGCCAGCAGCGCCACCGCCGGCAACCACAGCACCACCGGGCTGTCGTTCTCAGGGTAGGCGAGCGCCGCGCCCAGCAGGGCGACGGTACCCCAGCCCCAGCCCAGCACCCGCTGCGCGGCCAGGGCAATGAACAACACCAGGAACAAATCCAGAAGCGACCAGGCATGCAGCCAGGCACCGGAGACCGATTGCGCGCCCTGCGCGGTGAGTAGGCGCCAGGCCGGTGGCAGGTTGACCGACCAGCTCAGACGCTCGGGGGTGGTCGACCAGCCGACCGCGGGCAGATCGCCGGTCGGCGGCAACGGCAAGCGACTCTCGGCCACGATGCTCGCCTGGCCCAGCCGCAGCTCCACCCCGGCACCGCTGTCCTCCTCGAGCCGGGTGATGAACTGATCGTCACCATTGACCGCGATCCGGCCCGGTTCCAGCGGTGGGTTCACCGTGAGCCTGCCACCGCTGTGAAACTGCCCGTCAAACGCATCCCGCACGGTGAATCCACGACCGTCGAAATCCAGCCACAGGCTGCGATCGAGGGTAATGCGGTCAGGCTGGGGGTTGGCATCGCCGCGTTGCCGCTCGGTTACCGTCAAGGGCGAATCGGCGGTCAGGCGGTACAAGGGCAGATGCCACCAGTCGGGGGGTACGCTGGTCTGCGCCGCATCTACGGTGGGCGCGCCGCCGAGTTCGACCAGGCGCAGCGCCGGGCTGGCCTGGAAGGCCCAGATCTCCGCCTCGGGCCAGGGCGCCGGCGTGGCGGCAATCGCCAGGCTGTCCAACGGTTGGGTTGCCACGGCATGCACCGTCACCATCCAGGTGCCGGGGCGCACTTGCACACGCAGACGGCCGTCGGTCTCCAGCCGAGCCGGCAGCTGGCTATCCACGGTCAGGGGGCGGAACGCCTCCGGCAGCACCGGTGGCAGCACCGCTTCACGCACCCGCCCGGTCACCTCCAGCCGCAGGCGCGTCTCCAGCCGATGCGGCACCGAGTCCTCGAAGCGGCGGTAGACGTTCAGCTCCAGTGCATCGGCCTGGCCCGCCGCCTGCGCCTGTTCACCACCGCGCAGCCACAACCCGCCGTCCTCGGCCCGGCGAGGTTCCACCGTCTCGCCGTCGCGGCTCACGCTCAACCGGCCGACCGCCGGCAGCGCCAAGCTTTCCGGCAGCCGCGCCCAGGCGATCCGCCCGCGCACATCGAAGACGCCGGGCTGATCCAGCGGCACCGTCGGACGGCCGTTTTGATCGAGCACACTCACCGGCACGCCCCCGAGCGTCACGCCCGTCGGCCATTGCCCCGCGCCACCGGGCAGTGTCACCAGCCCCGGCGCGGTCGCCAACCCGCCGAAGGCGAAGCGAGCGCCCTGGTCGTCGATCTCCAGATCGAGCCATGTCGGCCACAGGCAGATCGTCTCATCGCGCCCCCAGGTGCGCGGGCAGTCCTGCTCCGGCGTATCGCGCAACACCCACGGCACCCACGGGCGCAGATCCGGCGGGATCACCGTGGCCACGCCGGCATCCTCCTCCTCCGGTTGGCCCAGTGCCGACATGGGCACGGCGAACAGTAGCAGCACCAGAAACACCCACGGCCGGACATCCATTTGTCGCTCCCCCTCATGCTTGTGGTGACGGCGCACCGCGCCGACAAAGCTTAGTATCCTGCTGCAGAAACGGGTGTGACCCGCATTCCTCACGTGGTGCCGTTAGTGGCTTCAGGCGCCCGAACCCGCCTGCGGCCGAGCCGGTAGGTCGTGTTCCGACGCGCTG
>CBFGWV010000096.1:0-15444 GCA_965652545.1 uncultured Candidatus Competibacteraceae bacterium | reverse complement strand
TAGCCCTCGAACACGTTCACCAGATCGCCGGCATCGACATCGGTATTGGCCGCCGCATTGCCGACACGGTCCAACAAGTCCTCATTGACCTCCCGCTTGGCGCGCTCCAGGTTCAGCGGTGGCCCTTGCTCGTCGAGCTTGTCTTTAATCAGGTTCTTGTACAGCTGGCCGGCCTTGTCGTCGCCATCGCCCAGTGCGATGGCCAGGTAGCGGTGCTCTTCGATCACACCGCCGACCAGGCCGCCGGCCAGCGTGTTGAGCTTGTCGTCATAGCTGCCCTCGTCGGGCGAGGGACCGTACGTGTTCCAGTAGTGTTGGTAGGCCTCGACCGACAAGTCCTTGGCATCGTCGTGGCCGGCCTGCCGCTCCCAGTACCCGTTCAGCACACTGAGCCGGTGATCCTTGTCATCGTAGGCATCCGCAGCCGCACCGTAGCGGCCACGTATGTCATCCTCGACCTGTTGATAGGCCTTCTCCAGACTGACGTTCTCGCCGTTGGCCGCTTGTTCGTGCAGTTTGTGCTCGATCAGCGCTTTGTAGTGCTCGGCGTTTCCGCCACTCTTGAGGCCGTGAAGCTTGCGTTCGGGCTCTTCGGTCACGCTGTCGACCATCGTCGCCACGACGGCGTTGAGCTCGTCGTCGTAGGTCTGCGGGTCCAGGTCGTACTCGGGTTCCCTGGGTATATCGGGTAACTCGGGTATATCGGGGGTCTCCTCCGTCTGCGGGAGCACGAAGTGCGATACGAACGGGACCTCGCCGGCAACCTCATCGGCCGCTGAGCGGAAACCTTGGGACGGCGGTGATCCAGGCCCCGTTGGTGTGCGCTTCAGCTCCGGCAGCGGCTGGGTTTGCGCATTGAGGCTGTTGACGACTGTTGCCATATCCGTTGACTCCGCTTTCGTGTTCGAGCCTGTGCTTACGCGGTGGCCGCCAGACGCACGGGAATCGCCCGCAGCTTGCGGGCCGCTTCACCCATGCTGTCGAGGCTGTGGCGTACACCGGTATGCCCGGCCGCGACCGTGCCCTGGTCCTCGCGCCAGTCCGCCTGGCGAACCAGCCCCAGCTTCTCAGCGCGCATGAACAAATGCTCGGCGATGTTGAATTTCCAGCTCGGACACGGCAGTGCACCGGCCTCGCCGTGGGTGCGGTCGGCGTGCACGGTCTTGAAGGCGCAGAACCCCGCGCAGTTGGGCAAAATCTTGCACGAGGCGCACACCGGGTTATCGAACGGCGTCCACTGCAGCCACTTCTGGTAGTTGGCGTTGAACACTACCTTCTCGGGCTCGAAGATGGTGCCGACGCTCTGCTCCTTGTGCATGACCGTGTCCCAGCACTTGTGCAGATCGCCATCAGGGTTGAGCAGCAGGCCGCGCGGCAGCACGGCCTGGCAAATTCCCATGAACGTCGGCGGCTTTTGCACTGCCGCCAACCCGCGCTCGATGGCGTAGCGGCGCAGTTCCAGCTCCGTCTCGCCCCAGGCGATCTTGCCCAGGGATTCGTCCTTGCAGCCGGAGCACTCGCTGGTGATCGCCTCGATGGGGGCAAAGTACATGCTGAAGTTCTTGTACAAGCCGAAGCCGCGGTCGGCCAGATCGTCGATCAGCTCGAACGACTCGCGCTTGTTCACCTCCGCCACGTTCACACGCACGCCGATGCGCATTTTGGTGGTGCGCAGCACCTCGTGCATGTTCTTGATGATGCGGTCGAAGGTCGGCTTGCCGGTGGTCAAATGGCGGCGCTTGTCGTGCATGTAGGCCGGGCCGTCGATGGTGATCTGCGCCGTGGCCACGTTGCGCTTGGTCAGTTCCTGCGCGGTCTTGCCGTTGAGGGAATAGCCATTGGTGACGATGAACGCCGGGTTGTAGGTCACCCCCAGACGCTTGCACAGGGCGATCATCCGGTCCGACAGATCGTAGATGATCTGCTTACCCATCAAGGGCTCGCCGCCGTACCACACGATGGAGAGCTGGCGCACATGCGGCAGGTCGTGCTCCAGGAACTTGATGTACGCGTCCTGGACGTCCTTGGTCATGCGCGTGATCGGCTTGTCCAGGCCCTGGAAGCAATACGAACAGCCGAAGTTGCAGCCCAGGGTCGGAGCGATGGTGAACATCATCTTCGACTGGCGATAGCGGCGGTCCTCGTAGCTCTTGCGCAAGGTGCCGATCTCGTCATTGTCCGAGCTGGTCATGTAGCCCAGCTCCAGGAACTCCTTCAGCCCCGGAGTATTGAGCGCGAGATTGTCGGTCGCGACGAACCGGTCGTAGGCGGCCAGGTCTTCTTCCGACCACACGGCGAAGGAGCCGTACATGCCGTTGTAGGCCAGCGCCTTGCCGCGGTTGAGGCGAACGATGATGTTGTACTTCGACGGCACCGCGTGGCGCAGCTCCGGTGCCGGCAGGAAGGCCTGGACCGTTGCGCCGTTGCCCGCCCCGGTGGCGCTGGACGCCGGCTTCTGAGGGGTATTGACCTGAATCATGACGCTCTCCATAGGCTTGGCATGAGCACCCCGCCGGCCGTACCGGCGGGGCACGACCCCTTTAAAGGAAGGGAATTCCCGGAATGACATTCACCGCGCAGGGCCCGATGTCCCCGCCCTGGGCCGCATCGGCGCCGCAGGCGTTGCCCGCGCAGGCCTGCGCGGCACAGCCATCGGCACCGCAGGCCTCGCCGGCACAGGCATTGGCCCCGCAACCCTCCGCCGCACAGCCGTCGGCCGCACAGCCTTCGGCACCGCAGCCTTCCGCCGCGCAGCCTTCTGCCGCGCAGCCGTCCGCGCCACAGCCCTCGGCCGCACACCCATCGGCCACGCAACCTTCGGCGGCGCAGCCGTCTGCGCCGCAGGCTTCCGCAACGCAGCCCTCGGCACCGCAGCCCTCCGCACCGCAGGCATCGGCGCCACAGCCTTCGATCACCGCGCCATCGGCGCCGCAACCCTCGACCACTGCGCCATCGGCACCGCAACCTTCCGCCCCACAGCCATCGACACCGCCGAGTTCTGCAAAGCAGGCATCCGCACCGCAACCTTCGATACCGCCGAAGTCGACGCCGCCGGCTTCGGCACTGCAGGCGTCCGCGCCACAACCTTCGACCACTGCGCCATCGGCACCGCAGGCCTCGACGCCCCCGCCGTCCGCCCCGCAAGCCTCCGCCGCGCAGGCATCCGCGCCACAGCCTTCGACCACCGCACCGTCCGCCGCGCAGGCTTCCGCCGCGCAACCGTCGGCAACGCCGAGATCGGCGAAGCAGGCATCGGCACTGCAACCCTCCAGCCCGCCGAAATCCACGCCGCCGGCTTCGGCGGCACAGCCATCGGCAGCGCAGCCTTCAGCGGCACAGCCTTCGGCAGCGCAGCCCTCGGCTGCACAACCATCGGCCACGCAACCCTCGGCCGCGCACCCGTCGCCGACACAGGCCTCCGCCGTACAGGCGTCACCCGCGCAGGCTTCGCCCGCACAGGCTTCGCCCGCACACGCTTCTCCGGCACAGGCGGAACCGGCGCCGCCCCCGGCTACCGATGCGTTACCAAGGCAAGGGTCAGCTACCGCTGGCGGCCAAAACCCGCCAACGCTGGCGTTGCCCAAACACGGGGACGCTACCGGAAACCAACTGTTTGTACTGGCGTTGCCGACGCATGGCGAACCGACCGCACCGACACTGCCTGCACTGGTATTGGCTACGCAGGGCGAGCCGATAGGCACAACGCTACCGGTACTGACGTTGGCCGCACAGGGCGAGCCTGTGGCCCCGACGCTGCCACCGCTGATGTTGGCCGTGCACGGCGATCCGGTCGGACCGGCGCTACCGCCACTGATGTTCGGCGCGCAGGGAGACCCCACCGCGCCGATACCGCCGCCGCTGATATTCGCCGGGCACGGCGAGGTGCCTGCCCCGGGCCAGGTCGGCCCGCTGTCGGCCTGGGCCTGAGCTTCGGCGTTGGGATCGTGGTCGGTGAAGGTGTTGCTTTGGCAGACACCGCCCTCTGCGAGAGCCCAGGAGGGGCTGGTGTTGGATCCGCAGCCGGAGTAGACGACCCCGTCACTGCCGTCGCTGACGTTCGAGGCGCAGTAGTTGTCGCCGATCGGCTCGCTGGGCCCGGGGGGCTGTCCGGCCGCCTCCTGGGCTGCTTGGTTGAATTGAGCCTGCGCATCCGGCCCGCCATTCGCCCCCTGATGAACCGGGTCGACTGGTGGAGGCTTATTCGAACGATCCACGACAATCATATTTTTCTTCTCCCGTCGCCGTACCGAATCATGTTTGCTTCCCAGCACATGCGTCCGTCGACCCGGGTTTACGAACGGACTCGCCGACTGTTTGGCTGACTAAACGGTATCACCCCGTTAACCGCTTGAAAGCTCGCTAATCGCGATATCGCCAATGTCTATTACTGAAGGAGAAGCCACCATATAAAACAACGTCTTACCTTCATTCAAGGGCAACAGACAGGACAAGTAATATTACTTTCTGCTTATTTATGAATATCACTTTATAAATATTCACACGGCGGGCCGGGCTTATCTTTTCGCTCAGTGTCCAGACAAAAACGACTTGTGCATGATGACGTTAACGTCAGAAGAGGCCCGACTGAATTCAATCGACGGCAGCGATTTCCCGGCCGCCAGGAACTCCCGGGCTTTTCAACGGTAAGGACGCAGGAAACATGAACGAGCACATCGACATTACCAGTCTGGTCGAGCCCTGCGACATGCTGCTCATCGTGCCGCCCTTCAGCCAGTTGGACCGGGCCAGCCTGGGTGTGCATGTGCTCCAGGCCTGTGCCCGAGCGGCGGGTTTTTCTGTCAGCGTGCTGTACGCCAACCTGTTGTTCGCGCGCTGGATCGGCGAACACCCGTACCGCTCCATCCTGATGATGCCTCACCCATGGCTGGTGGGAGAGCGCCTGTTCGCCCGCTTCGCCTACGACACACCGCCCTTGGGTCACGACCAGGCGGCGCATGTGATGGAGGAGTACCGCAAGATCATCGGCGAGATCAGCGTCGACGATGTGGCACAAACCCGTACCAATGCCTTCCGGCTCGAGCATGGCGCGCTGTTCGAGCTGGAGCGAAAGGCTGGTCTATGGCTGGATGCCTTGACGCCGCAACTCGCCCACATCGCTCCAGCGGTGGTCGGCGCCACGACGATGTTCGAACAGACCGCCCCGGCGCTGGCTCTGCTGCGCCGGGTGGCCGCGATGCGCCCCGAGGTCACCCGCATCATCGGCGGGGCCAACTGCGAGGGCGAGATGGCCGAGGGCATCCACGCCATCGCACCCTATGTGAACCATGTGTTCTCCGGTGAGTGCGAGGACGCGCTGGTGGACTTTCTGCGCGCCCACGCCCAAGGGCGTCTGCCCGAGGCCCCGATCGTGCACGGCAAACCGTGCACTCGGCTGGACGATATTCCCACACCGGATTACAGCGAGTACTACCGGCAGATCGAAGCCTGGCTGCCCGAGAGCACGACCTTCCGCAAGCTCACCTGCATCCCTTACGAAACCAGCCGCGGCTGCTGGTGGGGCCAGAAAAGCCATTGCACATTCTGTGGCCTCAATGGCGAAGGCATGGGGTTTCGCGAGAAGTCCCCCGAGCGTGTGCTCGATGATTTGCGGGTGATGTCCTCGCGCTATCCGAGCACGCTGGTGACGATGGCCGACAACATCATGCCGCACAAGTATTACCGCAGCCTGCTGCCGCGTATCCGCGACGAGCTGCCGCCGCTGAATCTGTTCTACGAGCTTAAATCCAACCTCACGCTGGAGCACGTGCGCGCATTGGCCGAGGCCGGCATTCGCAGTGCGCAGCCGGGTATCGAATCCCTGTCCACCGGCTTGCTCAGGTTGATGGCCAAGGGCGTGTCGGTATCGCAGAACATCGCCGCCCTGCGCTATGCCCGCGTGTTCGATATCTCGATCCGCTGGAATGTGTTGTTCGGGTTTCCGGGCGACGATTTGGCGTTCTATCGCGAAACGCTCGAACTGATGCCGCTGCTGCGGCATCTGCATACGCCCTCGGGTGACGCCACGCCGGTGGCGATCAGCCGGTTCTCGCCTTATTTCTTCCGCCCGGACGACTATGGCATCCGCAACATGCATGCCGTCCAGTCGTACCGCGATGTGCTTCCGCAGGACGCGCCGCTGGAGAAGGTGGCGTATTACTTCGATTGCGACTTCCCCAGCGCCTCGCGCGAGAAGAACGATGTCATACCGGCCATTCAGCGCGAGATCGACGCCTGGGTGAAGGCCTGGAGTGGACCGGCGTCCGAACGGCCGGTGTTGCACGTGTCGGCACGGGGCGAGGGTTACGATCTGACCGATACGCGAGGCCTCGGCGGTCCGACCGTCGAGCGCATCGGCGCCCAGCAGGCAGAGATCGCACTTACCGGACGTTTGCCGGCGGATGCCGACGCCTCGGTCTATACCTGGGCCCTGGCACGCAAGGTGGTGGTGGAGCGCGATGCCACCTATGTGCCCCTGGCGGTGGCCGACTACGCGCTGCTGCACCGCATGGAGCAGCGCCGACCATCACTGCGTGATCAGACCCGTCTGGCCGCCGGCGAGCGGGCGCGGTGACCGACACCGGCCGTACGACCGCGGCCGACCCCGGCGCGCTGCTCGGGCCGTGCCAGGCGGTGCTGATCGTCCCGCCGTTCGGGCCGCTCGATCGTCCCAGCCTGGGTGTGCACCTGCTCCAGGCCTGCGCCCGTGAGGCCGGGTTCTCGGTCGGCGTGGTCTACGCCAACCTGTGGTTCGCGCGCTGGATCGGCGAGCGGGCCTACCAGTCCATCGGCCAGATGCCGGTCACCTGGTTGATCGGCGAACGCCTGTTCTGCCGCCAAGCCTATGACACGCCGCCGCTGGGCCATGATCGCGCTGCCCATGTGCTGGCGATCCACCGGCAACTGACCACGAACGAAGACGGCAAGGCAATATGCGGGTCACGCCGTATCGGCCTGAGCCTGGAGGGGTTGCTTGCGCTCGAAACCCAGGCGGTGCAATGGCTTGCCGATTTCGCCCCGCGGCTTGCGCACGCCTGCCCGACACTGGTAGGCAGTACCTCGACCTTTGAGCAGACCGCGCCCGGGCTTGCATTGTTGCGGGCCATCGCCCGTGCCCGTCCGGATACCGTCAGGATCATTGGCGGCGCGAACTGCGAGGACGAGATGGCCGAGGGCATACGCGCCATCGCGCCGTTCGTGGATGTGGTCTTCTCCGGCGAGAGCGAGGCCACGTTCGTGGCTTTTTTGCATGCGTTCTCGCAAGGGCGGCTACCGTCTGGCCCAATCGTCCGCGGCCTGCCCTGCAACCGTCTCGATGCCCTGCCCACGCCGGATTTCAGCGACTACTACCGCCAACTGGCGGCCGTGCTTCCCGATGGCCCGATCGCCCGCGATGGCCAGGGCAGCCTGCCCTACGAGTCCAGCCGTGGCTGCTGGTGGGGGCAGAAAAGCCACTGCACCTTTTGCGGCCTAAACGGCGAGGGCATGGGGTTTCGCGCCAAATCGCCCGACCGGGTGATCAGCGAGTTGCGCGAGCTGTCGACCCGCCACCCCGGCAAAACGGTGGCCATGGCCGACAACATCATGCCGCACGAGTATTTTCGTACGCTGCTGCCGCGCATCCAGCGCGAGCTGCCGCCGCTGCGCCTGTTCTATGAGCAGAAATCGAACCTCACCCTTGCACACATGCGCACGCTCGCGGACGCCGGCGTCACGGCGATACAACCGGGCATCGAGGCCTTGTCCAGCGGACTGCTGACGCTGATGCGAAAAGGCGTCTCGGCCGGCCAGAACATCGCCGCCCTGCGCTATGCGCGGGTCTGCGGCGTGGACATGCAATGGAACCTGTTGTGCGGCTTTCCCGGCGACGATCTGGCGTTCTACCGCGAAACCCTGGCGCTGTTGCCGCTGCTGCGCCACCTCCATCCGCCGACCGGTATCGTGCCTATCGTCATCAGCCGCTTCTCGCCCTACTTCACCCAGCCTGCGGCGTTCGGTATCGATGGCCTGTGCGCCTTCGAGGCCTACCGTGACGTACTGCCGGTCGGCGCACCGGCAGACAAGGTGGCGTATTTCTTCGAGGCCCGCTTTACCAGCGCATCGCGGGCGCGAAACGAGGTGGTGGCGGCGATCGCCGACGAACTGGCCTTGTGGAATCGTACCTGGCATGGCGGCGGCAAGCGTCCCGAACTGCACGTGCGCGTGCGTCCGCACGGCTTTGATCTGGTCGACAGCCGTGGCCTGACGCCCGGCGACGCCGTTACGCCTATCGACGCAGACCAAGCAATGCTGGCACTGACTGGCAAAGCCACTGCATCACATGAGCCATCGCTATTGGCCTGGGGGCAGGAGCGCCGCGTAATCGTACAGCACGATGCGCGCTGGATACCGCTGGCCACGGCGGATGTCGCTGTGCTCGAGACGATGGAGCGGCTGTCGCCCAAACGTACGCCGATTACGCAACGACAAACGAAGCCATTAAGGCAAACGCTCAGGAAGCGGCCCACGACGCTGGTCCCAACCACCTGAACGGCCTACGTCGAAAGGCAGTGAGCAATACGATTAGCCGATTGGACTGCAACGCATGGCTGAAGACACTCATCGCTGTTACGGCCTAACATCGACGTCAACGAACATTAGCAACAAGGCGCTCCCACACCGGGAGGCTGTGCCGAATCAGACGTAACTACCCGCCAGGATGCTCGGCGGGTGCCATGGAACGGTCTGGCTCGACGTTCCATGCCGGGGCGAAGACGGTACCGGCAGGATGGCCGGATCCGCGTTCAGCCAGGAATCGTGTGGGGGGTCTCATGTCATTGCAGCACCCAGGCCTGCAATTATCCGGTGAACTGGAGACGGCCACTGTAGCCTCGACATGCGGCACGGTGGCCACCGACACGACCACGACAGGCGATCTGCCTTTCTGGTACACCTTCGGTGCCTCGGGGCAGACCGAATGGTTCGAAATCCTTTTCCGATCCATGGGCGATGCGGTCATCGCCGTCGACTTGCACGGTCACATCGTTCTGGCCAATCCGGCAGCCGAGCAGTTGTTGGGTCTGGACGCCGACGAACTGGAAGGCCTGCATATCGGCGACACCTTACGCCTGTTCAACCGCGATACCGGCGAGGCGGTCGACAACCCGCTGATGGAGGCATTGCAACGCAACGCCCGCATGAACCTGCCGGACAACACCGTGCTGAAGAACCGCGACGGGGTGATGGTCGCCGTGCAGGACTCGGCCGCGCCCATCCGCAATGCAGAGGGCGAGGTGGTCGGTGCGGTGATGGTCATGACCGACGTCAGCGCCCTGCGTGCGCAGCACGATGAATTGGCCTACCAGGCGTTGCACGACGAGCTCACCGGGCTGCGCAACCGGCGCGCCTTCGAGCGCGACCTGGCAGTCGCCGTCTCCCAGGCCGAGGACGGCCAGACCCATGTGCTGGGCTGCGCGGACCTGGACCAGTTCAAGATCGTCAACGACTCCGCCGGGCATGCCACAGGCGATCAGTTGCTGCAGCAGATCGCCGATATCCTGCGGGCCGAACTGCGCTCGCAAGACGTCATCGCCCGCCTGGGCGGCGACGAGTTCGGTTTCATCCTGCGCGACTGCCCGATGGACAAAGCCGTGGAACGGGCCAACCGGATCCGCGAGCGGGTGGTCGAGCATCGCCACATCGAGGGCGACAAGTCTTACGCGGTGGGCATCTCCGTAGGCTTGGTGCCGCTGGGCAAGCAGGTGGCCTCGGTACGCGATGCCATGGCGCTGGCGGACATGGCCTGCTTCGCCGCCAAGGACGCCGGCCGCAACCGGGTCGAGGTCTGCGACCCGGCGCGCGAGGCGGTTCGCGAACAGCGCCAGACCATACACCGTGCCGCCTCGCTGCACGATGCGCTCACCCACGACCGTTTTCGCCTGTGGGCACAGAGCATTGTGCGCGCCGACGGGGGTGGCGGACCGGCATCGTTCGAGATGCTGGTTCGCCTGCTCGAACCGGGTGGCCAACTCGTACCGCCGGACGCCTTCATCCCTGCCGCGGAACGCTTCGGCATGGTCGTCTCGCTGGATCGCTGGGTCATCAGGCACACCCTGGAGGCCTTGCGCCAATGGCTGCCTGACCCGCGCAAGCGCGTCAGCATCAATCTCTCAGGCATCAGCCTGGATGATGATGCGTTGGCCGAGTTCATCGAGGAACACCTCGCCGACAACGGTATCGCCCCCGAGCGCATTACCTTCGAGGTCACCGAAACCGCGGCCATTAATCACTTCGGCAAGGCGCTGAAACTCATCGAGCGCCTGCAAGCCTTCGGCTGCGAGTTCTATCTGGATGATTTCGGTGCCGGGCTGTCGTCGTTCAGTTACCTCAAACGCCTGCCGGTCAACGGTATAAAGATCGACAAACTGTTCACCACCCACCTGGACACCGACGACCGCGATCAGGAATTGGTATCGGCCTTCGTGCGCGTGGCCAAGGCACTGGGGATGAAGACGGTCATCGAGGGTATCGAGTCAGAGTCTGTGCTGCGCCGTGCGCGTGAACTGGAGGTGGACTTCGTACAGGGCTTCTACATCGGACGGCCGATACCGATCTGGCTCGGCGACTGAGAGCTACCGAGCCCGCGGGGTTTCGCCGTCAGCCGTCCTCGACCATCAACGTGCCGAGCAGGTCGGTCATTCCCGTCCATTTGAGCGTGTCGTAGGCCGCGCCGGCCTTGCAGATGAGCACCAGCCGCTTACGCCCCACGCGCCGATAGATGTCCATGATGGCACGCATGCCTGCGCCGACGATGGCGCTGGTTTCCGACAGGTCTACAGCCACGGCGAGGTCCTCGACCTCTTGGTTGCCGGCAATGTGCTGGGTTATCTGGGACGCCACGCCAAAGTCCACCACCCCCGAGAGGCGCAGATACAAGACGTCTATCCCCCCGGGGAACACGGTACGGGCGACGTTGAGCTGACTCATGCGGGTCTTCCCGGCGCGACGACGACAGACTCCAGGATATCGGCCCCGCCGGCATACAGACATCGGCCAAAGGTCGTACCACAGGCAGCGCGGGTGGTCCTGGCCTATCGCGTCCGTTCACTGTCGCCCCTGCACAGACCAGCCGTAGTCTTACAACTCATGACCACCGTCCCCGAAGATTGCCACGCCTGGGTGCGTGCCAATCTGACCACCATCGCCGACTTACCGCAGGTGATCGAGCGGTTTCCCCGCGCCGGGTACGGTCACCTGGACGCCCGCACGGTCATCGCGCATGTGCTCGATAGCACCTACCGCAACCCCACCCCTCATCTGCCCGGCGAGGACTTCGACGGTGTATTCGCACTCGACGGCCAGCCGATGCAGGTACGCCGACGCCTGCAACGCCCCGGTGCTGTGGTGCTCGATGGGTTTCTCACGCCCGCGGAATGCGACTGGATGATCGATCACGCCCGCGACGCGATGCGCCGCTCCACGGCCATCGACGCGAACAAGGGACACCGTGGCCGGAGCGTCGCCAGGACCAGTTGCAGTTACGATTTCCGTACGCACTTTCCCAACCCGCTCATCGAGCGCATCGAACGGCGCATCGCCTCGCTGACCGGGTTGCCGGTGGAGAATGGCGAACTGCTGCAGATCTCCCGCTATCGCGAGGGCGAGTATTTTTTACCGCATTGCGATTGGTTTCCCCGTGACCGTCTCGAGACGCTGGTGCAGCTGATGCGTGGCGGACAACGCATATCGACCGTGATTCTCTATCTCAATGACGTCGCAGCCGGCGGCTACACGGCGTTCCCCAGGGCCGGCATTGCGATCAGCCCCCACAGAGGCTCGGCCTTGTGGTTCTCCAATATCGATGCGAGCGGGCGCGAGGATATCCTCAGCCAGCATTGCGGTGAGCCGGTGTTGCGTGGCGAGAAGTGGATCGCGACGAAGTGGATACGGGCCGGCGCCGCGAGCTGACGCGGGCGGCGGGGACAGCGTCCTAACGGCCGAACAGCTTGCGCTCGAAAGTGTGCTCGATGCCGTACAGTGCACCGGCTGTCGCCAGGGCCCCGGCGAAGCTGCGATAGACACTGAGCTTGCCGCAGTCCAGCCCGCTGACCTCGAGTTGCTCCATCGGTGCCCGCTGCGCGCTGAGGCGGGTGATGACCACCTTGCTGGCGCTTTCCTCGCCATTGGCGCGCGGTACGCTGGCGATCTCGATCTGGAAGCGGTCGCCACGCGCGTTGACCAAGACGCAGGCCGAGAGCCCGTCGAAACAGGCCAGGCACTCAAGCCGGCCCGCATCCGCCGCCGGACCCGCCGTTGCCGCACCCGTTCCAAACAACGGAATCACACCACCACCGATGCCCAACATGACGCTGCGGGCGGTGAGTGACACCAGGGCACCCTCGCCGAGGCTGATCCTGACCTGCCCCCGGCAGGTCTCCAGCGCCATGACCTGTCGCCCATCGCCGGCGGATACCGCCTGGCCGTGCCGAGGGAGAAGCGCCAGCCTGGTCCGACGCGCGCTCAGGTTCACCGCGCCTCTGGGCTCGCAACCAAACAGCAAGCGCCCTGCGCTGCGCCCCACCGGCCAGACGATCACATGCGTGCGCACACCGCACGGCCGGTCCGGCGGCTTTCTTGAACGATGCCGAAGCGTTGACATGGCCGAGCCTCCTTCCTCAATCAGTATATCCACCGCCCGATACGTCACCCGACGGATGCCTTGGCCGCATGGCGCTGATTGATGTGAAAAGTGTAGAACCAATCAGCATTTTTTCTCGGTTATCCGACAGGACCATTCTTCAACTTTGCAACATAAATGCAATACGGAAATAGGACTACGCCGACTACCGTATTCCTGCCTACCATGGACAGAGGCGCCTACTTTGACGACAGCAGCGAAACGATGCGCGCTGCGGCCGCGAAGCCGAAACTGCCAGTTACCATGGTTACGGCTCCAAAACCGTTTTCGCAGTTCATTCGCGCCGTATTGAGAGCAGACTCACGGGAAGAACACGTGCCCCCGTCGGCAGTGGGATAGGTCAGTGCCTCGGTGGAGAAGACACAGTCTACGCCGTAACGCTTCCCCGCCGAACGGGTCAGATTGTGAAATCGTTTTAAGTGCTTGCGCACCTTGGCCAGCAACGGGTCCTGGATGGTCCGGTTGAGATCGGCCACGCGGATCTGCGTCGGATCGAGCTTGCCCCCAGCGCCCCCGGCACAGACCAGGGGCAACTTGTTGCGCAGACACCAGGCGACCAGGGCGGCCTTCACCCGGGCGTTGTCGATGGCATCGAGCACGGCATCGGGCCGCGGCGCCATTAACCCGACCATGTTCTCCAGGGTGAGGAAGTCTTCTACGGTGTCGCAGCGCAAAGCGGGGTTGATCGCTCGCAGGCGTTCGGCCAGCACCGCGACCTTGGCGCGGCCCACGGTGCCCTCGAGAGCATGCAGTTGCCGGTTGACGTTGCTGAGACAAACCTCGTCCAGGTCGATCAGGGTCAACCGCCCCACTCCGCTGCGAGCCAGGGCCTCGGCCGCCCATGACCCGACCCCGCCGACACCGATGACGGTGACGTGGGATGCGGCCAGCCGTTGCGCGGCGGTACGGCCGTATAAACGGGCTATGCCACCAAAGCGGCGTTCAGAATCGATCACGGACATTCAAGCACAGGCACTTAAGATTGACGAAGATAGACCAGCCAGTAAACCAGAGCGACGAAGCCGCCGCCACCAACGATGTTGCCGAGGGTTACCGGGACGAGATTGGCCACAAGGCCACCGCCGTCCACACCCGGGGTGCCGGTCATCAAGGCCAGAGGAATGAACACCATGTTGGCCACCGAGTGCTCGAAGCCGATGGCCACGAAACCGGCGATCGGAAAGATGATGGCCATGACCTTGTCGGTAACGCTATGGGCGGCAAAGCACATCCATACCGCCAGGCACACCAGTGCGTTGCACAGCACACCGCGTAAGAAAGCCTCCATGGGTGCAAGCGCCATCTTGCCGCGGGCGACAGCCGCGGCGGTTTCGCCCACGCCACCATCGGCCAGCCCGAGCACACCCGACTGCCACACCACCGCGGCCGTGGCCACCGCACCGATGAAGTTGCCCGCGTACACCAGCGTCCAGTTGCGCAGCAGGCGAACCGTACTTACCTTGCCATCGGCCCAGGCCATGACAATCAAGTTGTTGCCGGTGAACAGCTCCGCACCGGCCACGATCACCAGGATCAGCCCCAGAGAGAAGCCCAGACCACCCAGCAGCCGCCCGGGGCCGAAGCCCAGGTCGTTACCGGTCATGACCACCATGTACAGCAAGGCGCCGAAGCCGATGAAGGCGCCTGCCAGCACACCGAGGGTAAGTGTGGGCAACATGGCGAAGTTCGCCTTTCGAACGCCGGCATCGGCCACCAGTCGCGCGATGGTGGCCGGTGGATACGCATCGAAGGGGTTGGGCGTGGCGGGGCTGGTCACGGGGTGCGGTTCCTGGCGGTGGCCTCTCGATGCCCTCAAGCATCGGCGAAAACCGCGCGCCCGGCGATGATCCGTATCAAGCCACCGGTCGAGTCATCGACGCTGCATCAACCCCAGGTCGGCAGGGTTCCGGTACGCAAACTGGCGGTTATGGTGCGGACGTACTCCTGCGACTCGGCAATGGCCCGCCAATTGGCATTCGGCCCCTGATTGTAGGCGCCCAGCGCATCTTCGAGGTTGCCCTTCTCCCGCATCATCTTTGCCAGGTAGGCAATGCCAAGCCGAATGTTCAATTCCGGGTCGGCGCGAAGCTCCTCCTCGCTGACCGTCCGGCCGGCCACCTCGGAGGCCGTACCCGGCTTGACCTGCATGAGCCCCGCGGCGCCCGCCCACGATACGGCATCGCTGTTGCCTTGGGATTCTTTGGCCATGACAGCCTTTGCGACAGCCGGGGAGATGCCGTACTGAGCGGCGTACTTTTCGATCAGATCATCGTAGCTGCCGCCGCTTGGGCCTTGCGGCCCCGGCTGCCCGGGCGTGGTGATGCCATCCTCGACCGGCACACCGGACGGTGGGGCGGCATCCGGCATGCCACTGCCATCCAGCCCCGTCCCCTCCTGCGGCGCACTGCCACCCATTGCATCGAGCATCTGCTGGATGACCTGAAGTTCCGCCTCGAAATGCTGCTTCAGAGCCGGGTCTTGGGCCTGATCTGCTCGCATCTTGCGGTCGTCGTACACCTCGAGGTAGGCGGCGCGGGACGCATTATTCTGTGACGAATTAACACTCATCGGCGTCTCCAAAGGTCCACTTTCGAGTTAGACCCAGCAGCATTTCTAACAAACCCTGGTCAAGCCGAACAATAGGGTGATCGGCATAATGCAACCGTTCATTCGGGCGGCGCCGATGACGGGTGTACCGGTGACATGGGCCTGCACCTGACACACGGGCGGCGCCCGTGTGTCGCAGGCTGCTTGGTCTTCAAACGGAGGCG